>PBRN01000116.1 GCA_002725955.1 Pseudobdellovibrionaceae bacterium
CGATCAGACAAATTAGTCAGGTTTTCTTTTTTATATGGTTCATCAGCATGATCACTCAGCTTAACAAGCGCTTCATCTACTTTTTCGAATTCACTACGAACAAAGTTCTGTTTCTGACTGATAATTTTCTTCATGTTCTTTTCGATTTTCTTCAAATCGCTTTCGGTGAGCGTGTAATCACCAAAATCAAAATCGTAAAAGAAACCAGCATCGGTCGGAGGACCAAAACCTAATTTGGTGTCAGGGAACAGGCTTTGAACGGCCTGGGCCATGACGTGAGCCATTGAATGACGAACTTTGTAGAGCTGAGGGTTATCTTGTAATTCCATTGATGATCCAGTTCACTTTGACTTATTTAAGCGCAGGGGATGTTGCACCCTTCGTTACAGATGGGGATTTTAATGACTATTGATGCCATATCCAAGCTGAATTTCAAAACTAATCACATACGAGAGAGCTTTTAAGTTAATCCATACGACTTTGGGGTCTGGAATAAACTAGGCTTACGAAAATCTGCTTCTCTTATAAGATGGGCCACCAATGATAAGCCAATCGACCAAGTCGCTCTTCACTATCCGATGAATAAGTAACTTTTTATTTTTATTAGAAATTTCTGCTCTAGATGCGAGAATAACCCAAGGGATAACATTGGAAAGACTTAGTTGAACCATGTCCCTAGACCTACGGTAAGGCCTGTTTCGGTGACTCCGGAGTTCACCTTACCTTCACGATCACATATCGAGACTTCTTCATGACACTCTTTAATCTTGGTTTTCCTGTTGAAAACACCAGCCGACCAAGTCAAAAAGTCTATGTTGCCACCAACATTTGCTTTCAGCTCTTCAACAGTCCCTTCCGTCGTCCCTCGGTTCATCTGCTTGGTTATACTATAGGCAGAAGCAGCTATATTGAGCCTCCAAGCAAAAGATGGTTTAAATTCGTAACCAATATGAGCTCCAGGCATCACAGCGTATTTCTGCTCAGGAATAGGTTCCGTCTGCAGAAAGCTATTAAATTGGAGTGGCAGAGCTGGAATTAAGGACCAGTTAGTTCCCACAGCTGGAATAAAGCGATGTTCTTCTCCTATCCATCCGAAGGTGCGATTCAGATCAATTCCAGCCAGCAATGAACCGTGCCCACGCTTCACCAGAATTTCACTTTCCCCTACCCCCAGTGGACCTTCCACATTTATACCATGAGGAGAAGATCTATATGACATATCACCCATAATCCAAAATGGTCCCGTCAAACGCCAACCGAACTTAGCAGCAGCGCCCATAGAGAATCTCTCCGAACCTAAAGCAACTTCAGCTTTAGAAGATTCAATCGTTTCTAATTCATACAAAAAACTGGGAACAATATAGGTATCACCATCGTTATTTTCAATAATCGGGGTTCTTGAATATGTTTTCTCTTGGGGACGATTTGCTAAAGTCAATCGACCATTTTTCTGTGCAATCGTCTTTTTAGGAAACGAGCTTGGCATAGGAGCTTTGCGCTTCAATGCTTTTGGACGATACTTACCAGATTTTTGGCTAAGCTTTGCTTTACTAGCTATAGCAGCCCACTCTTGCTTTTTTACGACTCTGTTAACTGCCGCATGTCTATGCTTAACCTTTCTACCTAATACAGGCGTAGTTACTTTCGATGGTTTAGCAGAAGATTTATAAACCGCCCCGGACGCAGGACCTCCAGCTATCAAATCCCATTCTTTAAGGCTATTTGGATTTACCGGCTGGACTGCACCGTTTGACTTACTAGACCAATTTGGTTCATTAGCGATTTTTAATCGAGTATTCCATGAGACACCATGACTTTTCACCTTAGTCTGCAGCAATGGTATCACCACATACATCGTTTCTGCTGCAGGCCTTTCCAACACGATATTCGTCTGACCCGTTTCATAGTATCGTGTGCGCACTCCAGGCTGATGCACACGGATAAGATATCGTTTTGCATCAGATCGAGCCTTCCAGGATAATCTTATACCTTGATTATCTTGTGTTCTGGGAAATACAGATACAAAAGAACCCCGAGCCAACTCTCTATGGGCATGAGTCAATCTCCAGTGGTAAACGCCCTCCTCAATTGCGAACCAAGAATACCAACGTCCATCCACTTTAACCTTGGTCACTTTTTTCTTGAAGAAGGGATCGGTAGTCAACAAAAGGTCTGATCCCTTTTTGACTGATTTACCCCAAAAAATTTCATTCTGGATAGCTTTCTGAGGAGCTGCAGTGGCTACTCCAACAGCCAAAACACCGTTAACTATGGTGATAACCATCCAGATAAGCTTTTGATATTTAGTGATAACGTTCAACATATTTCTTCTCTTTTAAGGAGTATAATCAATAGTTCTTTTCAAAATAGGAGTCGTCGTATACGTCCCATTACCATTTGGAATCCTAAACCGAACATAAACTGCAACCGTTCCCGAAGCTGAGGCAACGACCTGATAGTTACCTACATTTGCCAACCATGGATCTAAAGCAGTCGGAGGCGCATCAACACCAATTTGCATTTCTATGGAATTCAGTGCCGGACTAATGGACAGGTCAAGGTTTGGATCAGAAGTAACTGCATCATTATTGTTAATCACAAAATTACCTATATCAAGATCAACAAAAATTTCATGACTGTATACTGCTAGTTCATCACCATTAATATCTTTATATTGAACCAGAACATTAACCCATTCTGTACGATTAGTCCTAAAAATGAAGGGACTACTAGGTATCACTTTATATACATCGGTTATTAAACTTAAAGAAGAGTCTCCAATACGATAGCTGACTGCTGCTTCAGGCGGCGCCAACAAAATAGTCAGATCTTGACTTCCCGTATATTGTGATAAAGCGTTAATTTGAAAACCTTCAAACTCTTCAAGACCACTAAGAACTACTACTTCTTTCTTATAGATAGGACTAGTAACCCCTTCTTTAGTTTTATATTGCAAAAATAGAGTTTTGACACCATCCGAGAAAAAGTGATATTGAAAATCCGATTTTGCTAAAAGCCAAATACTTTCTAATGAGTTTCTCCTAGGTGTACTCGACATCGCTGAAATACCTATTCCAGAACCGCCGCCGGGAAAGCCACCACCGCCACCAGGAAAGCCGCCACCACCAGGAAAGCCGCTACTAGGAAATCCGCTAGAAGTAGATTCCTGATACACTCTCATTTCATAGGCTGACTCGGGTACATCAAGAACAAGATCTAGAACACGTGCAAAACCAAGCGAATGTTCATCAGCGATAGCAATAACCTCACCCATTGGCTGAGGGAATGGCTCGTATACAACAGAAGCTGAATAGACAGGACTAATCGTTCCATCTTGAGTTTTATATTGAGCATATAACTCAATGAACTGATTAGCTTTGGTTTCTGTAGACAGTTGCAATTGAGTCGCCAGCATAACTTGTCGCCAAGGCAAAGCTACATTGTTGGGATCCAAATCTGATAATGTAGAGCTCATGCGCATAAACGCTGCAATTGTAGGAAAACTAGTAGCAACCTCTATTCCAAGGGCGCTAATCACCCCGCTCCCATCATTGATTACAATTCCAGTGCCTTCTTGATTAAATAGGTCGACCAGGACATTAGCTGTGAATATTTCACTGCTGTTACCTCCAGAACCTTTAAATTGATAGTATAATTTATGCAAACCCGGACCGCTGAAATCATAGAAGAAATTAGATCTGATAGGCCGCCAAGCTGCCTCTCCAGCCATACTATTGAAAGTTTCAAGATCGTGGTGATAACGAATCAACTGCACCTGACGACCAGCAAAAACAGAAAGCAGCCGACGAAACGGACTATTCTGATCATGAGTTTCACTTTGATTCAGGTTGTGAAAATTAATAACTTCACCAGCAACCATGGAATTAGGGATGAGAACAACCGGACTTTCAGAAATTACATTTCCATCCGTAGTCATATGGACTTTCATAAAACCAGTTTCATAACCCGGGAAATCAACCGTCATATAAAACTGGCCGGAAGGTAAGCTTTCCATGACAAAAGAACCATCTGGACCACTTTGGGCAGCAGCAGCTCCGAACCTAACAATAGCGCCATTGGCAGGAACATGTATCCCACCCACCTGATATAAAGAGACGGAACCCTGGAATCGCCCTTGAGCTGACAAACTAATGTTTCCCAAAGAAATTTGCCCGGATGAATTTAGGTCAATCACAGGGGACACCGCAGCTAAACTATTCTGTTCTTCTAAAGTTTGAAAAGAAATCTGAAAATCAGGGGTTCTCGGTGAGTATAGCGAACGCAAAAGAACCAGCTGCTCATCCATAATAGGCAAAGAAAATTGCCCCGTAGAATCTAGCGGTAAGGTTAAACGACCTAAAGGACCAGCATCCACAGCAACTTCACCAACTGCTCTACTGTCAGCAGACTGAAGCTTACCCGACAATAGCAAATAGTCAGTACCAATTTTTAAGCCACTCGTATTCGGGGACTTATGACAACCAATAGCAACAAAAATATAAGAGATAAGCAGGACCAGATTCAGTCCATAAGACCTAGGTAGATTCAGAAACACAGCAAGCACCTTTAGATTCAGATCAGAACACACTTCAAAAGAATTCAAATGAGAATTCTCTAATCACCAATCTGCAAAGATTATGCCACCAACTATAAACCAATAAACCCACAGATTTTAAAAAGACTTTTAGGCTTTGATTTAATTTGTAAACGTTAAAAAATTAGGCGAGGCATATGAAAACGATCGGTTTTCTTTAATAGCACTATGTATAAAATAAGGATCAAAAAAATAATATCAGATCCTCAAATTAATCACACTTACGAGGCTCTGACCAACATCTGTGCATCTGCCAAGACACTAGACACCAAAAATACAAAAAATAGCAAATCTAACCTATAATTACAGTGAGTTAAAAATATAACACCTGGCGTAATTATTGCATTGTAAAAAGATATACTTAAGCCCAAAAAGCAGAAGGCAGAAGGGACCAAAGATATGACTCCAAATACCTTAAAATTAGCAATAGCGATATTAGTGGCAGGATATCTTTACCATAATGGGATTATTCAGATCCCTGTTAAAGTAGAAAGAAAATTTCTAGCTATACTTGGCAACTTCGTTAGTGGAAATCAAGGTAAGGCCGAAGCTTCACTCAACCGCAGAGTAAAAAAGCAAAAAAAGAAGAAAAGAATTGGCCTCAAGAAGAGGGTAGCCAAAAAATATATTCGTCGCTATAGCAATAAAGACAGATACAGAGCTCCTTCTGGTTCTGTGGATATTCCTATGCTCAAAAGATATGCGGGCCAAGAAGTCGTCGTCACAGATCTCTCGTGGGATCCTTCACAATTACAATATTGCTTTAACAGGTGTAATATCCCTTTCTATAACCCAAGGGGTCAGGCTATTCTTGTTTCCTTTTACAAGAAAAGGCAAGGGGAACAACTCGCATCTTTATCATCCAGCGCAGTATCGCTAACCGGAAAAGTTAGCATGAATGGATCTGCACCAATACTGCTGGTAGGCAATCAAAAAATCAGAAAAACTTTTTCTGCCAAGCGAATGGTGGAAGATCGCTCACCTGCTAAAGAAGAAGTTCTTCTCACCGAAGAAGACGAAGAGGTTATCATCGAAGACGAGATTATCGAAGAATCTAAAATGGAACCAGCTGCGTTCGAAGAAGATAATAACCCCAGCGATAGCAATGAAAACGTTAACGAATTCGACAATGAAGATGATGAGGATATAGATTCTGAAACTGACTTCGATTCAGACCAAGATTTAGATGAAGAAGAAAGTTTCAGTGACGAAGAAGAAGATTTCAGTGACGAAGAGGAAGACTTCGAAGCCAATCTAGATGCCGATTTTTAAGCTTAAACCTAGATCGCTAGGTTATATTTTGTTGGTGAACCTCGATTAATTTTCTGAGATTAATTCTAGGCTTGAGGTTACAAATAATTCCATATAAACCTGCTAATTTTCGTCCCAGGAAAATATATTCACCTGGAGCTCCTCGAAAATTAGTCATTTTTATAATTTCAATATTAGCTCTATGATTACGCTCAAGTAGTGTAGATTTTTCAAAAACATATATGTCTCCCTCCCAATTATCTGCTTCCGTATCTTCTGGAGCCCGCACCATTTCCATGCAGATCCAAACACTTTCCAAATATGCTTTTATAATTTCTTCAGAATCACCTGGTAAAATAACACGATGCCAACGCAACCCCTGCTCTAATGATGTTTCATTCCAATCAAGACATGCATTGATCATCATAGCCGTAGCCTTACGAAAATCTTTTGAGAATTTACGCATAGCACCGAAATCAAGTAATATTATACGGTCTTGCTCACCATCAGGATCAATCTGGACTAGATAATTACCAAAATGAGTATCAGTCTGCAGATCATTAAGTTCAAATATTTCAGCCCAGGTAATTCTAAGTAAATTTTCAGCCATTGCATTTCTTCGATCTAAAGACAATTCTTGTACAGTTTCATGCTGAAAACTCACTCCTGACAAATATTGAGTCGCCAAAATTTTTTTTGAACAGAACTCATGGTAAACGCGAGGAACCTTGAATGCTTGATCATTTTGGAGGAAATCATAAAACCTTTGAGTCGTAGCAGCTTCCTGAAGATAGTCCATTTCTCGACGCATCATCAGCTGCACTTCCCTAAGAATCTCATCAAGCCTGCTTTCATCACTACCAACAAACTTAAACATCTTTAAAATTGAGCGAAGCGCTTTTATATCACTGGAAATGGCTTTTTCAACGCCCGGATACTGAATTTTTAGACATATTTGCTCACCCGTCTCTTTAATAGTAGCTCTATGTACTTGACCTATAGAAGCAGCGGCAAATGCTTCCTCTTCAACAATTAATTTATCTGGCCAATCAACACCCATCCGTCTATTCAGAATTTTCCTAACTTGCTTCCATGGCAAACTCGAAGAATCGGCTTGCAAGCTCTTAAAAGCATCAACAACCCGCGGTGGTAACTGGTTTTCTCCCAAAACAGCTATTAGCTGCCCCACTTTCATCAGAGTCCCTTTAAGATGACCTAACTCACTAACGATCCGCTCTGCCTGCATTGCCAGCAATTTTTCAAACTCTTGATCTCGGGCAGTTTCATCAGAAAAAGCGTGCCGCAGCTTATGGCCAGCCAACCTTGCTCCCGAGCCTAGAGCCATCTTTGACAATGAGACCCCACGACCGAAAAAGCCCGATCTTATTCTCTTTATCTTCTTTATTTTTTTTGCTTTCTTGTCTGTCATAGAGTCTCACTTCAAAAAAATACTGCCTCAGAATCAACTTGAATATTCTCAGTGATGAACCACCGACAATCAACCTAACTATTAACGAATGAGAAATAGACAAGTCCACAGCCTGTAGATGATACATTCACCCTTTCTAAAAATTTATTCACAGATTTCAGCATTATAGCATTGATTCATCCGGTTTAAAGTTTGCAGAAATTTTGAGGACCCCCATCACGTCATAATGATGCTCACCCTATCGCAGATCTTAGCCTCATATCGTATCAGCCCTAGCTTAGCTTTGCAGAAAAGGCATGACCCGCATCAAACAGAGAACTCTCAGCATCGAGCCGCCTGGAGAGGTTTACGCCAAATTCATCGCACCGCAAAAAGCCGGATTCCCCCGGAAGGCAGCTTCCAGCTGGCAGGGGATCAAGTCAACTTAGTTTATTTGCCTCTTAAAGAGGCCATCTTATTTCTAAAATTTAAACAAATTTTTAATGGTGAGGTTCCCCAGTATTGCCTCCGGCCCGAGATTTCGGTAACCTCCGTTAATCTTAAGCCTGACTATATAAATAGAACTGAGGAGTACCGATGCATCGCCATGACTGGGATAACCCCGAAGTTTTCGCGATTAATCGAGAGCCTGCGCATTGCAATCGCATGCCTTTTCCAAAAAAAATTCAGCCAAATCAGACCAGGGAGTCATCTCCATGGTATAAATCCCTAAATGGCACATGGCAATTTAACTGGTCTAGCTGCCCCGAAAGACGCCCAGAAGGCTTCTATGTAGCTGACTTTGATTACAGTGACTGGAATTCTATTGATGTCCCAGCCAACTGGCAACTTCAAGGCTTTGGCAAACCTATTTATTGCAATGTTCAATATCCTTTTACCACAACCCCAACCGGTGATGTGCCACACCTATTTAACCCCGTAGGGTCATACATTCGCACGTTCTCCATACCAGAATCTTGGCAAAATCAGCCCGTGTATCTTCATTTTGCCGGTGTTAAATCAGCTTTCTATTGTTGGCTTAATGGGAAGAAAGTAGGTTACAGCCAAGATAGCATGACTCCAGCCGAGTTCGATATAAGTGAGTTCCTTCAGCCAGGAGAGAATCGATTGGCAGTGGAAGTCTATCGCTGGTCTGACGGCAGCTACTTGGAATGCCAAGACATGTGGCGTTTCAGCGGGATTTTTAGAGAAGTATTCTTATTTACATCCGCAAATGTTCACTTTAGAGACTATTTTATCCAGGCTAATCTGGACGATGAGTATCAAAATGGCCAGCTAAATATTGAAGTTACTATTAAAAATGATAAAAAGACTATAGCAAAAGGCTGCACCATCGATGCTCTATTACTCGATCCACAAGGCAAAGAATGCCTTACACTGAAGAAAGAAATTCCACCTATTCCAGCGAAGAGTGAAATAAAAACAGAAGTCACGGCTATAATGCCTAAACCACTAAAGTGGTCAGCAGAAACACCTCACCTCTATCAGGTAGAGCTTAACCTATATTGTGACAAAGTCTTAATAGAAGCAGAAAACTGCTCAACAGGATTTCGAAAAGTAGAAATAAAAGAAGGCTTACTTCATGTTAACGGCACCCCTATTACTATCAAAGGCGTTAATCATCATGAACACGATCCTGATAGAGGCCGCGCCATAAGCCGAGAGCTGATGGAACAGGATGCCCGGCTCATTAAGCAATCTAACATGAATGCAGTACGCTGCTCTCACTATCCAGCCAACCCTTATTGGTACGAAATATGTGATCGTATTGGTTTGTACCTTGTCGATGAGGCGAATCTAGAAACTCATGGGATTAGAGATATCATACCACGCAGTTTACCTCAATGGAGGGAAGCTGTGCTTGATCGCATGAAATCTATGGTTGAACGGGATAAAAACCACCCCAGTATCATTATGTGGTCCCTAGGCAATGAAGCCGGTTTTGGAGATAATCATGTGGCTATGGCGGAATGGTGCCGCAATCGTGATCCCAAACGCCCCATTATGTATGAACAGGCTAATGAAGATCCTATCGTAGATGTGGTCGCACCGATGTATCATACTCCAGCGGCGATCGAACGATATGCTAACAAAAACCCATCTAGACCTATGATCCTATGTGAATACTCTCATGCAATGGGTAATAGCTGCGGCGGTTTCGCTGACTATTGGGAAACATTCAAAAAAAATCCATCGCTTCAAGGGGGCTTTATCTGGGATTGGGCCGATCGAGGCTTAAGACATAAAACAGATAACGGCATCGAGTTCTGGGCATATGGTGGGGACTTCGGCGATCAGCCCAATGACCATGACTTTTGCATTAATGGCATTGTTATGCCCGATAGAAAGCCCAACCCAGCCTGGTATGAAGTTAAAAAAGTTCATCAATGGTTTTCCTTTGAGCTGGATGAGCTAGCAGGAAAAATAAAAATTACCAACGAATATGAAGTTCAAAATCTGGAAAATTGTATATTAAATTATAGTTTAACCTGTGATGGTCATATAGTTGAAGAAGCCCATGTGCCATGTCCAGTAATCCCTGCAGGCAAGCACGAATGGCAAAAAATCCCTTTGGATTTAAACAAATTCCGAGAACAAAAAGGAATAGGACATCTCTTAGTATCTCTGACATTGGGTAACGACCTAACATGGACCCAATCTCTATGGGCTGAAACTAATTTCGAACTAGGCTGGCAGCAATTTAACTTCAAAACACAGTCAGCAATAAAGCCTGCACCTATTGTCAAGTCTGCATCACATGGACTTAAACTTAAAGATGAAGAGACAGCGGTTCACATTACTGGTGATTGGGGTTCGATCTTAATCAACAAAAATACTGGAATGCTGGACTCATGGATCAAAAACAAAGTTTCCATCCTACAAAGTCCTGTCCGTAACGAATTCTGGCGAGCTCTTACCAACAACGATATAGGCAATCAAGTCCCTAGAAGACAGGGGTTTTGGCGCAATAACGTTCCTTCTATCAAAGCCATTGAAATAGAAGAAAGTAGCGATAGAATCCGCATTAACGGCCGTTTTGCGATTGGTACCACTGAAGATGCCCTCCATTTGTCATGGGATGTCCTGACAGATGGATCCATTGAAGTCGATTTTAATCTAACCGGTAATGGCGAATTACCGGACTTGCCAAGAATTGGACTAACCTGGCCATTAGATCTTCGTTGGCAATCCCTAAAATGGTTTGGTTTAGGTCCTATGGAAACTTATAGTGATCGGCAAAATTGCGGCATTATGGGTATTCATGAATCTAGCATTTCAGCTTTAAATCATCCATATATTCAGCCACAAGAATCAGGTAACCGAATGAAAGTCCACTGGGTTGAACTGCAACAAGGAAACACATCTTCCCTTAAAATTAAAGGAGATGAGCAAATTAACTTCAGCTTATTAAAATCAGATATAAAAGAAATAGAAGCGGCGGGACACGAACACGAGCTGCCATCAGGAGACAGTCAATTCCTACATATCGACATGGGTCAAATGGGTTTAGGTGGTGATGATAGCTGGGGAACACTTCCCCACGAAAAGTACAGACTACCATGGGGACAATATAGATATCGATTCAAAATCGATTTTTGTCAGGGCGTCTCATAGTGCTACATCTAGGTTTATTAGCAGCAACAATAGACTTTTTACGGAAAGACTGTGATACCGGTGATTAAAATTTGGAATTAACAATTAACTAGCATAAAAAATGATCAATCAAATTAAGGAGTGAATCATATGACAAGGACTTCGATCCGCCNCNTGGGAATAATGGTACTCNANACTATTTTCCTNTGGGCTATTGCTAATCCAGCATTCTCTGAAGAAATTCTGAAAATAAACTCNATGCATTCGGACCCGGCTCCGCGAAAAGCATTAGCTGCTTTGGTAAAACAGTTTGAAAAAGAGAACCCCGGGGTCAAGGTTAAGGTCAATACCATTGATCATGAATCCTTCAAAATACAGATTCGGACTTGGCTTCCTAATAATCCCCCAGATGTCGTTTCTTGGTTTGCTGGAAATCGAGCAAAGTATTTTGTGGACATGGGACTGGTTGAACCACTACCAGACATTTGGAAAGACCTTAACAGCACATTTTCCAAATCTTCTANAGAAGCNGTCAGCTTTAATGGAGTCCCTTACCTACTGCCGACCACCTACTATCAATGGGGTATTTTCTATCGCAAAGACCTATTTAAAAAAGCAGGCATTACCGCTGAACCTAAAACTTGGGAAGAGTTATTAACAACGGTAGAAAAATTAAAAAAATCTGGCGTAACTCCATTTGCGATCGGAACGAAGAATGCTTGGCCCGCAGCGGCCTGGTTTGACTTTATCAATATGAGACTACATGGGTATAAAGCTCATATGAAGTTACTCAACGGAGAAAGCTCCTATGTCACTCCCGAGGTGAAAGAAAGCTTCGCTGCATGGCGTCAACTTATCGATAGAAAAGCCTTTCCTGAAACAGCTCCAGCAATGACTTGGCAAGAAGCTGCCTCTTTAATGTGGCTTGGCAAAGCAGGAATGTACCTTATGGGTAATTTCATATCNGCGGAAATGCCGGATAATGTAAGAGGCAAAATGGGNTTTTTCCAATTTCCAGAAATGAAAAAAGGCATAGCGAGGGCAGAAGTAGCACCAACGGATGTCTACCTGATTCCTAAGAAAGCTAAAAATAAGAAGATGGCGAAAAAGTTCCTTCGGTTTCTAGCTCGNGCAGAAACTCAAGAAAAAATGAATGAGACAGCTAAACANCTTTCTCCAAATACCAAGGCAAAAATAGATCCAAATGATGAGTTTCTCATTGAGGGCCATAAAGTTCTTAGCACTGCCAGTGCTGTCAGCCAATTCTATGATAGAGATGCTGACCCCAGAGTTGCAAAAGTTGGGATGGACGGTTTTGTCGAATTCATGGCATACCCAGATCGGNTTGACCGAATTCTCAAAAAGATTGATAAAACACGCAAGAGAGTTAACCGTTCTCACTAAATAGCACACAAGGAAGGTCCATGTTTTTTAACAACTGGTCATCACAAAAAAAGGCTGCCTGGTTGTTCCTGGCTCCTTCCCTCATATTGTACACGATCTATGTTATTTTACCGATTACTCAAACCTTTTACTTGAGTTTTACNGAGTGGGATGGCATGCGTTCNGTCCCACTCCCTCTTTGCTTCGTAGATGAAGAACTTTCATGTTTTGAAAACTACATTGAAATTCTCGATGACGATGTATTCATCACTAGTTTTAAAAATAACCTGCTGTGGTTGTGNTTTTTCAGTTTGTCGCCATTTATGGGCCTTTTTATGGCGCTATTCTTTCATGTGAAAGGGCCCCTCGCATCTTTATATAAGTCAATGATCTTCACACCCATGGTTTTCTCTCTNGTAGTGGTAGGNATGGTTTGGGGATGGTTCTTTCAACCAGAGTTAGGCCTACTCGAATTTGCTTTACATAAAACAGGGCTGATGGANGCGGATCAACATGTCACGCTGATGTCTAGCTTTACCTGGGCGACAGCAGGAGTTATCATTGCTGCTTCATGGCCACATGCAGCTTACTGTATGATTCTATTCTTGGCAGGAATGAGCCAAATCAAAAAAAATGTCATCGAAGCAGCAGAGATCGATGGAGCNAGTAAAATTGCTATGCTATGGCACATCATATTACCGTCTCTCCGAGGAGCAACCATCGTCGTTGTGATTGTTACTATGATCGGTGCACTGAGAACTTTCGAACTAATTTCTGTTATGACTGCGGGGGGCCCGGCAAATTCGTCTAATGTGCTAGCAAACTATATGTATCAACAGACATTTCAAGGTTTCAGATATGGATACGGTTCGGCAATTGCAGTTGTTTTNTTTTGCATCAGCTTGGTGCTCATCTTAAGTTATCTGCACATCACGCAGAAATCCCAAGAAGCTTAGGAGGCTCAATTGGAACCGAAAAAAAAGGGTATAATATACTGGATATTCGCAACATTAATTGCAATTATCTGGATCAGCCCCATTCTAGCCACTATGCTTACAAGCTTAAAAACACTNGATGAGCTAAATACGGGGCGTTATTGGACTTGGCCAGATCGTTTACAGTGGGTAAATTACTATGAAGCCTTTGTCGTAGGAGGCTTTTCGAAATATTTCGTCAACTCGTTAATCATTACTATTCCTAGTGTCCTCGCTGTATTATTTTTCTCCTCCATGAATGGATACGTATTAGCTAAGCTTAGGTTCCGATTTCGCAACCGTATCTCACTTTTATTTTTAGGTGGTATGTTACTCCCATTTCAGATTCTCCTCATACCAGTCTTTTTTCTATCTGCAAAGCTACTTCACACATATGACACNTATCTCGGGGTTATCNTGTTCCACGTAGCTTTTCAAACAGGCTTTGGATCCTTTTTCATGAAGAACTATATGAGTTCTATTCCTGACAGCATGATAGAGGCAGCCCGTATAGATGGTTGTTCCGAGTCCAAAATATTTTTCAAGATTGTATTACCTGTCATGCTGCCGGCTATAACAGCTCTGTCTACTCTGTTATTCACATGGATATGGAATGATTTNTTATGGGCTCTGGTTCTTATTCAATCCGATGAGCTAAAACCAATTACNGTAGCACTGCAGAACCTCAAAGGCCAATGGGTTGCTTCTTATCATTTACAAAGTGCAGGCGCAGTCATCGCAGCTATTCCGCCAGTGCTGNTCTTCTTATTTTTACAAAAGCATTTCATCAAAGGGCTGACTCTAGGTTCCGAACGATAGAACNAATAGNGTGACTATATAGGAAAGTTTCATGAATAAAATAAACAGATTNGCAATCGAAAAACCTGACGGCAGGANTTTCTATCAATACGTCTATCAANACCTGGACAACAAAGANCCNTTAAAAGTCGANGATTTCGGTATAACACGNCCNAGCAGNTGGACAGCNCCTCACCAGCGTTACAACCATTTACGTGGAGAATTTGTTGCGATCTCAGCCAGTAGAAATGCTCGCCCATTCTTGCCACCAGCAAAATACTGTCCNTTATGTCCGATGGAAATAGGNATGACAGATCCTGATGGCAATCCGATAAAGTCAGAAATACCATCAACCAATAAGCCCTATGATTTGGCAGTATTCGAAAACATTTTCCCCGGCTTGTCGAAACATGATGNCGGAGGCGGACCCACAGGACACTGTGAAGTCATCATTTTTTCTCGGGAGCACGAAGGCCACTTAACTGATTTTTCGCAGGAGCACTTAGAAGCGCTCGTAAGGGTTTGGCAGGATCGCTCCCGCGAAGTCGGAGCTATGGAACATATCGAATATGTATATCTATTTGAAAATCGTGGGAAAGAAATCGGAGTTACATTACACCACCCTCATGGACAACTATATGCCTTCAATCACACTCCGCCATTTGTTTCCATCGAACATGAGAATGCTGCAAAATTTTATAGCGAAAACCAAAAATGTTTAGTTTGCACTAGAAACGAGAAGGAACTGAAAGATGGTTCAAGAATAATCTTAGAAACCGATTCTATTCTGGCTTACGTACCTGAGGCTGCAAGATACCCTTACGAGGTCCATGTCACAACGAAAAGTCATAGACCTTTAATCGAGCAACTGAATGATCAAGAGATCAAGCAATTAGCCACAACGCTGAAGAGGCTAGTCTATAAATATGACAATCTATTTGGATTTGATATGCCTTACGTCATGGCACACCATCAGGCTAAAGCTGGTGATTATGACCAAAAGAATTATCACTGGCATATCGAGTTTTATCCACCTTACCGCACAGAGAATAAACTAAAGTACCTCGCCGGAGTAGAGAGTGGGACCGGTTTTTTTATTAATGACACGATTCCAGAAGAAACTGCAGATCAATTGCGCAAGATTCCCTGCCCATTTTAAAAAATTTATTGATGAGGAGAGGCTATGAAAACAATCGCCAATCGACCTCCTATGACAGGGGAACCTGACTGGACCTTAAAAGTACCTGGACGACTCAATCTGATAGGTGAACATACTGACTATAATGGTGGACAAGTTTTGCCATTCGCTATTGATGCCCACCTTCTCATGAAAGTCCACGAAATAGAACTGGAGCCAAATGAAGCTCCTTGGGCAGAAATTCGCAGCGACAGCATCGAACCAATCATCCATTTAGATTGGAAGCAAGTGCAAGCCTGGGCTAAAGAAGACCCCGCACAAGCTGCGAAGAATCATCCGTTTCAAGAGAATTGGGGAATCTGGCCCATTGGAACTCTCTATGCTTTAATGCAGAAAGATATAACGGAACCGAAAGTAGCTATTAAGGTACAAATTATTTCTAGTTTACCCAGTGGTGCTGGTATTAGCTCCTCGGCTGCTCTCGCCTCGGGTCTCCTAAAAATATTCAGTCGGTGGAACAATATCAGTATTAACGACAATGAACTTGCAATATCTGCGATGAAAACCGAGCACCATTTCGCCGGCACATTATGCGGTCTAATGGATCAATTAGCAGTTATCCAATCCGAAAAAGGTAGTTTATTACACATAGATTTTCTATCTTATCCGCCTAAAAAGGAGTGGGAAACCCGAAAAATCAAACTCCATCAACGATATCAATCGTATCAACTTTTAGCATTTAATACTGGAGTTAAGCATGTCCTTTCCGACAGTCCCTACAATGAGAGAAGAAAGGCCTGCGAAAATGCAGTAAAAGTTCTCAATAAAATACTGAAGGTGAATCATGATTCCCTCGGAGAATATAGTAAACACTTTGAGCAATACTGGCCTAATATTAAGGATCAAAAAACTTTCAAGGGCTGGTTGTCAGAATACTTTGATGAACTATCAGCGGGTTGCGCAGCCCATGCCATCTTTGAAAATTTCCGAGTTGAATTAGCCTGCCATGCACTACAATCAGGGGATCTAGATAAACTTGATAAACTCATGATCGACAGCCACAATAGCCTCGATCAAGATTTTCAAGTGAGCTGCGAAGAATTGAACTTAGCCTGCAAAGTTGTAAAGGAAATCGCCTCAAAATTAGCATCCAAACAACAGAAAAACACTGATAAAATCAATGGACTGCCCCCAGTTTTAGGACCAAGAATGACTGGAGGAGGCTTTGGTGGCTCGACTATCCAATGGGTTCGCAAAGATTTAGTAGAGGACTTACTTGACAATTTGAAGCAACTGGAAAACCCTTATACAGAGGCCACGGGAATAACTCCCAAAATACTAAAAACAATACTGGGCCGTGGTATCCATTATCTTTGAAATAAAAAGGACCCTTAATGGATAATCTAGCTCATGCTCTTGCTGCCTGCCCTATTGGAGCAGCCATTGCCCCAAAGCTTGCTCGCACCATAGGTCCAAGGTTTTTCATCACAGCAATGGTTGCGGTAAATATTCCTGATATAGATATCATACTGGCGTTTTTTGACGATAATCTATACCACTTTGAACATCGAGGATTCACTCATTCTATTATTGGGATCCCCGTCATGGTGCTATTTTCAATAGCCCTTGGATTCTGCATGATGGGGAATCGCTATCGGCAGGAATATGGCTTTTGGAATAAAGATATTATCTTCACCTCAATAGGATGGATCATCGGCGGCCACTTGTTCTTGGACTACCTTACTTCCTATGGAGTTCAGTTCTTCTGGCCTTTTTCTAGCTTACGTCCATCATTCCCCCTTATGTTTATCATTGATCCATTATTGTGGGTCATTGGTTTAGGAGGGGCTATCGTCCTGTGGCGTAACCCATCACGTAAATCAAGCTTCTATATTATTGGTTTAATGTTCGCACTCTGGTTAGGAGAATTGTGGAGTAAAAACAGAGCAGAGGCTATATACCGACAAAACAATACAGATCATGGAACTCTATTAACCTGGCCATCTCCTGGAGCCCCTCTGTTTTGGAATCATCTAGATAAGTCACTTAAAAAATCAGATGCACAAGAAACACTGTGGCAACAAGCAAAAGTAAATTTGTGGTCAGGCGCATATCAACCCCTTCCCATACCAGATGAATATCAACTGGGAGCAATCTGTAATGATCAGGAATATAGCCTGGAAACTCGACGACAATTTCAAAGGTTCGCAGAGTGGGGAGAACATGTCGCCTGTATAGCTGAAAACAGGAGCGGCATCATGGGTTGTCGGTGTATAGCACTTAAGTTTAATATAGCTGCTAATGGAAGCGGTGGGTTCGGACAATATTGGCTACCACCACTGGGTCCTTGTGGCTTTTTACCTACGGTCTACACGACTCGCACTGACGATGCGATAAAACCGCCACAAGAAGCAAACTGATGGACAGTCAAAAGAAACCAAAATAAGCCATATTAGCACCAAGTCTTTTTGGTGATAGCAGAAAACAATTGGCTGGCTTGTGATAAAGATCAATAAAGCTCTCAACCCCATGCCCACCGAGATCTAGTGGAATCAATGCAGCTTGCAAAATCACTATTTTCAGGTCAAGGTATCTAAATGGAAAAACATTATAGACGGTGAAAACGGAGAGTCCATTGATTGAGAATGTAAGTCAAAAAGACTACTATGTAGCTAAGCATAGAGATATGCCTGTCATGGACCTGATCAGCCGCAAACTGCTGATCCATAAGCAGCTGGAAAAGCCCCCACGCACTTATGTGGTTTATTCTGACTTACATGGATCATGGGACAAATACCTCTATTGGATGAAGAATGGACTGGGCTACTTCAAAATTGTTATCGAGGAGATATTAGGGGAGTCATACTCTTCTGAAATCTGTCAGTGCTTTGAACAACTATTGCTGATTGTTAACAGAACTCAATTTGAGAATATCACTACTGCTATAGACAAAGACGAATTAACTTATGATGCACCTGATATTTTTTCCATACCCGTGCCCAAAGAGTTTTTACTGACTCTGGATCAGTTAGGCTCGCAACATGGTTTGTCTCGGCAAAGAATATTAAAAGATACCTTACATCTATTAAGGTCTATTACCCGCGGAGATGAAAGGCGTATCATCAAATCAGTTCCAGCCTCATTTTTAGAAAATGTCTTAAAATTGTATGCATCAGCAGACAAAATAAGTTTTGATGGTTTAGTGAAAGGAATCGTAAAAAGTAGCCAAATTTTTCCCATCATGATGTCTTTACTAATCAAACTCGTAGTTACGAATATGTTTGATAAGCATATAAATATTGGCGATACCTTCGATCGTGGCGAAGGAGCAGATAAATTAATATCATTCTATCGCATGTGGTTTGATCACGAGCACAGCGCACCTTTACATTATATTTGGGGTAACCATGACATCTTATGGATGGGAGCAAGTATCGGTAACCCTATCCTTGCCATCGATGCATTACGAATATCGCTACGATATAATAATGTAGATTTTCTCTCCAGGTATGGGTTTAACTTGGACAAACTGCGCAAATATGCAGAATCAGAATATTCTGAAGTGCCGGGCGGTAAACTGGTAAAAGATATAAAACGAGAAGGTGGAGCTTCTGCCGCCAGAATGTGTAAAACTCTTTTAGTTATTCAGCTAAAGCTTACCGTACAAAATCTTCGGCATGTAAATCATATCGAGAACTATGATTATCAGGAAGAATTGGAACGCTATGAAAGCCTATTAGAATTGCTTCCTTTGGGAGTCGGGCCAAAGAGTGAGGATTGGACAGAATTTCAAGAAGACAATCCATTATTTCTTGATTGCTACTTCCCAACTATTTCCGCAGATGATCGTACAAAGCTTACACCACAAGAACAAGAAATAGCCGATGATATTTCGAACCAATTCAAAACGCTGCCCAAGCTGCAAAAAGATATAAAATGGCTTTTTGAAAAAGGTGAGAGCTATCGGGTCGTAGATAATACACTGTACTTCCATGCTGCTATACCCTGCACGACTGATGGCCAATTAGGCTATGATATGGGGCTTTCAGGCAAAAATTTATATGACTTTGTCCAACGGTATATCAAAAAAATTGGCACAAAACACTTCAGTAATGAAAGTCTAAGTAATGAAGA
>PBRN01000117.1 GCA_002725955.1 Pseudobdellovibrionaceae bacterium
GTGAGTTGCGTCATTGTTTTCAACCAACCCCAGAACCGATGTCTCCCTTACCTGAGGCGGAGGTTAATGTATATACTGATTCGTTATCAGAGAATTCCGTTGCTCAATGTGTGAATTATGCTCATCGAGGCGATCGTGGGGTAACCACTTGGATTGATTTGCGGCAATTACCCCCTGCTACACCCGGACAAATCGTTAGCCCTGCGTTGGTTGAGTCTATATTTCATGGTGTTCCTTGGAACCAACCTGCTGTCTGGGACTCCAGGATTCCCTCTGATCATTTGGTCCTGCCTGCATTAATTTCGGAGTTGAACATAAGTTCGGTGGAGAAATTAGTTGATATTTGTGCAAAAAGATCAGCTGTTATGCGCTGTGAATTACGCTCTACGGGCAATTATGGATCGTGGGAATTTCCGGTTTTTCGGGCTCAGTTAATACTGGACGAACAAGTGCTTGTCTGGACCAAGTTCGTAGGAGCTTGTTGGCAGAGAAGTTCGTTGCGGCATGCTATTAATTCAGCTTTGAGCCCAGATCAGGCAAGGAGCAGGGAGTCTTAACTAGTCTGCTGCAATATGCTGAGTTAGCAGTAAAATAGTTGATATGACTGATCGTACTTTATCAACCTACATGATTACCCCTTTCTTTGGAAAGGCGTGAATTTTTGTCGAAATAATTTTCTGAATTTTGACAGTATCTCTCTTCTTTTTCAGCTGAACCGGGCAAATTTTGTTCAGTGATTTTTAAGAAACTACAGGCATTGTTGCGTTCAGCAGACAGCCATGTTCGCTTTTATAAATTAATAAATGGAAGATGAGTCAAGATCTAAATACACTTGAATATGATATTCATCTCGCAAATGGCCTTACTATTCGTTGAAGTAAGTGGTGCTTATCTTCTGCTCATTTTAGTAATCAATCTATGTCTGCCCTCCGGTTTAGTATCAAGTGACTAGTGGTAACAAACAAAGTTAGATTATTGTTCTAATGAATACAATCTTATGCTCGCAGGTTTTAATTTGGTGGACACTGTACTTCTCATTTGCTGGTATACCACTACGATCTCATGAGGATCTTATCTTAAGTTTCTCAGTTTGGAGACAGTTGTGATTGTGTAGTCAGGCAAAGATAAAAAGCAAAAAATAAAAAGATGCCGATATTATTTTGTGTCGTTAGAACGATTATAAATTGAGGTTGGTATAAAGGTTGACTGGTCAGCCAAGGTTTGAGTGCTGTTTAAGTCTGTTTTTGCCGACAGATATTAATAATATCTTGTTTGGCTAAATACCCGAAGACAAGATACATTAGTACAAAGCTGCTATCCTGCTAGATAGAACTGGTTTTGACAAAAATGGACTTCACTATATTTTCAGATACATCTCTATCTTTCTCTATGATGACCACGATCTGGGTTGGCGTATGGGTGCTATGCCTGTTGAATTTACTGTGGGGATTTACCTTATCTGGCTTAATTGTTCCGGGATTTTTGGTGCCGCTTACCATGTCCTTCCCTTTGTCTGGGGTTCTCATCGTTATTGAATCGATTCTCGCTTGGGCCATTGTAAAAGGTATCTGTGTTTTGCTCATTAAAATGGGGTTGGGTTCTAAGCTTTTTGGTCGGGATCGTTTTTTCCTTATATTACTTTCAAGTATTTTTGTTCGGATCTTTATTGAAGGCGGAGTCTTACCTCTTTTGGCTCACTATAGCTCCTCTACTTTCGTGGCTCTGGACCTGCAACATTCTACGACTGCTTTTGGCCTAATTTTGGTCCCTTTGATGGCTAATCAGATATGGAAGCCAGGGCTTCGCTATGGGCTGCTATCGGCTCTGATTTCTTGTTTGTTAACATTTATTGTTATCAAGTGGTTTTTGATCCCTTTTACAGACTTTAATTTTAATAGCATGTCTTTGCATATGGATCGCGCAGCGCAATATCTCCCAGATTCTCCGAAATCATATATTTTACTAATGACTACTGTGTTTATAGCCTCTCAATTCAACTTGAAATATGGCTGGGACATTGCGGGTATCCTGTTTCCTGGGTTGATTGCTTTAAGTTTTTTCGATCCAATCAAAATTGTTTGTACGATATTGGAAACACTTGTTATCGCCGCTTTGGCTGGTGTTCTGATCAGATCTTTCAATCTGAAAGGCAAGATTCTGGAAGGAGCCTATGGTCTCTTATTTTTCTTTAACCTAGCTTTTGTTTATAAAATGACGTTGGGAATCTTGGTTGCTCGACTTTTATCTTTGAATCCGGAAGATTTTTTGGGGCTTGGCTACGTTATGTCAACGGTATTTGCGATGAAAATTGTTAAAAAAGTAGGTTTTGGTTGGCAACTCTTGTCAAGTATAGGGTCATTATCATTTGCCGGTATAGTACTGGGTTTGTGTATTTCATTTGGTTTACTTGGGATTTTACCTAAAGAAAGTCCGGTCATTCAGAAAAATAGAGCCGATTACTTTGCTGCTGTTGACCATCGAAATGTGGCTGTCTATCATGAGACATCATTGGAAAATTTTATCAGAGTTAAGTCACCAGATAATCCCAGTTTGACCGGAGGGTTAGATGAGGGCGTTGCTTATCGAAAATTGTCCCCGAGCGATCTGAATATATTTACTAAACAAATCATCACACCCTTGTTTACACTCGTTGGTTCTTGGCGGCAGGCCGGATTGGCTATTAACGTTGAGCCGGGTAGTAGAGATATTAGTGAATTATCTGCAATCAACGGAATCGCCGATAATTTAGGTTTCGAGATCAGTATCTTGAACATGCCTGGAAAAAATAGGCAATTGATTGTTTTGAGTGATGCGGGAAGTAATTTAAATGTAAATCACTCACAATTAGGATTCTTGAGCATAAGTGTCGGCAATGAGAGACATAGAGGTTTAGTTTTAGATCAACCTTCTTTGGGCAGGAATAATTTGGAGTTTGCTATGTGGCTCCACCAGCAGAGCCAAGGAGGTTTTCTTCTTTTTACCCATCCTACCTCATCTAGTGCAACCAATGATGAACCTGCGGTTACATTAGCCGGCAGTATTTTAGCCTCCTTGGGTCATAGAAGTGTTTTCCAGGTAGATGAGGTTTTTGAAATCAGAGTTGGTAACGAAGTTTCATCTGAGAAAGATACCGCTGAATCATTATATAGAGTTGAAATCAGCCCCTCATTAGACGCTGATTCGATGGCGGCCAAGAATTTAATCAATACTTTCCACAATATTCACTTTTCAATGGTACAAAAATCTAGTGATACATCTAACCTACGGTTAGCTGGTATTTTGAGGGTTGCGGGTTTGTCTCTGCACGCCATGGATGTTTCCCGAGAATGTTTGTTTCGATTTCAGCCTTTAGCTGGTCCATCAGTGTGGGAGAGAAATTGGCATATTATGGGGCGAGAAAAAATAACTACTGAATTCAGATCAAGTGAGGGGGCTCTGGATTGGCAAGCTGATGAAGTGGTGGCCAAGGGTATCAGCTCATACCTTCGTACTCAAAATCCACTTTTTTTGTTGGATATTGAAAAGCGCAACAAAGATTATCGATTCGATCTAGTCTATTCTGCCAAAGATATGGCTACTAGTTTAAGGTTGTCTCGCAAATCCTCAAAAACGAAAAAATATCTGCGATTAACAGGTTTTGATGCCGTTGTGGGAAGGGCACAAGCTTTGAAGCTCGAAAGTAGCGAGGATAAGAGAAAGCTATGATTAAATTAATTCCATGGTTCATGATACCATTTTTATATTCTTGTGAAATTGAACAACTACATGTTCAAAAGCATCGCTTTTTTTCTCCTGTTAATGATTCTAGCTTGAGTTTTCTTTTACCTAATCAGGCTAGAAGTTATGAAATTATGCCACTAATTTACGTTCGAAAAACCGAAAATAACCTGTCAAACTGGATTCGAGACAGTCGACTGGAATACTCTGTTGAAGTAGCTTATCGCAATGCTGACGGCAATGTTATCGAAAGTTGGGCGCGCGACTATAAAGTGTCATGCCATGAATCTGATAGTAGGCTTGTGACTGATGAAGCTGATAGCCATGTTCGATATTGTCTAGGTACTGTTATTCGAGAAAGCCTACAGGACCATCAAGGAGCCCATACTGTAGACGTTAAATTGAGTGCTATTTCGGATCCTATNCAGAAAATACAGTTTCGAATGGAGGGGGTTACGCGTATCGATGACTACCGGGCGGGTTTGCGTTGGCAGCGCTTGTCCTCGGTGGATAAATATTCTTTTTTGAGGAACACAGGACTTACTCAAAATAAAATTAGTCATGTAGCTGGCCGTAATCTTGCCAAGAGGGTTCCAGTCGCACTGGGGCCATCAGGTGAGCTTGATGGTGATTTTAGGCAATCTACTATTTATAAGAACGTGGTAGAGGAAAANTCAAAGAGGCCTAAGTACTACCCATATGGTGCTTTGCTNGGTCCTGAGGCCGGTGCTATCTTGCCTATACGTCGNGAGAAGGTGGAAGTTACGTTTAATATAACCCCCTTATTTGAAGAACATGCTGGAAAACTTTTGCTGAATATATGTTGGCAAAAGCCTGAGACNCAAGGTGCTGATAACTGTGATCATGTTTNTACTGCAGACTCGCTTTCTTCTACTTACTATTTTACTAAAGGTCGTATTCTATTAAANGCGAGTCACCCTGTATACTTGAGTGCTAGATACCAGGTGGGAACCGATGCNNCNTTGCAGCAAATTGATCTTACTAGTTCAATTCAGCGTTANGTTGTNCAAAAGTCTTCCTCAGAGTCNCAGGTCGTTTATCAAATACCGNCGTCAATGAGATCAGGAAAGGATCCTCTCAAATTGACTATTTGGTCNGCTATGGAAACAGACGATAGNCGGANCANCAGGCATTATTCTGTNGTTTANAAAGATCAGGATGGAGAGGTNATTGATGANATAGAGAAAAANNTGAATATCGACNGATCGTCNTTTGATAGAGTCATTGTTAAAGATCAATTGAGACAGCTNTCATATCCAGGGAAATTAGTNATTTATCCACCGAAGGGTGCTGATACTGTAACACTATANAGNGATCATAGCGGTGATTTCTTTATTCATGGGGTTGCGCGAAGGAGTANATCGGCAGCTCATCTTAAAGTCTATACATCGGGCTACACAGAAGATGATGTTGATAANNGAACATGGATTCCTTTAGTTATTAAAGATAGAAAAGAAGCAAAAAAATTACTGTTGATGAGCTACGCTAGTTTAATAAACGAGGGNAANNCAAAAAAATATAGGCGCTATGTTAATGTTGATCCCGATAACCGGAGTGAAGGAAGATTCTTTTTAACNNTGGAANAAAAGGATCGNCAAAATCAAAGTAATGATGGATTTGATNGTCTCAGTAAAAAATTAAAGTGTATAAATTCACCTATTGACTCTGATTTACTTTATGGACGAGAATCACTGCCAGTGATAGCGATAAATAAATTAAAACGNTCGGCNTCTCTNAAGGTATATCATGGGGAAACNTTTGTTNGATTGATTCAGTTGAAACCAGGAATTAGCGAGTTTCTCATNCCGGTTAATGATCAGTTTNAAACTAGTTGGAAGGTTAGTAAATCAGTNAACCTATATACAGCTGANCTNCCGATTGAATCATCAGANCCATCTTTGAAGAAANGGTTTTTTTACAAATCAATAGATGGGCGNGTGAGTTACAGTGTTGTNAANAAAACGAGTANNCAGAGATTATTAGTTAGTGTTGTTTTTCCCAGAAATATTAAACCNAANGGTAAACTAGAGGTCAGAATNAAAAGTAANAACAAGAGTAAAACANCTGTTTTTTCTGATTATACGAAGCCNGTTCAGGTNTTTCAAATTGTAAATGATGGTGTGAATAGACATATCTGGAACATAAAAGAAGGATCGAGGGAATCTATGGTGGTTATACCNGTGAAGTTNAAAGCTGATGTNCCCATAGGNGAAGTAAATNTAGATCTNAAGCTAGAAGGTCANTCCAAATTTTTNATCTCTGTNCTAGCCGATCAATTAAAAGANCCCTTTCTCGGTAAACCTTCTCGCNTGCAATCTAAGGATTGTGTCGGTAGCTGTTTAACTTTGGGAGCTTCCCGTGATTTCTAAGAAAACAAAAAATATCATTCGGTTTGTGAGCTGTGTAAGTTTATTGAGTTGTGCAAAAAATGTGGTTTCTGAGGAAGCTAGAGNACCGATAAGACCTNGAGTTANAGCTAANGGGGTGANNAGTCAGATTGAATATGTTTCTGATNGAAAGACCTTAAACTTAGTTTTAGCTAGAGGNTTACGTGGTTTAAAAGAAAAAAAACATAACTTCAACTCTTCTATCGATCTCCGTATTGAATCATACAGTAATGCTAATCTGGGNATCTATAAAATTCAAAATGGCAGCTTAGACAGGACTGTAGCTTTGCAAATTCCTCATGGTNTNGCTGATCTATATACCCGTCGATTAGGNGAANTTTTTTGCTCGGAATTTATGTTTCATGTTTGTGGGTATAGCACGGGACATCGCCGAGAATATGANTTTGCTCATCGCCGCGATTCACCTTTCCANGATNTAACAAATCAGTTGCTCGATCATGATTCTAATGGTNTGGTGGTTCAGTTTCATGGTTTTACNGTGAGCAAGAGAACTGGCGANAGGGGTAAAAAAGCAAAAATGATTTTGAGTGGTGGTCACAAAAGAGACTCTGCTTGGATAGTAAAAGCTTTGAAAAATATTGGTCTGGATCGAGATCAGACAATTCTGGTTTATGGGAGAGATACCTCTGAACTAGGGGCAACTAAGAATGTCCAGAATCGCTTAATCCGAAGTAGAAAACAAGGAAAGTTTTTTCATATAGAGCTGTCATATAAATATAGACAGAAGCTTATTAATCACTATCAGGAGCGTTTAGCTCTGCAAAAAATTATTCAGGCAGTTGCAGCTATTTAATAGGCCGGTGCAACTTCCCATTATAGGTGTATAACATGTGCCGTAAGCTAAGTGTAGCTGGTTTTATCCTGACTATTTTAATGTCGACTACAGCAACGTCATTCTCAGAATATCAATATCCTCTAGTGGCGAAGGCTAAAAAGTCGAAGCCTATGTTTGTTAAAACCTTTCCTCTGTCAGCTACAGATTATAATCTTCAGGGCGACGCTATATATGATAATAAGAGCAACTCTTTATCTCTTAAAAGCGGCGATTCTGTTAGTGTTAATCAGATAAAAGGTTTGGAATTAAGTATTAAGATGAAATCCCACGATGACGTTGGGAAATTCAGAATTTTTGAGGTTTTAAATGGTGGCTTTAAAGTTCAAATAGAACCAGATTTCGATCTAAAGGGTACGCATTTATATAGCGGTAGATTTACTACCGATTCGAGATGGCTCGAAATAGTTGGAGATTCAGATGTTGAATTACAGTTGGAAATGCGTGAATACCATGACTACGATAATCGGTCACTATACTGGTCTAAGATATCTAGGGCTAAGCATGATCTCAATGTGATTTCCCGGGAAGGCAAACTATCTGGTTTTCCTTATCAAGTCAGCTTGGTGAAACGCTATTTTACCATGGAGCCGATGCGGTTGTATCGGATACGAGTAAGGAAGCTGTATAACAAAGCTGATGATCATAAATCTTCATACTGTTACTTGAGCTTAGGCTCAATGATGCAAGACAAAATCGAAGATCAAAATTTCACTAAAGCTAAGCAGGCGATGGAATTTTATTCTCCGCCAGCTGCTGAAGATGCAGCTAAATATAAGGGGCGTGATGTTTTAGTCGGGAAAACAAGTATCCGTTATGTGGCAGGTCAAGATCCTAATGAGCTGATCGAAGTTAAGAACCATTCAAACTGCGTCTATGAAATAGAATCCACGGGAGAGCTATCTAACGCTGAGATTGCGCAATATCAGAGGCGAACGATTGCAAAAAATGCTTCTGCTCTGTCAGCATTAGTTAAATACTTATCGATCCGCGCTTTGCACCTGAGCACCCATGGCTATTTACATCTGCAGCTATATGGCAGAGAGTTAAGGCGACAGTTCCTGTACTATCGGGAAATGCGACCTGAAGTAATTTTTGAAAATGATAAGATGAATTCAATGTCTTATCGATTATTTAAGAATCGAGATGAAAAACCTNNCCCTTGGAAGTCACAGATACAGCAGGGTAATTTCATTAAGCCGTTTTTTACTAGAGAAAGTGTTTCGTATCAGAATCCTGTCAAAGGCGTTGAAACCCTAGGTCGCNTACTTTTGCCTGTTTTCTTAGNGGAAGGATTAGCTAAGACTTTCGATTTGGAATTATATGCAGAAGGTAAACTGGAAAAAAAATTGACCTTTAATAACCAAATTTTTGAGTCTAAGTCAACCGGNNAAGTNCCTGAATTTCATAGGTANGANTTCAGGATNCCAAGTAACATAACTAATTTTCGGATAGTTAAAGGAGATGTTGGNAGTTGGTTTCCCTTTGCCGTGCACGTGTTGTCTCCGAAATCTGATTCCTTTTCTATGGTCGATGTTATTGAAAATTACGAGCGTAAACATGATATAACNGATCAGTTGATTCATTACATAGGTTCTAATAACGANATAGACTTNCCCTATCGCTATCAAAAAAAAGTGGATTGGCTCAAAAGANTACTTTGGCTCAAATTTTTTCANAAGNTNAATTTTGAGGGNGAAATTAATCAAGGGTATACTGGAGATTTTACTAAGTCAGTTCAATTAATGGATCAATCCAGTCGTTANCGCATGATGCTTAATTACTGCATCAATCAATTNCAGATTCAAAAAGGCAATATTNAGCAAGAGCTAGCATGTATTGAGAAGGCTTACNCCCATATGAATGATTCATGGGGTTTGTTGGCNTTAAANATTTTTCGCTATCAAAGAGATCAGAGTTCAAGCCTGAGATTNGAGATTATTGATCAATTATANAAGCTNGANCANGAGAAAATCGCTTTTTTTCTATTGGNTCCATANNTGAAAGATTCTAAATCAGGAGCGCANGAAATTTGGTCGGCTTGGGNTANAAANGATTTTTTNGATCCGAATGTTAATAAANTNCCNATTTCTTTAGTGAANAAATNATCAGCNCCAAGTTTTTTAGTGAAGCAAGGNCANTANCAATTAAAAGANCCAGAAGAGCAGGTAAGTTCAGGATCTTATCTCCTTACAAANAATTCTTCGCTGAANATCGATTTCATTGACCCCAATAAGGATTATTTGGTCTCAGTCAGAGCTATATTTGATGTCGGCGATTCAGGGAAAAATGATTGGTTGTCTTTTAAAAGTGAACGAAAAGCGATTTCTCGNCCTTTGCTTAATAGTTTGTATAGATCGACNAAAGTACTTTTTCANGGTAGGTCGGTAAGTCGGCCNAGTAGTTTTCTGCTGACAGGNAAGCAGAGTCTATCAATTAATATCACACGGCCAGATACTNGGTATTTAGTGAATGTTCGCNCTGTNAGTAATAAAGATACTTTNCCGGCTTATACAATGAATTTATGGAAACCTTCTTTTAAAGGTAAGNTGGATCAAAAAGTTATCATACTAGGAACNACTAAAGATGAACAGATTTATGATCGANTAGCNAATAAGCTATTGGTTANTTTACTGAACCGCANNAAGAANACNTGGCAAGAATACTTGTTGCAGAANTTCTTAATGGAAGGGAGGCATTGGCAGTTTATGTCTCCTCAAACCNTGAGCTATAGTGTGTGGAAAGAGAANAATAGTAGATCGCCAGATCAACCTTATTTAAACNTGTATGATAANCTTTTGGGNTCACAGTTACATAANTTTGAAACCATTATAGCNGANGATCAACTCTATCAATCTAATCTATTGCTTAGAAAAAAAACGANGATATCNNTGAGTTTTNAACACTTTCCTATTACNTTGCCNGGCATAGATGAACCTAGGTTCATAGGTGTTCAGATCGGTAACAANCCATGGCAAACGATNTTTTTGTCNGATAAAAAGCAAGAAATNACAGCTAGNTTNCCCAAAGGTAATCATAAGGTTAAAATTATTTACCGCGCTCCAGGTTATCGNGGNCTAATGGGTGTNAATATGGCNCATAAGGTCAATGGTAATTGGGTNGTTACTAAGAGAAATCANACNAAGAACTGGTATCAGGGGCAGATCAATACAATCTCAGAGGATGNTGCNCTTAGTCATAATGTATTCCGAGTTCATCGTATTGGTAANGGTAGNAAAAATTATTTTTATGCTCTTGGGCGTGATCTNAAAGCTGAAGATAGCATGCTTGATATAGATGATNTGAATTTNTATAGAANATATAGATTNAAACANCGGGTAGATCGGGAAGANAGCTATACTAAAAGTTGGCATATGCCGCGGCGNCGACCATTATATGCTTCTAGTGATAGTGGTATGGGATTTCCCATTGTAGGTGCAAACGAACGGTTGGCAACAGAACCCAGAACCATTCGTATTCTCGATTCAAAAAAAATGTCTAAATTGATTACTGGAGCTAAAATATTTAGCCAATGTGCGGATAACATAGAATTAGATGGACTTTGTGATGATCAATGGCGTTATGCTCAATTTATAAAAGGAAGTAAGACAGGGCTAAGTGATTATCATCGCTGGAATGCTACAGTATTCCCCTATGCAGATAGTTTAGTTCTTAAAGCGGGAGGTATGTGGAGTCAGCGTTCTAACAAGAAAGGCTTAAGCACCCGGTTTGGTGGGCACCTTTTTTATGGGCAGTCTGATGATAGCGAAAGCATTATGGGTCATCAAATAAGACTAGGTATACAGCTGCGATCTCATCCTCGGCCCTTTCGTTTTAGCAGTACGATTGATGTGTTGCATCGCGGGCTGAGCTATCAAAGTGGTCTCGATTTTGATGATTTCCCCAGAGAAGTTGTTAGTCTGTGGAAAGAT
>PBRN01000118.1 GCA_002725955.1 Pseudobdellovibrionaceae bacterium
GTTCTCTCTATTGCTACAACCCTTGGGTCTTTGCGCATTTCCCAAGCCAATTGATTTGTTCCAACATCAACTGAATATACTTTTTTTGCCCCGTGCTCCAAACAACAATGAGTGAAACCTCCTGTGGAAGCCCCAACGTCCAGAACAGTCCTTCCCTGAATAAAATCAAGTAAGGCAAAATATTTTATTGCTCCAGCTAACTTTTCTCCCCCTCGGCTAACATAATGGCTATCATCTGTTTTTAGACGTACTTCGGCTTCCGCAAAGATCATATCACCTGGTTTTTCTACCCGCTGATCGCCTGAAATGACTTTACCAGCCATGATCAAGGCTTTAGCCTGACTGATTGAATCCGCCAGGCCCATCGCCAAAACATGCTGATCTGCTCTAATCTTCTTTTTAGATAGGTGCTTACGATTCTTCAACACAACCGAAACCCTCTAACTTACTGTAATTATATTAAAGAAAACAAAAAATAGTCGAAACGCAGCTGCAAGTCAAAATCCTAACATAAAAAACCCATTATTATAAAGGATTACATTTTTTTACCTATAATAAAGTCATGATCGAAAGTGAGTAGCCGATATGGAGGATGGTCGGAGATTATGAAAACAGGATAAGGGATTATCTAATGCGAATGCTCACCATCGATGACAAGAACTTCACGACAGACCTCGATAGAGCCGGGTACAAACAATTAGGTGTTACTATTTTAAAAGCAGCCAATTACAGTGAGGCAGACACCATATTGAGCCAAGACCCCGTTGATATCATTGTTATTAACTTTGATTACAAAGAGATCAATGCCATCGATTTATGTAATCATTTTAAGGCCAATAAACAAACCAGCGAGATACCTGTCGTTTTCACCAGCTTTGAAAATCAGCCTCGCACGGTAAAAAAATTGCTTAATACAGGTCTAGACCTTTTTGTAGAACTACCTATTCCTCGCGACTATTTCATAGAAAAGCTGAGGTCGGTTCTGGAACAATCCACACGAAAAACAAATAGAGTAGTTCATGACGGTTTAGTTTCTTTTTCTCTAAACGGAGAAGAGATTACTTGCGGTATTGCTGATGTATCAAACTCAGGAATCCTGCTATCTACACAGCTAGATATAGCTGCAAATACCAATTTAGATATCAGTTTTTCTCTACCAGGGTACAAAAAACCAATCAAAGTCATGGGAGAAGTTGTACGCAAGATAGACGATCAAAGTAACCCTGATGTACAAATAGGTATAGGAGTCAGATTTAAAGACTTTCTAGGTGATTCAAAAAAACGTTTAGAAAAATACATCTCTAAGAGTCAGAGTGATGACCCTAAACTGGCATATTATCTTTAAATCTTTAGAATCATAGATAAAGATGATTTCAAATTTTAGCCAAGCCAAGTTTAGATCTAAATTCTCTCTCACCTTCTTGTTCTGCAGATGTATTCATTGATCGTATGTAAATTTTAGAGAAATGTTTAGCATTGATCCGCACATTGGAATAATTTTTTAAAATAGGAACCTTGACTGTTCCTATTTTTAGGGCAACGTTGGAATAAAGATTTTTAGTCACAGATATATACGGATTATTGTGCTGTATTTTATTTTTAGAAAACAATAATTTTGTTTTAGCCTTTGATTTTAAAAAAAATTGAGATTCCGATCTATCTTGACCATTTATATCGCTTACAAGCTGCTCGCCAGCATATTTCAACCTACTTTTTAGCAATCTACGACGGATATAGTATTCGAATTCTGCAGTATTGTGATAACGTTCGCCTCCTACTAAAACTGATAATTGAACCCCCCAATTTACACCTACGTAACATAAAGTCCTGTCACCCGTCATCGACCCCAAATAGGATGTTATTATACTCTTCGTTGCTATTAGCTTACCTCCACACATAGTTCCGTTGTGATCAATGACTCGAATACTATCACCACTGATGATCGTGCTATTTATGATATCGTTTTTGACAACAGCACTATTACCGCATACGAGAGTTGAATCTTGGACAGACCCGACTTCAACCTTTTTACCGACAAAGATGCGACCCTTATTGTTAGCTGATATACGGCCCTGAACAGATAAATTACCTCCAACAGTAATTATGGTCATACCTATGTCACCATTAACGGTTAAATCTCCTGTAACCAAAATTTCACCTGGATGTTTGACATCACACTTTATCACTAAGTTACCATCATGAAAAAATGGNTTTTCTTCGAATCGGTAGTCTTGGGATAAAGTCAANTCCTTNAGNAATAANNCTTCATAATNACTTTGCGATANNCNNNGCCTAGCNATNANATNAGNNTTNTGCTTTGGGAGAGAATAGCTANNCTNAGATTGATCTTGAAGACCAATCATTGTATTCCANGGTGCGATTANNCCTTCTTTAGCTATTTCTATTGCANTNAGTAAATGCTCCCNNAAAAANTNCCATCTTNNACTNCCAGTTTCGNTCAAGTGCACTATNGTATTTTCACAAGCTATTANCATCGTATCTAATANAGCTTGATCCCAAAAGATANATAAATCATTGANATGGATACTTACTTCNCCACGAGCTTTATTGAGAATAATTTTCCATGGCTTAGAAANCTCAAGAANATTTTNCGGAANTNCCGTAACCGGAATATCTTTGATCGGNATCCCAGNCTGCAGCTTATAGAAACAAGCATCAATCTGAGCAGTATTTNCCAACCNATCANCNCNCAAAGATCTTGATTTAACCAAGATNTCNAAATGAAAATCTGAGATGCTCCAATCANGATAGGTNGCACAATCAGGATCAATACTAATTTGGAAAAGATATTTACTATGAGTGGGCTGGGACAATATAACNNCAGAAAGCCTCGGNCCTCCCTGAGCTAAAATAACTTGAAGATTAATATTCTCGGCCTGCTCNGGNCTCATATGATTTCGTACGAAACTCCAGATATAAGAAATTTGCTNGTCATAAAGGTGGTATTGTTGAATATTGCCTGCTGAAACCTCAGCATTCATCTTATCTGTTGCNTCATCTANAAAANCTGCTGGAGGCNNACTCTCGACCAAGCAGAGCTTACCGNTAAAGTNANCTCGGATTCTAGAATCNCTTTTAGAAAANAATATTTTAAAGCCTTGTTCACTCAANAATGGTGCTCACGATACAATAAANTTTCAATATGACGCTAATCTTTCGGCAGAAAAAGACATAAGTTGAGAAGTATTCATAAGAACTGAAAATATACAAGTTTTTGATTTAANTNATCTTTATGATANTAAATGGAAGTTTNCAGACTTATTCACTGAAATTACTTGTTTGAAATCACCAATTGNCCGCACGCTGCGCTAATATCTTGCCCCTTAGAATAGCGAATCATGACCCTAATACCNGCGTTATGAATCACATCCCNNAATTGGTGAAGTCGATCTGGCTCTGGACTGGTAAAGCTAGAAACGTCTATGTAATTGAGTGGGATTAAGTTAACCTTAACNGGCAAATCTTTTAGTAAAGTGGCCAAGGACTTTGCTTGCTCCAGATCATCATTAACCTTACTAATCAGCGTATATTGTATTAAAAACCANCCNTTAGGTTGATGGGTCTCAAAATGCTGCTTCAGGAATTCCAGAACATCCTGAAAAGGCCAACGGCGATTAATAGGCATTAACCGATTTCTAACTTTGCCATNAATTGCATGAAGACTAAAAGCAATAGCAATTTTAGGAAAAGCCTTGGTTAGCTCNTTAAGTCCATCCAAGTGTCCNGCTGTTGAGACTGAAATCCTCTTAGGCGAAAAGTCCAAGCCTCTAGGCTCGGTCAGNATTTTAATCGCCTGAATNAGGTTATTAACGTTATCAAGAGGCTCTCCCATTCCCATTAGAACGATATGAGTAACCTTTTGAGAAGCAGGCAAACGATTTCTNTCCAACCAATCNGNGTTTTCNTTAATCCANCGATTCGCCAAAACTACCTGCANGACCATTTCANATGCNTCAAGCTGTCTAATCAGACCCATCCGNCCTGTGTAGCAAAACGANCATGCCTGGTTACANCCAACCTGACTCGAAATACACAAAGTTATCCTTCTTGCTTCAGGCATCAGNACAACTTCAATATGTTTACCATCTTTTAAAGCGACCAAAAACTTAACAGAACCATCATATTCAGAAGGTAAAACCTTTTCGATTTTCATCTGATGTGGTTCCCANTCAGCAGAAACCAAAGCCTGCAATTTTTTGGGCAATTGNCCAGAAGTCCATGGGCTNGACTCCAATTTTTTATANGCATTTGTCATTANAGTTGCGGCATGAANACCAGNAGACCCGNCNCTTTGACACANNTCAGCCAATTCTGTACGGGTTTTACCAAAGAAAGATCTCAAAATANNCTCCTGCNCACTACTACGGCCAGAAGTCATAGCAAGATCGAAAAGACATGGAAAGATATTTTAGTGAAAAGCAGCNGAAGGTCGTCAGGGCTCTGANTTTTCNTCTCTGGANGGGGCTCGCCGATCGGTCAAANCGCCCACTCTNGCCCCATGNCGGTCCTGAAGATCTTGAGCCATAGCATTCAACGATTTAACCAGCTCCTTCAATTCATCGCCTTTTCTNATAACNATACGAGAGCCNTAGTTACCNCGACTTATTTCGCCAATAAACCTCTGCACNGAAACNANAGGCCCATAATATTTGTGAGTTANNCTAAATAACACNGCAAATAAGACNACAATAAAAACGANTAAAACAGACAATAACTTCGATATGTTACTATANTAAATATCATTNGTGGCNAGTTCCCANTGAAACTTTGGATTCACCACCTTAAANATCTCTANAACNTGNTGATATTGCTCAGTAAAAGCAGANACNAACAAAAAAGCNGTGACNCACACAAAAGCAATNGTAATGCTAATNACATANAAGCCGAGCTTTATTTGCTTAAATGGCTCNACCAGAATCGTNCGTATATTTCTCGAAGATCGCGTTTCCACATCTCCCCCCTCAAACCGGTTCAGTGNTNAATCGGTCTTTNTGACATANNNTTNAGCTCNATCTCNGGAAAATAGCATGTGGCGCCTAANGACGAGCCAAAAATACCTTGCGTTAGCTGAAAAAGATCTATAGCTTGCATGCTCCCGTTCATAACTGAGAGTGGAGTATTAAGTGCACGGATCAAGACATAAAAGAAAACATTCCAAAGGTCGTCGTAAAGTTGGTCGCAAAAAGCGTCGTATGATGAGATTGCGAAGAGCGCTGCGAACTTAAGACCTAGAACTATATAGCGGCTGCGCTTGATAANCCTTGTTAACATAACCTTCAGATTCNTTGGGGTGTGAAAACAGGGNCAAGNTCGCCGCTCTGGGTTGATCAANCAAAAAGAGTAAAACCTTTTTTCNTGGAGTTATNCTTCGTAAAGATTTGGTTTGCNGCTCAANTTCNTCCTATTTANGAATACCCCCTATTCCTTTTTATCNACGAATAGAATNCCACTTATCTTAGCTGTAAAAACAGCTAAATAGAAAATAACCCCNCATTATTTATCGTTTTTTTAAACTGATTCCTTTGCATTTATGGCTGCGTCAAAGTAATCTATTCTATACAAATCATGTTTAAATTCAGCGTTTCTTTATAAGGCTTTGGTTTGTTCCGGAGAGGCNGTTCAATACCTTTTTTGGGGAGGGGCACGCATGCTAGATTTTATGTTAAAGCTNGAAGATGTATTAAAAATATGGCCAGACAACACTAAATGGAGTGTGGTGGAAATAGCTGAACGAACCCGAACCAAGGTTCCNCATACGGTAGAGTATCTTTCAGAAGCTCTGAGTAAAAACCTCGANATTCATGATCCNATGTCTTTCAATGAAGCAACAAAGGCTCATGCATTTATNATGGAAAAAAAGCGNGGAGAGCTTGAAGCGAGGCGAAGACAGGAACTCAGAGATATTGAAAAAGCCGTAGCCTCGTATAGCCACNCCATGGAAAAAGTGCGCCAAATGGAGCAAAAGAAAAACTGGCGAGGAGCTTACAGAACACTCAGCTACTTTTACGGGATTCACAAAAACAAGNTACCAGCCGAAATACTGGTCCAAATTTGTGACGACTCCNTGAGNCTAGGGATAAAAGAATCAATTAACTTCCAAGAGCTTTCACAGTGGTTATCTAGAGCAATACAGACGTTNATGAAATATCCAAACACAACCGGAATAGAAGAGGCTCTTGACTTTCTTGATGCGTATGGGGAATATTTTCTGACAAACCCGCAAAAACGGGGGGAAGTTTTCTTAATGAATTTCTTCCTAAACTTGAAACCTGCTGCAATGGAATTTGACCTTGTTGACAGGTTTAATGATATCGCTCGGGAGCTGAATTTAACCGCAGTAATGGATGTGGTCATGTAAGCTCCGTCACAAAAGGACTTACATTTTGGACACAGGCTCATCCCGTACCGGCCGGAAGGCAAAACAATCGAAACAAAAGCTCCCTAAGCCCCTTAAGCTTAAGGAAGTGTTCAACCCCTGTCCGACAGCCAACTTCGACTTTAGAAGCACTAAAAACCTTAAGTCGTCATTTGATATCATTAGCCAAGACCGAGCAGTCAGAGCGATTGAAATGGGCTTAGGTATCGAACAACCTGGCTATAATATTTTTGCTGCTGGCATAGAGGGTACAGGCAAGACTAGTGTCATCAGACACTTTCTGGAAAAGAGGGCCAAAAAGTCTCCCCCACCTGGTGACTGGATTTACGTTCACAACTTCCAATCGCCCGAAAACCCTACTGCGATACCTCTACCTCCAGGCGAAGGAAGAATCCTCAAAAAAAATATGATGACCCTTATCAAGGGACTAAAAAAAGAGATACCAATGGCTCTTCAAAGTGAAGAGTATGAAAATGCGGTTAATTCGTATTTGTCGTCATCTAACGAAAGAAAATCAGTATTATTTTCAGAACTAGAAAAGCTTGCCAAAAGTATGGAATTTGTACTTAAATCTTCACGGATGGGCATTGAAACAGTTCCAATCGTTGACGGCCGGCCGTTAAGTGAAAAAGATTATAGTAAACTATCGGAACCGAATAGACAGGCCATAGAAAAAAAACGAGGCAAGCTAGAACCCCATGTTCTCGACTTTGCCAGAAAAGTAAGAGGCATCGAACAAGAGAGTAGAGATTACATTGAGGCTTTAAGAAAAGAGCTCGGCAATCAGATAATCACTGCATTAATCGAACCCCTCCAGGATATGTATAAAGATGAGGAGGAAATTTCCAAATTCCTTTATGAGGTTAAAGAAGATGTGCTAGAAAACCTCCTTGATTTTCTAGTGGACGATGAAAAGGATGAGGAAGAAGCTATTATCCTTGCTCACGATGAAAAAGACAGGTTCACTAAATACAAAGTAAATCTTTTTCTGGACAATGAGGAAACAGAATATGCTCCTGTCATTACTGAAAATAACCCTACCTACTATAACCTCTTTGGAAAAATAGAAAAAAATGTTGAGCATGGTATGTATCTAACTGATTTCACCATGATCAAAGCAGGGTCGATTCATAAAGCCAATGGAGGTTACTTAGTACTTAACGTTCTCGATATCTTCAGAAACTACTCTATCTGGGATACTCTAAAAAGAGTGCTGAGAAACCGACAAGGGTTTATCGAAGACATGGGGGAGCAATATTCATTATTACCAACATCTGGAATCAGACCAGAACCGATACCACTCAACCTAAAAGTCATACTTATTGGCTCTGATGATATCTATCACTTGCTATTTGAAGATGATACTGAGTTTCAGAAGATATTTAAAATCAAAGCCGAATTCGATTACCGAATGCCCATTGGTAAAAAGAATATTAATAGTTATATTTCTTTTATCGCCACCAGAGCTACTAAGGAAAACTTACTTCCTTTCGACAGATCGGCCGTAGCAGCAATAATCGAGTTTTCTTCCAGAATTGTCGAAAATCAGGCCTATCTGTCTACTCAATTCAGTAAAATCAAAGACCTAACGATTGAATCGGATTATATGGCTAGATCTCGCGGAGGACGCCAAGTAAAAAGAGAAGATGTCGAAAAAGCTCTGGATGAAAAACACTATCGCTTAAACCTACAAGAAGATTATTTACATAAAATGATTGAAAGCGAAGATCTCCTTATCTCAGTCAGTGGACATAAAATCGGTCAAATTAATGGGCTCGCAGTATATGATTATGGGGACTATTCGTTTGGAAAGGTGTCACGGATTACCTGCATCACTTCTACCGCTGATGGAGGAATCACTAATATAGAAAGAGCTAGCCGGCTTTCGGGACGCATCCATGATAAAGGAATGATGATACTCAACGGCTATATAAACGGACTATTATCATTTGAAAAGCCCTTAGATTTGGCTGCTTCTATTGCTTTTGAACAGTCTTATGGAATGATTGATGGTGATAGCGCTTCTGTCGCAGAACTCATTGCACTGCTGAGTGCGCTATCTGAAATACCTATATTTCAAAATCTAGCTGTTACAGGTTCAATTAATCAAATGGGACAGATCCAGCCTATCGGCGGAGTCAACGAAAAAATCGAAGGTTACTATAAAACTTGTAAAATCATCGGGAGAAAAGGCACAAAATACAAAGTAATCATCCCAAAGCAAAATGTAATTAACTTGATGTTAAACAAAGAAACAAGAACAGCAGTTAAATCTGGAGAGTTAGAAATTTTCCCAGCAGAGCATATATGGGAAGCTTTCGAAATTGCTACAGGTAAAAAGCTGGGATCCGAAAACATCCATANGACAAATAANTTCCCAAAAGATTCNGCAATCGATCTCATCATGAAAAAATTAAAAAAACTAGANACNTTGGANGAAGCTACAGAAACTAAANCCAAGANCCGAAGTACAACAACAAAGAAAAGCAANAGTAACAGGAAAAAAGCATAGAAAAAGANCTAAATATCATTCAAATATGGAAAATNAGGGATACCCTGAAAGCCTCTATCGACTCTTTCTTTAGAACNAAAGGCTTTATCCANATTGATACNCCCAANCTTGTAAATTGCCCNGGAACCGAAGTCCATATGGGTTTTTTTAAAACCCAATGGGTAGACCATCAAAAAAAAATTCATGATTGCTGGTTAAGNTCNAGCCCTGANCTNCACCTAAAACAAGCTCTCTCTNTGGGATTNGANAAAGTATATCAAATTGGCCANGCCTTCCGAAACAANGGAGAAATAAGTGAGTGGCATCANCCTGAATTTACAATGCTAGAATGGTATCAGGCTGNNCTAGGTTATCATGAGATGATGGCGCAAACAGAAGAATTATTGCGCTACAGCTGGNANGACATAAANAATGCACACCCTATTCAATGGAAGATGCCACATNAATTCAAAAAAATCACCGTAACAGAAGCTTTCCNAAAATATGCTAACATNGAGTTAATTGANAANGACCCTNAGCTTTGGAAAAAGGCCATAGATAACGNTGTGATCTCAGTAAATCAAAAGGAAGATTTCGAAACAGCATTCTATAAAGTTCTACTGGAAAAAATNGANCCTGCACTAAAGCAAGAACANGTTATTTTCTTATATGACTATCCTGCTTCTCAAGCCGCACTTGCTGAAACGATCGGACCNATNGCTCAAAGGTTTGAATTATACTTCCATGGCATTGAATTATGTAATGCATTCTATGAACTAACNTCTCCCGAAGAAAACCAAGATCGCTTTTCNAGAGCTCAAGAANCAAGAGCTACTTTAGGNTATCCGCAAGTACCTGAAGATGANGCATTTATATCCGCCCTAAAAAANGGAATACCNAAATCCTCAGGAAATGCTCTCGGTTTTGATCGGTGGCTNGCTATATTNTTGAACCAAANCAATATANCAAATGTCATTCCATTCTATNNGAGAGANCCATTTCNNCNATAATAATCTNNTAANTTAGAAACCNAATGGCCANNCAACNACTCTAGANTNTTTNCTTTCACTCTNTNAAGGTAAATTAATTTCCTCTTCATTAGTAATNGTGACAATTAAATATGTTAAACCATCCTGAAAATCTTGGCGGTNGATTCCGAATAANGGACCNACAATCGGGANNCTCTGCAAAATAGGNAANTTTCTAATATTTTGAGTTCTTACATTCATTTGAAAAGTCCCNACAATCNCCGGTTTACCAATAGGNAANTCAACCGTGCCCGACAAGCCGTTAGACTGCAATTGAGAATAACCNCCCTGCGGCTGACTCATTGACATTTCGTATACCAAGCGCACCCTTTCACCNACTGGATCAACTTTCACTTTNAAAGTCATCCCTACTGAACGCCACCTNGNTNTNGGTTCNTCAGAATCTTCGTAAAGCACNTCTACACCATGGCGTATGGTATTATCATCTCCNGATAAAACCTTGATNGTAGGAGAAGCTACTATTGCNGCTTTTCCTGTTACTAATTCGGCTCGCAAAGCATTCCAGTCAGGAATCGNNCCNGGCAACCANTCCACTCCAAGGCGAGAAACATTNGAAGACCTTCNAAACACTANCTGAGACTTGACATTGAATACCTTCGATTGACGTTCANTACAACGACCGGTGATATTGCGATTGATATTANNNCCTAAAATAGCCTTGATTTTTTCNTCGATTNTTTTGTCCCANTTTTGACACTTNAGAAGCANAAAAGCATCCCCAGTATCATGGATAGTAACTTCATCTATGANCAAGTCACTTATTTGANCNATAACCTTTCTCAACCTATTTTCTTGNCGTTTTTTTTCCAACTCACTAATACGTACATTCCAAATACAAAATTGCTTCTTNCGACAAAAAGACCTAGCCTTTACAAACCAATCCCACGANTCNACAANACCCGAAATTGTATGNGTTTTNTCAATGCATTTGACACCTGGATAACGACATAAAAANAAAGNCCATTTTAAGTCTCTAAAACCCTCTGGCCGATTTACAACTTCAACAAAAAAATGATCNAGCTTTTCATTTTGATCACCTTGAACTANNACTAANACTANACCTTTCTTTAAACCGCTTAAACGCCANCTTCCTGAATTAATTTTCTCTGCATAAATAATACCTTTACGACTTATTTTAAGATTNCCTCCATTTAACTCGATAACTTTATCTTNNCCNACAGTAACAATCACTCTTTTTGAAACAGNNGNTGTTGCTCCAATTAAACACGAACCGCTACCAACTATCATCAGTACAATGTATAACAGATACAACTTAGACCCCATAGGTCACTCTTTCATTTACTATACAACTCTTGATTTTTTTATCTAAACTATAAAGTAAACGCTTTCTCCCTTTATTTACAAAAAAGATCTTAATGAATCTTTTTATGTCTCGATCTGATTTAAATAGGATATATATTTTATCATCAGCTCCCTTTATTCCTTTGATAACTGTACTTTCTTTCCAACACCAATCATCCTTAGTCTTCTGTATCAAATAAAAATTGCTGATTACTCCTGAGGGCATAATATCTTTTCCACGCCATATAAATTTATTTGCAGATGCTTTCCAGATAAATCTAGGATCATTGCTAATTAAATATTTATTCCAACCANCCCANGATTGGATNTGACNCTGTTTAATTTGTGCAAACTGAATTGCCAAAGCACCAAAGAGTAGAAAAAAAAGATGCGAAGCTAAAACCGGTATATGCCCAATTTTNAAATTCAACAACCATCTATCCATTCGGGATCAACCTCCTCTAGTCTTAATCCAATCATACAGAAAGCNTGCGTGCGTCTATAACCATCAAAATCGAATANGAAGCCATCNAGNGATGCNGGCCAGTNTGAAAGATCTATAGNTTNTGATTTCATAAGTTCATTGCCATNAATCAATTCATCANGCTGNTCTTTTCTTCCCATAGAANCCCAAGTCAATTGATAGGTTTNTTCAAAGTCACTAAGAAATCCAAAAANCGANNTTAGAAAAAGACAAAATGATATTAAAACTAAACCTATCTCTGCACTNCCCGATTCATCGGTNATTATCGTATTGCGAAAAACGCCAATTCCAGTTANNTCGNGNGGAATCGGANGCACCAAAACTCTGATGATATATAAAATAATCTTCATTCTTTTCAAAANCCTGACANANACGANAGGGCACTCCCCAGTANCCAATATATTTATTAAAATCACTCAANGNGCCCTNATAAGTATGATTTAAATCTATGANATTATCTGTAATNCTCNTCCANTCAGTCATCGCAGACTGTAAATTNAGCTTGCCAACAGCAGATTGAGCACACACNCCGATTTCCCAATCTCTNAGGACTTCGCTCTGAAAATCTTTCAAAAGATNTTCAAGATCANNCAGTATTTGAAATGAAAGTATAGTCGCNTGGNTATAGAACAAAAAACANANANACAAATTGAAAACTGACNTCATAGTTTCCTCCTACAAAAAAAGNATAGGTCATCAACAAAAANTAGAGAAGTGACACNNACGACTCTCGCATCCATATTAANCCAGNNATCCATAGAAGCTTCCTTCCACNANGNNCCTTANCTNAAAGCGATTANGTACTTTTGGCTCACCATGACNNNNAAGNNNGCCATATTNGCTAANNNCATTAAATCTAGGTGTTTATGGATAATTTCAAGATGAACATTTTAGCTTTTACTATCAGAGAGCTTATGTTAAGTTGCTGGTCTATTCGGTGCNCTAATTGGAAAAATCGAAGCACAAACACAACAAAGANGATTACTGATAAATTNGATTTAANCTCTTTGTTTTCATAAATAATTTCTAAAAACAGAGCTGCAAAAATGCCAGAATTGGATTTAGTAAATTTAGAGGTCCCGCTNCCATGGATTTCAACTTCAGGAGCCGCTGGACTTGTAACTGATATCTCTCATAATACACTTATACTAGAGCATAAAAACTCTGCTTCAACAGCGATATCGCAACTGCAAATAAGCCTATCATCATCGAAACACTACACCATTGAAGGTACGGTCACAGCGGATTATAAAGACAAAATCAAATTTGAAGTCAAATCCACAGACTCCCTCAATGTGCTTAACGATCTGCTGGGCAAAATTCGCAAAGAACAACANATTGATATATGCTTGAATCAANANATCGAAGATTCAAATCGCTTTACCGGCTTTCAAGAAATCAACTTCATGCCAAAAGCTTTGCCCGAACTTGATTTAAAAGACATCGATACNAAAGTAAGTTNTCTAGGAAANACGTTTGANCACCCTATCCTGATNACAGGCATGACNGGTGGCATAGAAAGAGCAGCCCATATTAATCGAAATCTAGCAGAGGCAGCAGCTAACTTNGGNATTCCCATGGGNATCGGCTCTCAACGANTNGCCTTAGAAAACAAAGAATGGGAANACATNTTTAACGTAAAAAGATTTGTGCCTTCACTATTTCTAATTGGCAATATTGGCTGCGCTCAGCTACTCAACAAAGACTATATAGAAGTATGTCNACGCGCTGTTGATATGATTCAAGCTGATGCCTTAGCTATTCATCTCAATATTCTTCAAGAATTAGTTCAAGTNGAAGGTGACAGACAATTTAGTGGCTTGTTAGAAAGAATTGCAAACTTATGTAACTCNATNTCAACTCCAATCATCATTAAAGAGGTCGGTTCAGGCATCGATGTAAATACCGCTATCCAGCTTAAAGAAGCTGGAGTNAGTGCGATTGATATNGGTGGAAGGGGAGGTACNTCATGGAGTTATATAGAGGGATTGCGGAGCTCATTAGGCACAACTAGAAACCTTGGTAATACTTTTCGAGACTGGGGCATTCCTACAGCATACAGCTTGGCAAACCTTCGTAAAGCATTAGGCGAAGAAATACCTCTCACCGCTACCGGTGGTATTCGAGATGGACTAACCATCGCTAAAGCGATCGCACTAGGCGCAAACCTAGCAGGTATCGGCTTACCGTTACTCAAAGCAGCTATTAATTCAACAGATGAAGTTCACACTACTTTAGATACTTTTACCCGAGGTTTAAAAACAACGATGATTGCAACTGGCAGTCAATCATTAGTAGACCTCGAAAGGCATATGGTATTGGGCCCTCCTGGCCAAGAAGATTTTAGGTCTTACGTAAGACAAAAAACTAATACTGGGAGTCGTTGAACATGAAGCAAGACTGGTCACAGAATCTAGGACGTAATCCAATATCTCCAAAAACCTCCTCAAGGTTACCTGGTTTTTACCAGCTGCCAATCAGCGAAAGACTAAACATAGCAAACACTTTTAGTGACATTAGTGCGACCTCGGACCTTGGAAACTGCGGCAACCTTTCTCCAGAACTTATTGATGTATTTATCGAAAACGCAGTTGGCACCATGGCACTACCTTTAGGGATCGCCACAAATTTTCAAATTAATGGTCAAGATATCCTCATACCAATGGCTGTAGAAGAGACCAGCGTCCTTGCTGCAGCCAGTCATGGAGCTAAACTAGTAAGAGCTGGCGGGGGCTTTAGAACAGCAAGCACAGCCCCAGTTATGACAGGGCAAATACAACTCTTCCCCAAAGAAAGACAAGATTTCACTAGCATCCTACTAAAGCACAAGCAAGAGATCCTAAGCTGGGCCAATCAAGGTATGGAGAGACTTGTCTCCAGAGGTGGCGGCGCCATCGGATTAAATTGGCGTTTCTGCGAAGATATCAACTCACTTATCATATACTTGGATGTTGATACCCGTGATGCCATGGGAGCAAATATTGTCAATACTATGTGTGAAAAAATTTCAACACTCATAGCCGGATTATTCCCATGCGATATCGGACTTCGCATTCTAACAAATCTAAATGACAAGAGATTGGCCAAAGCAGAATGTGTTATACCAGCTTCAGCTTTTGAAACCAAAAAGTTTGCTGGAGAGGAAATAGTAAAAGGCATCGAAAATGCCTACCTATTTGCAAGACATGACGTCTATCGAGCTACAACCCATAACAAAGGAGTTATGAACGGGATCGATCCAGTAGTCATTGCCACTGGCAATGATTGGCGTGCCGTAGAAGCAGGAGCACATGCATGGTGCTGCAGAAAAGGTGTATATCAACCAATGACAAAATGGTACCAGAATAACGATGGTGATCTGGTCGGATCAATAGAACTACCAATGGCTGTTGGTACAGTTGGCGGCGTCACGAAGCTCCACCCAACAGCTCAGGCAGCCATCAAGCTTCTTGGGAACCCGAGCGCATCTGGACTGGCTGAGATCATTGTAGCTACAGGCTTAGCCCAAAATCTTTCTGCTCTCAGAGCTCTCGCTTCAGAAGGAATCCAAAAAGGCCATATGGGACTACACCAAAGAAACCTAGAACTCATCAGGAAGGGAACTTAGCCAACCAAATGAATGTCGAAGTTTCAGTGCCCGGAAAAATTATGCTCTCAGGTGAATATGCTGTTCTCAATGGGGGTAAAGCCCTTGCGACTACAATTGACCGGTCTCTCCGAGTGGTCGCAGAAAAAAGAGCTCCTGGCACTGGCTGTATTATAAATTCAGACCTATGGGCTAACTCCATACACAAATCAAAGCAAGATTTTGATCAATATATCGATAAAGAAAAAGCAGAAGAGCCCCTTATAGATTCTGTTCTAAAATTTGGCTCAATCTATAATCTAACAGATCTAAAAATATCTGTGAAATCTAGCATAGAAATACAATGGGGAATAGGTAGCTCCTCTGCACTAAGATTAGGGGTTGGAGCAGCTATTAAGCAGCTGTCACTTAGCACTCCTGCCACCAATGACTGGGAAGTACCTAAGGAAGCCTGGAAACAACAATTAGAATGGCAAGGTAAAGCATCTGGCTATGATATTGCTGCTCAGTTCCTTGGTGGTGTTGTCGCTTTTGAACATGACTCAAGACGTACTTGGCCAGGAACAACAACTAAATTAAAGGCTGGACGCCCCCTTGAAACATACCTAGAAGTTTTTATTGGTGGCGCCGGAGCCCCCACTACATCAACCACGCAAACGACAAGAGAATGGTTACAAACGAATCAACGTAACGAAAAACTAATTGTCTTATCGCAATCATTAAATAATGGTTTTGAGAAAGTTCTCGCTAGTGAAAATAACTTATTACTAGAGGACGTATTGATTCCAGCTGTATCTAAACATAGAAAATTCTTTTCGAGCTCTCCTCTTTTTCCATCTCATCTCAGTCAAAAGTTAGATGAAATTAGTGGAATTGATCAATTATGGTCATGGAAGACGACTGGGGCAGGAGGAGAAGATGCGATCTTAGTTGTGGGAAGCAAAGAAAATAGAAAAATNGCATACGCAGCTTTACAACAATTAGGGTGGAAACCTTTACCTGCCAGCTTCTCATCTCAGGGCTTNAAAATTAGTAATACGAATCGGAGCACATCATGAGCCAGAAAANTTATATAGCCTCTGTCCCAAGTAATATTGCATTTCTAAAATATTGGGGAAAGGAAAATGAAGCAGAACAATGGCCNGCNAATGACTCNCTCTCTATGACACTCGAGAACGCCAAAACTATTACNNATGTAACAATCGGAAAAAATAGTCATAGAGTTATCCTAAACGANGTCGAANTATCCTCCAGTAGTAGTGCCGGAAAAAAGATTTTCAACCATTTGAACTATCTATCCAAGAAATTCGGGTTCGATAAGCCTCTGTCAATTGAATCATTAAATACTTTTCCGACNGGNTGCGGTATAGCAAGCAGCGCAAGTGGGTTAGGAGCTTTAACCCTTGGATCAATCGCAGCATGGACNGATAGTTCAAACCTCGAAGAACTTAACGAGAAAGGNTTTTCACTNCCCACCTTAGCAAACTTAGCCCGAATGGGCTCTGGNAGTGCTGCNAGGTCTTTTGCTGGAGGCTATGTTCANTGGTCTAAAGGGACATCACCCTCTCAGCAGGAAGTTTGTCAGCGTTTCCCAAGAGAACATTGGNNGCTGTCAGATCTTATCGTCTTATTTTCGANCCANCCTAAACATGTGAGTTCAACTACAGCTCATAAGGCAGCNTGGTCTAGCCCTCTTTTTCCGGCTCGCCTAGCTAGCTTAGANACNANACTANNACAGATGACCAATGCCATCGAANAACGAGACATGGGAAAGCTAGGGCNATTNATNGAGCAAGAAGCTTTAGAAATGCACGGTGTCATTATGAGNAGTAACCCATCCATCCAATATTTNGANCAAACCACTGGNAATTTCCTCGCNTGGATTAGGCAACTGAGAAAAGAAACNGGNTTAGAAGTATATTTTACGATAGATGCAGGCCCTAACATTCATATGATTGGTCAACCTGNTGATATTTCATCGCTAAAAGACCACATAGCACAAACATTTCCAGAATTAAAAATGATAGANGATATAACTGGATCAGGACCATCTTTATCAGCANAAAGCCAATAGGATCTAGCTCTGAAATGAACGTGAACCAAAANATAGAAANTAATANATATNAACATATACANAATATNGCTCCNTTGCATCTGAAGAAAGAANGNAGCGCTTCTGCATGCGGTAAAGCAATTTTAATTGGTGAGCANGCTGTNTTATANGGTGCAAAAGCTATTGCTATGCCACTACCTGAACTNCGNATGAAAATGTCTATANNACCAGATTTGCANTCAAGNNGTGGAATNAGCCTAAAGCTCGCAGGAAATGAAGTNGACTCTCAAATTAAAGCTGTAGTTGGCGATGCCTTAAAACTACTAAATATTGTTACCGATAGNGTATCTATTGAAGGNGCATCNTCTTTACCTATAGGTGCCGGCCTTGGNTCTTCAGCCACATTATGCATTGCAATCTTAAGNCTACTCAACAACNGCTGGGGTATCGGAGCAACACCAAACGANCTCGCAATCATGGCTAATGAATTAGAAAAAAGGTTCCATGGNAANCCATCCGGGTTAGATGCTTCTGTAGTAGCATTTGAAAAGTTTATTTCATTCAGAAAAGGAGAGACGATAAAACCTCTCCAGAGCCNTAANGAATCTNATAGCTGGCATTTTGCTATCGTTGATAGTGGNTTACGTGCATCCACAAATATAATGATNNAAAAAGCAAAACCNTGGTTCACAAATAANACATTTGGTGAACAGAGAATAAATCACTTCGACNATCTAGCAATCCATGCCCAAAAATNCTTATCTAATCAAAATCACCATGANTTAGCTGACATAATNACTGAAACTAATANACTNTTATTCGAGTCNGGTATCATACCTGCNAAACTGGACGAGATTATCACTGTNATAAAAAAATTAGGNATACCTGCAGCTAAGATTACAGGTGCCGGAGGNGGNGGATCAATCCTATGCCTTTTGACANCAAATGCTCATGATCAGCAGATGAATCTNTTGCAGCAAAATTTCGGNAAAGAAAAAGTATTTCANGCAAACCCCAAGATATAATAANNTTTAATTAATTAGANANTTTNAAAGTTATTACCTATTCTNATTTTNAGNTATCTAAATATTAGCATTTTAAATANANAGNTNATCAAATTNACTATTTNNCTTCTNATAAAAAAATACTTTGNATCTAANAANNGGNAATCACAACATGCACAATTAGTATTAAAANNGANAAGAAGATCAANANCTAATCAACCAGCAACCACACGAAATACTNCNCTTNAAAAAGCATCTANAAATTAAANANATCAATCAGAGTCTGATCAATACNNCTTGTAAGATATCTTTATCTCAGTAAAAAAAAAATGTCGATTTATATACATTAATGAATTNTTTTATTTTACCGAAGATTACTACGATTTATTGGAGAGTTAGTATGAGNTTTTNCACAATTATTANTTACGTATTCCTTTGCAATNTNGCTTATTCCAAAGGCGTAACCGATGATTTGATTGATTACTCCAAATTAGATCATACTATTACATTAGAAAANTTAAGGGCNGGCAACCATGATGAGACCGGNATAAATGAATATAATTTCANAATAAGTTTAATNGGANTAATNATTTCAAAAGAAGAGAAAAAAAAGAAACTGGAAGAACGTAAGAAAGTANTAATTTCAGGNGGAGAGATAACGATACCTCCACTACCTGCATTAAGTTTCTGGAAAAAATCATCTCCAGGAGCAAAAGCNANNACCACNACTCTNATAATCTATGGNGACATGATANGAGATTTAACATCCAAGACCATGCTTAAGTTTGGTGTGCCGGAGGATCGTATATCAATACTNACAGAAATACATATGATTGAAAAAAATAAGAAATTNAACTTATTGGGAGAAGACACCACAATCGACAAGAATCACTATTANGTTGTNCCNGAAACCTTACCTCACAAGCCACAAATAAAAGATATAAACTTGGAACTAGGCGANAACCTTGGTACCGCCGTTTCTTTTTCNATCATCTANAGTAAGGATAAGTAGAAAAAAATTGAANAANTANATTATGACAATTCTAATANTATTTGGCTGCACCACGACCAAGAGGANAAANGATCTTCATGANAGCACCGAACAAANAAAAGAAGGNTTTTNTGAAAAAGATCTCTTAAAAGAAGATGGCATAAAAAAAATAAATAAGTCCAAAAAAATTATTTCCGAAAATAAAATTTGTTATTGCGGTAATTTCACATTACCAAATGACCCAAATCAAAAAAGGTGTGGCATCTGGTATAAGGTTTGGGATCCAATAAAGGATCAACCCCTTATTGCCTTTCAAGAAAACTCACAGGAATGCAAAGCAAAAGAATGTCAAACGATATATAAAGAAAGAAAAAACAAGAAATTGACTTGTTCAGCCTTTGAGTTATGGACAGAATCTCCAAAAAATAAAAACTTTTCAAGTAAGGAAAACAAATGTTACTGCGATATTGCAACTATCGAACAAAACAAAGAAACCATCGAAGTCTGTGCGATATGGAAAGAAGGAAGCCAAGACCTCCTGGAATACCATCAAACAAGCACATGTACATTCGCAGACTGTCAAAATCATCCATTCAAACTATCATCGCAGATCTGCCCAAATGGTTTCATAAAGTTTTTTGATTGAGTTCTCAATTTTCAGTTTAAGCGTCCGATAGCAACAATATGAAACATATAGAAAACATCGAAAGACTGCTCGAAAAAGGTCACACTGAAGATGCTTGGGAAGCACTGGATAACCTACTAACCTTAGGTCCAAACAATGTGGCTGCCCTCAAGTTAAAGGCATTTCTTTACAAAGGGCAAGGAAGGTTTGCTGAAGAAGAGGGTCTTTGGCACAAGATTTATGATATCGACAATGAAGACCTCGAAGCCCTCGAGTTCATTCAAAAACGACAGCTTGAAGATAGGGAGCATTATTACTTTACCGATGACCTTCCTGATGGTGGCCGTCGATTTCTAGCATACCCACGCTCCCTTGTTAAAATCTCAATTATTGGCCTGATGGGGTGCCTAGCATTTCTCATGCTAACTCGAGTCATCGAACAAAACCAATGGACCAATGGACCAATTATAATTTTAATCAGTTTTTTCTTCTTAGTTATTTCTCCGTGGGTGGCAATTATATGGACATGGTCCCACTCCATAAGATCTGTAGAAATCAATAAATCCGGTATAGAAGTAACGACACGGTTTAAATCTTTTCCTTTTAAATGGAACGAGCTAGATCGCATCTGCCTAGCTTATTCACCGGACCCAAATGAACCAGACCTGAGATTAGTTTTATTACCCAAAAGCCCTTACACACGTCCTATCGAAATAGATATGAATGAAGAAAGCTCGGCAATTAGAGCAAGAATTCACCTCATCACCGAGATATCTACGTCATACTATCCAATCGGTTACGAGGATCACAGCAAGCTTGAGCTTGAAAACAAATCAACTCTTACCTTCTGATTCTCAAGGGAATATTTCGATAAAAATCCAACAAATATAGTTAATCTCACCTTAAGTACTTACAATTTATCACCCCGAAATTACCGGACTTTCAGCCAATAATAGAATAAAAAAATGCACGGCTCCCTTGACAAGGCGCATATAGTATTTAAGTTGATATCCGTTGTACCCATGACCGCAACCTACTGTCATTGCGTCTATTAGTCGCTGCGGTCTGCTAAATGGAAACTGACATCCATTCTAGCTTAATAGTTTTTGGAGGTAATATTATGAAAATCAGACCTTTGCAGGATCGCATCCTCGTCAAACGTCTCGAAGCTGACGAGAAAACCGCAAGTGGGATCATTATCCCAGATAATGCCAGAGAAAAGCCTATGGAAGGCCAAGTCATTGCTGTGGGTAATGGCCGCGTTTTAGATGATGGCAAGCTCGCCAAACCTGATGTGAAGGTTGGAGACAAAGTATTATTCGGTAAATACTCAGGTTCTGAAGTCAAAATTGAAGGTTCAGAACACTTGGTTATGCGAGAAGACGATTTACTTGGTGTACTTCTTTAATCCATATCCCATTTTAGCCTAATGTAACGGCTCACTATTATTTTAAGGAAAAATAGAAAATGACAAAAGTGATCAATTTCGGCGAAGACTCTCGCCGTAAAATACTTGAAGGTGTCACCACTCTCGCTGACGCAGTCAAAGTAACATTAGGCCCAAAAGGCCGTAATGTTGTTATCGAACGCTCTTTCGGCGCTCCTGTTATCACCAAAGATGGTGTATCAGTTGCAAAAGAAATAGATCTTGAAGATAAATTCGAAAATATGGGCGCTCAAATGGTCAAAGAAGTTGCTTCTAAGACCTCTGACAGTGCTGGTGACGGAACAACAACTGCAACTGTTCTAGCTCAAGCTATTTACCGTGAAGGCGTTAAATTAGTAAGTGCTGCTCATAACCCAATGGAACTAAAGCGCGGCATCGATGTTGCTGTTAGAAAGTTAGTTGCTGAACTGGATAATCTTTCTCGCCCAACGAAGACTAGAGAAGAAATTTCTCAAGTTGGCGCTATCTCAGCAAACAACGACAAAGACATTGGCGATATCATTGCAGAGGCAATGGATAAAGTAGGTCGTGATGGCGTCATTACAGTTGATGAAGCTAAAGGGATGGATACGACTTTAGATTTTACAGAAGGTATGCAGTTTGATCGCGGTTACCTATCTCCATACTTCGTGACAGATGCCGAAAGAATGGAATCTGTATCTGAAGACGCTTTTATCTTAATTCACGAGAAGAAGATTTCAAATATGAAAGAACTTCTTCCAATTCTTGAGCAAATAGCTCAAACCAACAGACCCTTTGTTATCATCGCAGAAGATGTTGATGGCGAAGCTCTAGCAACCTTAGTTGTCAATAAGCTACGCGGTACATTGAAGTGTACTGCTATTAAAGCTCCTGGATTTGGTGATCGCAGAAAAGCTATGTTAGAGGATATTGCTTCTCTTACAGGTGGTACTGTAATTAGTGAAGATGTAGGCCTTAAATTAGAAACCATGACTGTTGATCAGCTTGGTCAAGCTAAGAGAGTCTCTATCACTAAAGATATGACTACTGTTGTTGACGGCCAAGGACAAAAAGAGCATATCGATGCTCGGGTTAGTCAAATTCGTGCAGAAATAGAAAATACTTCTTCTGACTACGACAAAGAAAAACTACAAGAGCGACTAGCAAAACTCATTGGTGGTGTTGCTGTCATTCAAGTTGGTGCTGCAACTGAAGTAGAAATGAAAGAGAAAAAAGCACGCGTTGAAGATGCTTTAAATGCAACAAGAGCAGCCGTTGAAGAAGGCATCCTACCAGGCGGCGGAACAGCTTTACTTCGCGCCCAATCAGTTCTGGACACGCTTGACCTCGAAGGTGAGCAAAAGTTTGGCGTTGCTATCATTCGTCGCGCTCTTGAAGAACCTCTTCGCCAGATTGCATACAATTCAGGTGTCGAATCTGCTGTTGTAGTAGAAAAGGTTAAAGGCGAATCTGGTGGCTTTGGATTTAACGCATTGAAAGAGGTATATGAAGACCTCTACGCAGCCGGCGTTATTGACCCAACTAAGGTAACCAAAACAGCTCTTACTAATGCAGCTTCTGTAGCAAGCTTGCTTCTTACAACAGAAGCCATGATTGCTGACAAGCCAAGTGAAGATGCTCAGCCAGCAGCTGTCCCAGGAATGGGTGGCGGCGGCATGCCAGGCATGGGAATGCCAGGAATGTAATTTAAACAAAAACCTCAATAGCTCTGCTATTGAGGTTTTTTATCCCCCTGTAGTACCTCACCTTTTTACTATTGCTATCTTAAAAACAAATTCCTGAAACTACCACTGCATCAACATAATTTATAAATCTCCGATACATGATTGAATGATATTAAAAAAGATCAGACTCCGGAGACAATCATGAATCGTTCCAAACTGAGCCCACTGTTTCTCAGCTTAGCAGCTGTCACTTGCGTTATAGGCTGTATCATTCTATTTGACAGCCAATCCGGCAATATACTAAATATGCAACGCAATGCCGAGATCCAAACTGTTCAGCAACAACTTCAGCAGTTATCGAGCGATTTTGATGTAATATCTCCACAGATGCTAGATAGCAATGTCGAAAAACTGAAATCAATTGCGGAAGACCACATTGTTCTTAGTAAAAAAGCAGTCTTAATTTGCTCGATCATATTTTGTATTTGCCTAGGACTACTGTTACTCGAGCTAATGACATCATCTCCTGCCGGCCAGGGGTTGGCGAATATTGCTTCACGCATTACCAATAGAGCGGTGAATACATCCAGTAAAGTTGCAGACCTCGAGACTAACCGCTCCCTAGAAGATATAAAAAACTCGACTTCTGAACTAAAGCTTATGCTCAAAAAGAAAATTGGAGATCTTGATCAGAGTGACTATTCTGTTGCTATAGAAGGATACATAGAAAAATCCATCGAATTAGCTGCTTTTTCTTCATCCATCCATAAAGAATCAGACAACCTGCAGTTGATTATAGATGACCTTACCAAGAAAATGAATGCCCTTACCCATCAATGCCAGCAGAATGCTAATATGGCTGCCGGAACAAGCTTAGAATGGAGCTCACTAGGCGTGCAAATGAAGCACGTAAGAACTAGCCATGAGAAACTCAATGGGACTCTCCGAGAAATTGTTGAATGTCACAAACTATTATTTAAACAAGTAACTGACATTACTAAGTCAGACAAAGTTTTCGAAAATCATGTAACGGCAATTAATCAAAATCTAAATAAAATTCAGGAACAATCCCGAACTGGACTCGAATCTCTGAATAAGACACAAACAACCATGAACGATTGCCGAAAAAATGTGAAAACAGCGTCTCAAATGGTAGATGGTTTATCTCAGCGAGCAGAAGCGATTGTAAATATCATTGATGTTATTGATGATATTGCTGAACAAACAAATTTGCTTGCATTAAATGCCTCCATAGAGGCTGCTCGTGCTGGTGAACAAGGACAGGGATTTGCAGTAGTTGCTGAAGAAGTAAGAAAACTAGCCGCTCGCTCTAGCACCGCCACCCGGTCAATCACAGATCTACTGATAACAATTCAGGAAGAAGCCGGACACGCTTCCAATCAACTTATAGAAGGTAGTCATGCTGTAGAAAAAGCATTTACTACGGTAACCAACTTCAGTAAGGTTTATCAAACAGGTATAAATACCGTAAAGTTTAGTCTCAGAGAATTAGATGCTTTTAGCAATGAAATGCAAATGCATGTTAAGAATCTAAAAGTTCTGGCAAAGATGTCTAATGATACTGATAAAAACCACAAAAATATGAATAAAATTTTAGAAGATTTTTTTGAAATTAATTCAAAAATTAATAGTGATGGTTGTCATTTAACTCTGCATTGTGATCGTTTAGCCCGAACTTTGACCAGACAATTTCATGATCTTATCCACTGTGAAAAAACAATGGGAGGTACAATCAACCTTTTGGCAGAAATCCAAGGCCTATCTTTAGAAAATAAGAATAAGGCTCTCGCCCTCAGAGAAAGCCTTGATCGCCACTATATGGAAAAAGAAAATATGGCTCAATCAATAAATGTTGAGTCATACAATAAACTATCGAAGCATTTACAAATCCTACAAAGTAATACAGATACTCTTGACTTTATCTATACAAGTACAAAAAGAGGATCAATATCTCAAAGCAGTAGTTACAGCGGAAACGATGAAAATAATTATGATTCAAAAGAATTAGATCCAGAAAATAAAAATAAACAGGGTTTAGGTGATTCAAAACCAACGGATCATGATGACACCTCTTCTGATAATGACCATCATAATGAAGCAAGTTGATCCAATTGATGGTCCGTTAAATTTCATATCTTCATAAGCTAATTTAACTACTTAGAATATCTCATTTTTTAATTTAAAGATATTTTGTCTGCCGTTCTAACATCTTGGTCTCGCCGAGATACAAGAAAAAAAAGCTAGCATGAGCAACAGATACCGCACAAACGCCCCCTAAAAATATCGCAGCTGGCATGATTTCATTTAGGTTTTAATATTTTTAGGTTAATATTGATAATCAGGATACAGGAGGATATATGTTCTGGTCTAGTCGCCGCAAAAGACAGAGTACAAACTATAATTTCCGTAAACTTATCGATACACAACAATTCTCCGATACTTTACCCAAAAAAGGAAAAGCTCAAATAATTTGTGATATTGATAAGACATATCTTGAAACTGAATTTGAGTCAGTATGGCAAATGATTCGTGTTGCGCTTGAGGATGCAAGAGAAAAAGTTACAGTAAAAGGAGCTTCAGAAGTTCTTTTGGCAGCTCGCTGGGGTGTACAAAGAAGTCCCAATCCACTTGATGACTATTACCCACAGCAGTTACACTTTGTATCGGCATCACCACCACAAATGCGCACAGTATTAGAAGAAAAACTCTATATGGATGGCTTAGATTGGAATACCGATACTTTCAAAAATCAGGCTTATAATATCCGCAAAGCAAGAATGGACTTACTTAAAACCCACCTTATTTACAAGACTGCTGCAATAATGGATATCATCAGCGAGTCCCAAGATGGATCTGAATTTTACTTAATAGGAGATAATGCTGAAAGCGATACCTATATTTACTCTGGTATAAAGCTTTTCTGCGAGAAGAGGCTTAATCTTCAGGAATGGGCTCAATACTTAATTTATGCTGGGGTAGAACCAAAAATTGCAAAAGACTTTACCACCTCAATAAAGAAAATTCCAGACGTATCTATTAAAGCAATTTTTATCAGAAATGCTCCTGGATATAATTTCATATCCCAAAAACCATTAACTGATATCATTTATAATTTTAATAACTTTTATGAAGCCGCCCTAATACTTATCTATATGAATGTTATTGAAGTGGGCTTTCTATGGCAGCTAACTAGAGATTTTCATAATAACCATGGCCTCCCATTAGCCGAACTCATTGGTAGCTTGGATAAAATAGCTAAGTTTCCAAACCTTTCAGAAGAAATTCTTATTGAGATAAGTAGAACCTATAAAAGACTATCTAAGGCAGGTCCACTGATGGACTCCGAGAAAGATCCATCAACTTTAAAAGTTGTCGAGACCAGTGAATACTACAGAATGGAGAGTCCACAAATAATGGAGTTAGCCCAAAAATGGGCTAGCAACATCAAAGCCAAAAACCACAAAAAGTAGATAGTCATAATACTAAACAGAA
>PBRN01000317.1 GCA_002725955.1 Pseudobdellovibrionaceae bacterium
GAGGGTTCCAAGCGGGAAGGTTTAATGTGAACCATTAAGCAATCATACTTTCTAGCGTAAAAGCAATAGTCTATTGGAGGCTCGCAGTCTTAAATGAAACTTATTTGGAAATATTTGATCATCATCGTAACGTCTTTACTATTAAGTATTATACTCACTGGAATCAATATGTCGTCTATGCGTCAAACCAATTGGTCATCAAACGGCTCATGGAAATTCAGCCTTGCGATTGGCAGTGATTTGGCCGACCTATACACCCGAGCAGCGGTAGCCAAAGCCGGTCTATTCGCTTTGAACCATCAAGAAGTGATTTATTATATCAGTCAGGACGATAATGCCGGAGCCCCTCTAAATTCCAGCTGCAAATACCGCATTGAGGGCGAAGACATACCTGCAAGATGGTGGAGCATCACCGCCTATGGGGACGATCACTTCCTCATCGACAATAAATACAATCGCTACTCATATAATTACCTGAATCTAGCACGTGAAGATGACAATAGTTATATCATCCACCTCTCACCATATGAAACAGAGGGCAACTGGATACCCTTACAGAAAAGCTCAACCTTTTCCATTATCCTGCGGCTTTATCTGCCTGCTAAAGAGGTATACGAAAACACTGATACTATTCAACTCCCTCAGATCATCAAGGAGGACTGTGATGAAAAAATGGGTTAGTTGGCTCGCTCCCATCATTGTTCTGTCTTGTGGTCTACACCTTTTAGAGCTGTGGCTAATGCCCTACGGCATCATGAAGATAGCTGCCAAAAAACTAAGTATAAAAGTAAATACTGCAGCCCATAGTGAGCCCATAGATGCTACTTTTCGCCGCGTGGTAAGCCCTAGCCCTGACTTACTCTACTCCCTTTGTGGTTTTGATGTTAGTCAACATCCCCTTAAAATAATAGCGGCAGTGCCTCCCGAAACTTATTTTTCAATTTCTGGTTTTGGCAGTAATACCGATAATTTTTTTGCTTTAAATGATCAGGATTTTCAAAGCGATCAGGTGGAAATCATTTTAGCCAGTCGTGATTTCGTCCTGCCTGATTCTATCAAATCCAAAATCATTCGTTCTCCTTCCCCAACAGGGATTGTTCTGTTTCGCAGCCTGATTAAAGATACTGATAAAATCGATGATTTGATACATTTTCAAAAGCAATCCTCCTGCACCCCGATAGTAAAAATTTAGTAATACAAAAAAGTAAGTGGAGCATTCAGACCTGCTTTTGCGGCGACAAGTATTCATACCTATTTTCCGATTGAAGACTTTGCCAACCAGACCAGCTGTTTTTCGCATTTGAACAATGTAATTCCTTTAACAATTTAAACTTTAAACTTTGTAAGTATGATCAACACCAGCAATCATCACGTTCAATACAACCGCAATAACATCATCAGCATGTCAAACAATGCTCTCTTACCATCAAGAATAAAGGCAACTGTCGCTTCGACACTTTTTCATTATCGAAATCCGAAAATTACCTTGCCCCGCACCGCAACCCATATCTAAGATTCTTTTGACAATGCAACAATCGAGAAGGGATTTATCATGAAGCGCCAGTATTGGAATGTGCTTTTCACTTTTATGGCATCAATGCTTTTCGCCAATATTAGTTACAGTTTTGGAGTTGCCGGCTCATCCGGAAGGGATGGTCGATGGGGCACCTCAGGCAGAAGTGGGGAAGATGTTACCGTATACGCTAGTGGTCAAAGGCGAAATGTCTATGCTGCTGGAGAAAGAGGTTTTGCTGGTGGCGATGGTGGCCGAGGATACAATGCTACCAGTTGTAATTTCGGCAGGCCAGATCGCAATACTTATGGAGCTCGCGGTGGCAATGGTGGAGATGGCGGCCGAGGTGGCTGGGGTGGCAATGGTGGTGACGTCACGATCTATGCTGGAGATATAAGCTTTTTATCCCAACTGACAGTCATTGCCGATGGTGGGCAAGGAGGACAGGGAGGAACTCCAGGCAGAGCCGGACGAGGCTGCGGCTGCAACCCACAATCATGGACCAAAGAAAAATGTCGCTCAGTCAGCAATGGCAATGGTGAAACCAGACGTGAGTGCACGGAAACCCGCTACTACTGTCAGCGAGGGCCTAACGGCAGTCGTGGTCGTTATGGTACAGATGGCTCCGAGGGATCATATGGTTCTATCAAAGTCTATCTTTCTGAAGATCGTCCAGCCGCTGCTATAAACCAATTACGAGTGGATTTATCGCGCATCTCTGATGATCCCTATACTCTAAGTTATGATGTCTGGGAAACACGCCGAGATGCAAGGTACGTATTGGCCCCCGGTAGCAGAGTCAATAGCAGCTATGAAATCTGGACGGGACAGGAATTCAAGAGCGTAACGGTGAAATGGCAGGCAGAAGCAGACCCGGCGTTATTCGCTGGAGAAGAAATTGTCCTCGAATACAGTAAATCAGGTTTCAATTATCGCTATCCTCGAGGCGCTTGGGTTCAGATCAATTACGATGCTAATGCTTCGGTAATCACAATCGTCGACGCTATGAAGTGGTCTGAAGCTCAAAAGGCTAGTTGGGTAGCACCTGGTAAAGATCAAATTTGGTTATTGAATGGAACTAAAAATCTCCGCAAAACCAACAATGATCAATTTTTTCAGGAGATGCCCGGTAGTGGCAGCCGCATAGCCATTGGGCCTTCCGGAAAAATCTATGGCATCGATAGTTTCACCAACGTCATTTATAAATTCGTAGATGAAGCTTGGGAAAGTTATACTGGAGATAGAGCGAAACGCCTTGCTGCGGGTCCAAAAAGCCTATTTACCATCGATCTATTCAATAATATATGGCAAAGAGATCATGAGAATGACAGCTGGATTCCATTGAATGACAAGTCCTCAGAGATTGCCATCGGTCCAAAGGGAGATCTCTGGTCAATCTATCTCAATGGAGATGTCTACGAGCGGGTTAATGGCGATTGGATCAAGCGAGGCATTAAAGCCAGCAGGATTTCTGTCGGCCCTGAGGGCCCATGGGTTGTAGACAAACAAGGCTCGGCTTATAAATATATGGGCAGCAACCGCTGGGAAAATATCGCTGGCGGTGTAAAAGAAGTAGCCGTAAGGGAAAATGGAGAAGTTTATGGTATTGCTCCGGGTAACTTTCTGATGAAATTTCAGGGAGAATACTTTCGACCTTTGGAAAAGTAGTCTTTTTCCGCTTATGTATCTGCATAAAAGAATCAATTTTGTGCAGATCATAACCAAGAAATGACCATCACGCCACGCCCATAGTTACAAACAAAACGTTTTTAACTATGGGCCACCAAGCCACAATCAGAACCAATCAAAATCATTTTATAAGTAATAAAACAGTGAGATCCAAAGACAGGTACAAATCAAAAATGCAATGCTGAGCCACAGCCAGCCTCATCATGAAATGTCTTTTACCGGGAGGAATGTCATATATTATTAATGACTATCGTAACACTCTTCCACCTCGGTTTTAGTGAAGAATTTATTTTTGCATTTGTTACAAATGTACTTAGCGCCATCGCGCTTATACTTCTCCGATTTTTCACGCTCATTTTTTGGATTAAACCCCATGGTAATTCTCCATAGCTAAGTTCACAAGCTTATCACCAAACGTCATGATGACTATAAACAACTTTCGATCAACTTATGACTTCAATTAAGAGCCAGAAATTCCTGATCAAGATGAAGTCAGATGCCTCGGCCACAGTTCACTGCACCCAGAGCTAAAATATTAAAAATCCAGTTCGTTTTCGACATTTAATATTTTCTGACTATATTCCTTGGTCGACATAAGATAAGAAAGTATTAGCAATGCCCGCCAAAAGCAACTTAACATTTTGTTTTTATTAATATATTATTGCTATCAAAAGACAGCCGTTGCCAGAATCGGCTCGCCATAGCTTCCTATCATCATCAATTATAAAGATTGCCACATCAAAGAAACCTAAGTCACCTGCTATCGGTAAAACCAATAATAATTAAGATATTTTGTAACTTATTTTCCAAAGTGCTAACATTGCGATCTGTTCGACTTAAAACTTAAACATAATCATTCACTATCACTTATAGATTCTGAGTGCAGGAGAAAATATGAAATACATCGTCACAATTACAGCCCTTTATTTTTGTGGCTTAGCCCATGCTGAAAACCTCGCAACTTTCGTAAAGAGCAAGTCGTTTTCCAAGCTTTGTGCAAACTCTGTCACCATTAACCCTCTGCAAACAACCAGCAGTTACCGGGTGAGCCGAAGTTCTTTTACGGAAAACAAGAGTTTGTTTTTTGTTGCCCTAGAACAATATGCTGACAAGAATCGATACACAACGATCATTGCAGTAAACAAATCCACCCCACAAACAAAAAAAGTACTCATCAAACTGAAAGGGACGGTTCATGATCTATTGCACGTTAACGACTCAATCTGGTCCCTACAAAACCATAAGATTGTTGTTACAAACTTAGATTCATTGAGTGTTAAGGAGATTCCGTTATCGGCACCCGCTAGCAGAAAACGCCATGACCGAGCTTATGACATGACAATCGCCGGAGCATATGTAATCGTTTCATATGGGTCAGCCGGGCTGCAATTGGTTGACAGCGACAATCTCTCTGTCCATGATCAAATAGACCTTGGTCTGAACCAACCAAATGGTCATAAGTCTCTCGCCACTGGCATCGTAGCTATTAATGACGAACAGATCCTTGTAGGCATCGATAATGCAACCATGGCTAAAAGAGGGCCTCAAGCCTTTAATGGTATCCTTGAAGTCAATCTTACTGAGGATTCAATCACTCGTTATCCCTACAATCAGAAAAATTCAGGGATGGTTTCTCGCCATGCCAAAATGAAAATCAAAGATGGTATTTTATGGATTAATAACTGGGGTCAAATTCAATTTGTCAAAATTGCAAGTATGCGAGAGCAGCAAGAAGTCAACATCAGCTGGATTCCAACCGACTTCGAGGATAAAGGAAAACGTTGGAGTGCTGAGCCTCTGGGAGAGTTCTTACTCGTAGGTCAAGACCTGTTTGGCTGTGCTAAAGTTCATCCATTACAAACCACGACTCGCTCTCTACCAAAAGGATTGGTTTATAAGATAGATCCTTCCAAAAAACTAACAATACAAGATAATTAACCAGACTAACTGACCAATCATCGGGAGTGGCTATCTTCTTAAAGAAGCCCCCCGGCGAGCATTATTAATGGGACTTTTTATTTATGTTAAAATGAATATGTTCATTAAAATCAATCAATTGTTTCTGATAGGTACAAGATATGATCCGATGTTTAATTCCTGTGTTTGTTTTAACTATTCTCATTTTAGATGTTGAAGCATTGGGTCAAGAGGCTGCCCCCTATGGTGACCGGGAAAATCAATATGAACAGTTTTTCGACCAGAAAATCAGGCCCTTTTGGAAAACTGCTACCACCAAAATAGTTCAGAGTCATGATGGTAAAGACCTGGCCTACCGGGTATATCCATCCAACCCAGCTCATGGGAAGACTATAGGCAATATCCTAATAGTTCATGGTTGGTGCGAAGGTATGCCCAAGTACAGCGAAACGATATGGGACTTTAATAATGCCGGTTATAACGTGGTGATTTACGAACAAAGAGGCCATGGCTATTCCTATCGGGAAACCGATAAAAAAGGGGTTGGCCATGTTATGGACTTTGGCTCCTATATCAAAGATGTCAATGCGGTTGCTTCTCAATTACTTGACCCTGAGCTACCGCGACTGTTACTTGGACACTCGATGGGGGGACTGATATCATTGGGCGCGTTGCAGCAATACCCTGATTTATTTAAAGCAGCCTTAATCAATGTGCCAATGCTCGAAACCAAATACCCGATGCCGGGCATCCTCGCTAAGCCTTTGCTGGCAATTTGGTGTTTTGGTAATGATGAAGACAGTTTTGGCCCTTTTCAAAAGGCCCCTCCTCCCGTTCCATATAAATTCAACAAATGGTCTGGAACCGGTTCAGAGGCGCGCTTTAAAATGGTCGAGAATCAATTAGTGGAAGAAGGCTACGACCAGCAACGCAGGATTAAAGGCGCATCATGCGCATGGGCCAAGACCACAATAACCTATCAAGAAGAAATCAACGCCAAAGAATCAATCGCAAAAATTAAGATTCCCGTACTGATGACCCAAGCAGGTCAAGACGAATATGTAAAACCAGAAGCACAAAACCGTTTCTGTAGTGAACTCGAAGAATGCAGACTCATTCGTTTCGATAAATCTAGGCATGAAATATATCGTAGTAAGGATGAATCTCGCAAAAGATGGTTGACTGAAGCTATAGCTTTCTTTAATCAATTCACCGAACAACAAAGTAAAAAGATTCAGTAAAACCATTTAGTCTCATAAGGCTGAAGGGACACACAGAGCCAAAACAATCCATCTGGCTCTCTATCACACCCCAACATAAAATCACTGACCCATCAGCAATCCTGATAACCAAGACACTTCTGCACTTTCCCTGTTTGCTCTAGCCCGAAAACCGTCTAAAAGATTTAGTGGGCCCGTAGGTTGAGCTCGAACTCTAATCGATCGTCCCATGATTTGAGGAAACGTTTTCATCTTATAAAACTCATTTTCAACCTCATCCCTCGATGCAAACGTTACCACAATATCGAGTCGCTTACTTTCTGAGGTATCCAAATCAGCAAAACGTTTTTGTGCTTCCCGCATCACGTACAATCTCCGATTATCTAGAGTCCATAAAATAGGCTCCTGCGTGTTGGGATCTGGAAAATCAAAAACCCGAATAGGCGGAAAATTTTTGGCCAACTCAGGTGACTGCANTAGGTTATCTATTTGNTCCTTCAACAGAATTTTTTGACCATCTATGTCANTCATATAAGAGGCTATAGAATCCTGAGTATAGCGGAGCAAGGGTGTGGTTGGATCCATAGGCACAAGCGGGCGCTGGCGAGTAAGAGAAGGAGCATAGTGGCAAGACCTATCAGGTCGGAGCAACCAGGCATTAATCTCAGCTTGACGCTTGCGCCAATATTTACCGGAACCATCAAGCTCGGAATGCTGTTGACTGCAACCAAAGCCCATACCGAGCAACAGCCATAAAATCAAATATCGATATGACATCACAGTTATCATAGGGTTCATGTTCCTTTTATCGATCGTACTAATTACAATGTGCAAATTTTGCACCAACATTAGTTCGTGATAACTGACATTTATTTCAGGATATTTATAAAGCTCCGACTGTCCAAAAAATATTCATCGGTAATGGATTCATCAAAATAAGAAGCTGTATCCTGACATACAAAGTGGCTCTGATCCTGCTCTAGAGAGCCCTTAATTAAAGAAATCACGCCGGCACAACAGTAATTTGTAAATATTATTAATACCTTAAAGGGTGGACACCCGTAAAAAAGGCTGTACACTGACCAAATACAACTCAAGTAATTGATTTTATTAAAAAATATAGAAAACCGAAATACGGCAACTCATATGAATAGTTTAAATTAAAACTTAAACTTATCTTCAATAAGATATAGAGTAGTTAAAAGTTTAAAAAAGTAAATGGCACCCATTTTTGTCTGATCAGAAATAAGATTATTTGCAGAAGACCAGGAGAAATACATGACCAATGATATAAAAGTTTCATATGCAAAAACAGTATATGGTCAAAAAGAAATAGATGCGGTGGTTAAGTGCTTAAATGAAAGCACTCAGATGGGCAAATATGCCGGTCAATTCGAAAAAAAAATAGCGGAGTTATTTGCTAAAAAATACGGTGTCTATGTTAACTCTGGTTCATCAGCCCTATATATTGGAATGGAAGCAGAAAACTTTCCCAAAGGCAGTGAAGTCATCACTCCAGCGTTAACTTTTTCGACCACAGTTGGCTGTATCATCAAGTCAGGCTTAGTGCCAGCATTTGTTGATGTGGGTTACAGTGACTATTGTATCGACGTATCCAGAATCGAAGAAATGATTACAGATAAAACCGTTGCCATTTTAGCTCCTAATTTACTTGGAAATCTGTGTCAGTGGGACAAAATTGCACAGATTGCGAAAAAACATAATTTAAGAATAATCGAGGACTCGGCTGATACTTTAGGTGCAACATTAAATGGTAAGCCCAGTGGATCCTGGTCAGACTGGTCGATCACTAGCTTTTATGGCTCGCATATTATTAACTGCGCCGGTAATGGCGGCATGCTTTGTGTTAATGACGATGATCATCTAAAAGAGTCGAAGTTGCTGCGCAGCTGGGGAAGATCCTCATCCATTTTTGATGAACAATCTGAGGCTATCGAGAATCGATTCAATATCGATGTCAGTGGGATCGAGTATGATGCTAAGTTTATCTTTGAAAAAATCGGTTACAACCTTGAAGGATCTGAAATCGGAGCATCGTTCGGCTTAGTTCAGTTAGAAGATCTGGAAAATAACATTACAAAAAGAGAAGAAAACTTTAAGATTCAAACAGACTTCATGAAACAATACGAAGAATTCTTTGTGTTACCAAAACAAACCGAGAAAGCGCGCACTGCATGGTTAGCATATCCATTAATTATTAAGGATTCAGCTCCTTTCTCTCGTCGCGATTTCCAAATATACCTAGAAAAAAGAGACATCCAGACTAGAACTGTGTTTACAGGTAACATAACTAGACAACCAGGATTCAAAGACCTGCCTATGAAAAAATCTGCCGGTGAATATACCAATTCAGACAATGTGATGCGAGGCGGAGTGCTCATTGCCTGTCATCATGGTCTAACGGGAGATATGATCGGACACATGCACAATACGATATCAGAATTTTTGAATACTAAAGTTTAAAAAAATTGAACCTAACTTTTGCAATGGTCGTGGCCCCAGCTATGATCATTGCGAAAGGTTGTAGCTTACCAGTTAAAATGAGTAACCAGAAAGTCAGTGCAAATATTCTATTTTATTGTTGCGATCTTAGTATTCGACAACTTATAATTTTAGTCATGGAATGATTTTAATCAAA
>PBRN01000119.1 GCA_002725955.1 Pseudobdellovibrionaceae bacterium
CTGATAACAGCGCATGATTTCTGATTCTGTAATCTTGTAGTTCTTTCAAGCACGAGCGAATCTTTTCTCCGTCGTTTACTTCGCCTTTTTCAATCGTTGTTAACAGGTACTTGTAGGCTTCAATAGGCCTTTTTAGCATGTCTGAAAATTCTAGGATTCCCCGGTTCCCTTCGATAATTGGACCGAAGGACTCATGAAAGTTAATGTTGTGTAAAACAGCCGGCATATTTGAAATATTGCGATCAACGGTCAGTTGCTTTTCTATTGCATCTACTGACATTTGTGGTTCAACCGTACCAATGCCTACTCGGTATTGGCGTGAATAGAAAAACCTGTCTATTTGTACGTGGGCTAACACTTTTGCAATGTCACCATCATAGGCCGCCAGAAGGTTCTCGTAGATAAGTTGGTTCCTTTTGCTCAAACCAGAGAGCAGGAGGTGGGGAGGGATGTCCACCTCTTCGGGTGAGATATCATCCTTTTCAGCAAACCAGTTTCTTAGCCATGTTTCCCGCTGTGGCATGGGTATAAGATAAACTGGATTTTCTTTGAATTCGGAATGTATTTTTGATGCAATTTTGCCCTCGTCTAGTAAAGCGTAGCTACTGGAAGTATCAAATAATTCATTGGCGGATGAACCGAATCCAATGGGTCCTCCTCCCTGACCTTTTGATCTTGGTACCGCCGTCTTGTCGGCAGGAAAAATCCAGTTAAATCTGAAGACTGTGCCTTCCTCAGTCTCAGAGTAGCGTTGCATAGCCCAGGCCATTGATTCAATGATGGAGGTTTTTGCTGATCCATTTGGTCCGTGTAGCATGATGAGTCTATTGGGGTAGCCTTGCTGAACAAAGCTAGTTAGAGATTGGTATATCTCTTGCTGTACCCTTTCGGTGCCGATAATGGGTATGCCTTTTTCATTACCGTGATCAAAAAGTTTCCAGCGTTTAACCTTACTGCCATGATCTAGGATATTTTCTGTGCCAAAGTGATCAAAGCAATCCTTTATATATTGTGCAGAATTTCTAGTTAAGCTTTTTGGGTCTTTTTTTAACTGATCTAAGAACCCTCCAAAGCTCATAATGGTTTGTCTTTCTGCGAACAGGTTTTTTGACTCCCGATTAAGGTCTTGGAGTAATTCTATTGAGTCGATCATTCAATTTACCTCTGGTCTTTATTTTAACTTGTTAATTAAGATTAACTTGTTTGAAAATTCCTGTCATTTTAAATACGCTTTTTCAATTTGGTTGAATTTGTAATGTTACGTTCCATATTGCTGATTCCTAAAAAAATCGCAGTTATTTGAATCGCATCTTTAATAAGTGAATAGATTTTGCTATGAATAAATTAATTGCCGTTGAAATTTATGATGTCCAAAGGGCGTAGTTTATGAAGAAAGTCTTCATTCTGGATACGAATGTTCTGCTAAGTAATCCATTGAGTATTTATAAGTTCGATGAACATGATGTTGTTATCCCTATATCCGTTATTGAAGAAGTAGATAACTTTAAAAAAGATCAAAGTGATATTGGTAGAAACGCCCGAGAGGTCTCTCGGATGCTTGATCGTCTGAGGACGAAGGGTACTTTGTCATCCGGCATCCCGATTTATGAAGATCGAGAAGAATCAGGTCAGTTATTTGTGTACCTAGGCCATAATATGGATATTCTGCCTGAGCTGCTGGCAGACAATGCTGATAACCATATTTTGGCGATTGGGCTGACATTGCAAAAGCAGTTCGGTGATTCCCGTAAAGTATTTGTCATTACCAAAGATTCGAATCTGCGGATTAAGGCGGATGCCTTTGGCCTTGCTGCCGAAGACTTTGAGGCCGATAAAGTAGATATTTCTCATCTATATACGGGAATAGCGCATAGGAAAGTCACTTCGGATACTGTTAATGATTTCTATATCAAGAGAGAGTTTAAGCTTGATGAGGAATTGTCGCCCAATCAGTTTGTTATTCTCGAAGATGAAAATGATGCTGCCCAGCACGTTTATGGCTTTTATGATGAAATAGATCATAAAGTTAGGATGTTAGAGCCGAGAACCGACGGTATTTGGGGGGTCTTTCCTCGAAACATAGAGCAGACCTTTGCTTTAGAAGCATTGATGGATGATTCTATTCGTCTAGTGACTATTAGTGGTGTGGCAGGAACGGGAAAGACCTTGTTGGCTATTGCTGCTGGTCTGACTAAGGTAACTGATGAAGATCAGTATCAAAAATTATTGGTATCTCGTCCTATCTTTCCTTTGGGGCGGGATATAGGTTTTTTGCCTGGGGATCTTGAAGAGAAGCTTAACCCTTGGATGCAACCGATTTTTGATAATTTAGAGTTGTTGTTGGGTGGTGGGAGCGCTAATCGTAAGAAACGAATGAATGGTAACGGTTATAACGAATTGATTCATCAAGGTATGCTGGCGGTTGAGCCATTGACCTATATCCGGGGACGATCTATTCCTAATCAATACTTTGTTGTGGATGAAGCTCAAAACCTTACTCCTCATGAAATTAAAACTATTCTGACAAGGGCTGGTGAAGGTACGAAAATTATACTTACAGGTGATCCATATCAGATTGACAATCCCTATATTGATTCTCAAACTAACGGTTTAACTTTTGTGATCGAAAGGTTTAGGAAAGAAAAAATAGCTGCTCATATTACTTTGAAAAAAGGCGAAAGAAGCGAACTAGCAACCAAAGCAGCTCAGGTTCTATAGTTAATTAGGCTAATTTGGTATTACTGAAAAAGAGAAAATGCTGTTCAAAATTTACGCTTGCTCAGAAGTCTGTGAGAAGATGGCAGTGCTCTGTTCTAATATCTTCTATTTATCGTAATTTGGCTCATTTCCGTTCTATTTTTGAAAAAAAAACTCACCTTGAAAAAACAAAGTGAGCAAACTTGGTGGTAAACCTGCATAAACTGATTTGCAGTGAGAGGTATTCCTCATACTCCGGTAGTTAGCCGGATCAGATCTTATATAAAAAAATGTCTTTAGGCCTGAGGCGGACCTTCTTTGGGGGCTAATCTTTCACGATGGGTAGAGACCATAAACACCTCCTGAAAAAGACTCATAAAAGCCAGGTAGGCTCCCACGACATACAATATCTGGTTCGGATTATTTAATGCCGATTTTAAGTCTAAGTTATAACTTTCAGAAAATATCGAGCTTTTGATGAAGGATTAATTGTGGGTACTCTATAAATACTCATATGATCTGATTACCATATTTTTAACACTATTAAGCTATTGAAATCATAGTTTTTTTTATATAGTTGGATTTAAAATTATTAATGATTATTAATCTAATTGAGTATATTAAGTACATGTTATATATCTCAGGAAAAGAAAATTATTATTTGGTCTTAATATGTTTATTAATAATTGCAAATATATGATAATTCTATATATTTTTATAATCCCGGCGCTTTTTATGTCTTATGGTTGTCAGGAGTCAGAGGAGGAGCCAATAAGCTTTGAGCCTTTGCCTCAGATGCTTGCGCCGGGTTCAGAGTATGTCGGTGAGCCTGCCAGCAATTGGTCGCAAATACGCACTCAGATTGGCTCTATAGCTTGGACTGAGAGGGGTTACCATGGTGAAAATGCCATGATAGCTATTTTGGATAACGGGTTTTCCGGTCTTGATAGAGCTAAAGGAAGAACTCTTCCTCCGAGTCTTAGTGTTGAGACCAATGCTACTGGTATGGTGACTGAGACGATTCATGGCACTAAGCTTACAGAGATTATTTGGGGTTTGACGGCTGGTACCGATTTGTGGAGCCAAGGCCAAAAAGGGCCAGAATTGAGGCTTTATAACACCTCAGGTGCTTATCTGAATTTAGAGAAAGCAATCAATGATTTGATTAGTTATAAGCGTCAAAATCCCAGCAAAATGGTGATTTCTCTTTATAGTCAGATTTGGGAGTCTGGCGGTAATGCAGACGGTTCGGGGTATATTAATGCACTAGTCGATAAGGCAATCCGAGCGGGTATCCTATGGATCAATGCAGCTGGTAATCTGGGTAAGAGTACCTGGTTTGGGCCTATCGAATTTGATGGTAAGCGAGCAAAATTCCCCGATGGTGATAAGTTAAAGGTTATAGTTACTGAGTCGTCGCGCGTGAAATTTTCTTTAGGATGGAATGATTTTCGAGAATCATACTACTACAGAACATCGAAAGATTTGAACTTGGTGGTTACTGACCTTAATGGGAGTGAGATAGGCAGAAGTCAATTGATTCAAGATGGTCAAGATCGTGGGGATCAGCCCGGCTATTCTCGTCATGCTAGGGAATATCTTTATGCGACTTTGCAACCCGGCACCTATTATGTGAAAGTCCTTGCCAGGAATCCTGAGGCTTTTGTTAATACTGATAAGATGTGGGTAACAGCTAATGGCCCTGGAGTTAGCATAGTAAAAGGTAATGGTGATAACATTGTTTTTATGCCAGCCGATAACCCTGAAGCATTGACTGTAGGTGCTTTAGAAATCAATTATGGTAATAGTAAGAAAGATTATAATGGAAAAATTATTAAACCAGAGCTGATTTCGCTTTCTAGAATTGAGTATAATAATGGAATGGTTCTGGAAGGGACTTCTACTGCTGCAGCATTTGCTGCTGGTGCCATAGCATTATTAAGTGATGAATTGGGAATGATCCATCGGGTTAAGCTAAAGTCACTTATCAGTCGTGGTATTTTAGGTGAAAGAATAGAAAAGGGAGTTCCAGTATTGAAACTTCCTCCTCCGGACACTTTAAGTGATTCGAGATAAATGAATGATAGGATGCATAGCCAGTTAGTGTTTAAAGTGTCGATAGCCTGTAAACACCATTGCAATGCCATGGTCATCGCATGCCTGGATACTTTCTTCATCGCGAATAGAGCCGCCGGGCTGGATAATGGCTTTTACGCCGAGATTTGATGCCATATCTACAGTATCTCTAAACGGAAAAAATGCATCACTAGCCATGACAGCACCATCCAAGCTTTTACCATCTCTTTTTGCCTTTTCAGCTGAAAACTCCGCTGAGTCTATTCTGCTCATTTGGCCTGCACCTACAGCTACCGTACATAAATCTTTAGCGTAGACTATAGCGTTCGATTTTACGTGTTTACAGACGGTCATAGCAAATGCCAGGTCTTCCAGTTCTCTATTTGATGGCTGCCGCTTAGTTTTGCTTTCAAAGAGCTCAGGTCTTGTTTTAAGGTTATCAGTTTGCTGTGCTAAAATACCACCTCTGATCGAACGATAGGAAAAACTCTTGTTTGGAAGGCTATTTCTATCTAGAAATGCCGTTTCAAGTAGTCTTAAGTTTTTCTTTTTTGAAAATATCCCTAATGCTTCATCACTGAAGCTGGGTGCAGCGATGCACTCAATGAACATGCTACTCATGCTTTCTGCTGCGTCGGCATCGATAGTTTCGTTGGTTGCTATAATACCTCCGAATGCAGACTTTGGATCGCATGCTAAGGCTTTCTGAAATACATTTCTGACACTGCCTTCATATTCCATGGCTATACCACAGGGATTAGTGTGCTTTATAATGGCGACCGCTGTTGCTTCCGAGAAGTCAGCTACTAAGCTAGTTGCTGCATCTAGGTCAATGAGGTTATTGTATGATAGCGGTTTACCCTGAATCACTTTTGCAGCTTGTAATCCGGTCTTTTGATCACCTTCAATTTCATAGAAACTAGCCTTTTGATGAGGGTTTTCTCCATAGCGAAGGTCTTGGACTTTTTTCATTTTCAAAGTCTTGAACTCGTGCAGATCTTCAGATGATTCCGGGGCATAGGCATTAGCTATCATCTGATCATATTGTGAAATGATCTGGAAAGTTTTACCGGCGAGTTGTCTTCTTGTTTCATTACTCAAAGGACCTTGCTGAAGTTCTTCAATGACTGTCGTATAGTCCTCTGGGTCGATAACAGGCATTGCGTGTTGATAGTTTTTGGCGGCGGCTCTTAGCATGGTAGGTCCACCAATATCTATAAATTCTATTGCTTTATTAAGAGGTAATTCACCTGCCATCGCATTTTTTTCAAATTGATATAGATTTACCACAACAAGATCAATAGGTATAATGTCATGAGCCTTTGCTTGGGAAAGGTGGTTTGGATTGTTGCGATCCAAGAGAATACCACCGTGGATCTTAGGGTGTAAGGTCTTTACCCTGCCGTCCAAAATCTCTGGGCTATTTGCAAAACTTGCCACATCGGTTACTTCTATGCCAGCTGTCTTAAGAGCTTTGGCTGTTCCCCCGGTGGATAAAATCTTGAACCCAAGAGAAGCTAGGTTAGATGCGAAATCTACTATGCCGGTCTTATCGGTGACTGATAATATTGCTACTGGGCTATGATTGTCCGTTGACACTTATGTCTCCTGTCATGAGCTTTCTGCTTAGTTTCTCTGTAATTGCATCCCGCTTGTAGCAGCTTTCTCATATAAAAAAAAGACCTTTTGGCTCGTTTGATGCTGTNGTGCATAGATTTAACTAGTTAATATGCAGGCCTTTTTTATAAAAATATGAATAACGACCCAACTCATATAGCTAAGNTTTTTGGACATAGAGCCGAATTGTATAAATAGACGTCAAGTTAAGGAGCCAATATGAATAATGAGGATAGCAAACGCGTCATTTGCATGAGGTTTGAGAACTGGATTGACGCACTTCGTGAATTTGAAAATGCTCCCGTTTCGTTGCAGGTTCTTATGCATCCTTTTGGAGTTCAGGCCGATAGCACTGAAGATGAATTCTTAGTTGTGGGTCTTGTGATTGAAGAGCTACTCGAAGAGTTTCAAAAAANTGATATGATTGACTTGCTGGATGTTGCTACTGCAGTCTGGACNCTGGGGCATGATCGTGCNGAGCGATTTTTAGACCAAGCTCCGGAATTAATGATTCAAATTTTGCGTCAGGACTTTAATAANGATGAAGTAAAGCTTAGATCTCCNTCNTCCTAGATATNCAGAACNNATTCACTCAATCTCTCAAAAATTTCACTGTTTATTTTTATTTTTCATGGCATAGTCATTTGAGACTCCTAAAAATTTAGAGGATTTGCAAATGGATCCTGTAGAGAATGACTTTGTCAATAAGCGGGCGCGNAGGCTTCTTTATACNGGNCTNGTTGCTGTCAAGGAATATAACTATGATAAAGCCATTCAAGAGTTTAAAACCTCTGCTGCTTTGGTGCGGACGCCAGATGCTCTTACTTATTGGGGCTGGATTGAGTTTCAGTTAGGACGCCCTCACAGAGCTCTAGAGCTTTGTCATGAAGCCATCGCTGTNGATCCGGGTTTTGGTAATCCATATAATGACATTGGTTCCTACTTGGTCTTTCTTGGAAGAAAGGAAGAGGCTGTTCCTTGGTTTTACAAAGCCCTTGAGGCTCGGCGTTACGGACCTCGTCAATTTCCGCANATTAATTTGGGNGAATTATTTTCAGAAGAAGGTAATTATGAAAANGCCCTATATCACTTTGAAGAAGCGAAGAGCCTTTGCCCTCATCATAAACAATTACCTAAGATGATTGANGAAGTAAGGAAAAAGNCTCAGGATGTNGCTAAANAAAAGGACATTAAGAGAGTTNCNTTAACCCTTCACAGTTGTACTCAAAAAATCTAATGATATTGTTTTTTNTCTATTTTTATTGTAAATNAANTNTCTAGATACTTTTCCCCCCAATAAATTCAATTGCAATNCTTCCCATTTCTTCTAATTAGAGGAAGTTTCATGGATTTTCTTGGCTATTTCTGTGCACTNTTTGTCGGTATTTCCTTAGGTCTTTTCGGTGGNGGTGGCTCTATTTTGACCGTACCNATTCTTACTTACATGTTCGCAGTTCCTCCACCGCTAGGAACGGCTTATTCTCTATTTATCGTAGGAATTACTAGTTTGATGGGAGTTTATTTCAATTATCTCGAAGGAAATNTGCGGTTAAAATTGGGTTTTGTATTTGGACTTCCTTCTTGTNTTGGCGTCTATCTGGTAAGGCGCTGGGGGCTGCCGTTAATATCTGAAGTAATAGATTTTGGTGGAATTACGATATCAAAAGATAGTTTGATTATGNTAACTTTTGGCGTAGTCATGCTTACTGCTGCTTTATTTATGTTAAACGTGCGGCCAAAACNGAGTGCATCTGCAAAAATNAATANGAAGGNTATGTTCGTTATAGCAGCTGAAGGTTTTGTTGTAGGGGGTATTACAGGTTTTGTTGGTGCAGGAGGAGGTTTTTTGATNATTCCNACTTTAGTTCTTCTGGCTGGNCTTCCAATTAAAAAAGCGGTAGGTACAAGCTTGCTCATTATTAGTATTAAGTCCATCAGTGGATTTATTGGTGATTTNCAAGCNACTGATGGTATGGAGTGGNCNTTTCTNATNGTGTTTACTGGGTTGACTTTGTCAGGNCTAGCCATAGGAAGTTATGNATCTAAGAGNATTGACAGCAAGCAGTTACAACCAGCTTTCGGCTGGTTTGTTTTTATGATGGCTTCTCTNGTTTTAACACGAGAAATAGGACTTTAAGATGAAAGTGCTGCTTTGATTAACTTGGTNGCATTCTCATCAAGCTCTAATTCTAAAGCCTTTTTATGNCCCTTTTCTGACATTTTTTGCCANGTTTTTTTAAGAATATGTATTAGTTTATCGTCATCATATTTTTTAGCAAACTCAGTGAAGTAGTAGTTTAGAAATACTAAGCAAATAATATCTTCTAAACATTGTGTTTCGGGATTTANCAGGTCCTTTTTTGAGATTATNAGTTTNACTTGATCGATATCATNTTTGTTAAAGCCGCATTCAGCCATAATTTGGCCNATATGTTCAGCATGTGTCTTTTTTTGTTGATTGCGCCATTTATAATAGCCTGCTTTATTCATTGGGTAGGCANTGCGGGGNAGTTCCCATCGGCGNATATGGTGGCCNCTTGCAGCTATTTTTAATAGTGGNGAACACTCCGGGANAAANTCNTNTAGGCATTGACTCATTCTTTTACTGTATAAAAGTTCTTTAGGCCATAACTCTCCATTCCATTNTTCTTGATTGGGGTCCTGACGGTTTGCTGAATCGATCAAATCAATNGCTTGGTTGATATCTGTATCCATCTTGTTACCCTTTTATCAATNTTATTCNGGCCNTATTATAAGANAAAAATAGTNATGTCTTATTGACTNTGTGCTTNTGTNTCCANNTNACTAACAATGTTAGAGTNNATAAAATAANCATTTTNATATGATTACAGTTANTTTTGACTCAANAGTCGAGATTNAACGGAGATTAGCATGGTCTTTAGGTTGCAGCCTACNANAANTTATGGTGNCAGTANGGTTTATCTAGTNCTGCGAAACAATTTCCATGTGCGGTATATATGTGTTAGTGACCTACTTGCATTGGTAAATTTGGTCAGCTTTTAGGGTGCAAAGTATGAAAATTGCTGCGTTGGTTTCTGGTGGTGTAGACAGTTCAGTAGCTCTCAGACGACTCGTTGATGATGGGCATGAGGTAACCGCTTTTTATCTGAAAATATGGTTAGAAGAAGAATTTGCTTTCTTAGGTGAGTGTCCTTGGGAAGAAGATTTGTCTTTTGCTCGACAAGTTTGCGATGCTGTTGGGGTTGAACTGAAAGTTATTTCTTTGCAGAAGGCATATTGGGATAGGGTTGTCTCGCATACTGTACAGGAATTGAAAGCAGGTAGAACTCCTAGTCCAGATATTTTATGCAATCAGCGTGTTAAGTTTGGAGCTTTTGTTGATCATATTGATGATAGTTTCGCAAAAATTGCTACAGGTCATTACGCACGTGTGTGTGAAAAAGATGGTCTATATTGGCTGGAAAAAGGCATTGATCCGATTAAAGATCAAACCTATTTTTTGTCTCACTTAAGTCAAAAACAGCTTTCCAGATGTTTGTTTCCTATCGGTGATTTTCCAAAAGCTGAAGTGCGTGATATGGCTGAATTATACAATCTTCCCAATAAAGCTCGCAAAGACTCACAGGGTATTTGTTTTCTGGGTAAAATAAAATATTCAGATTTTGTGCGCTGTCATCTGGGCGAAAAAATTGGTGATATAATTGATGAAGATACGGATAAAACGATAGGTCAGCATAAGGGGTATTGGTTCCATACTATAGGTCAAAGGAAAGGTCTTGGTTTGGGCGGAGGGCCATGGTTTGTTGTCCGTAAGGAAGTTGAGAATAATCGAATCTATGTTAGTCGTCGGTTAAAAGAGTCACCAAATATTAGTCGCTTTACAGTGTCTCCGATCCATTGGTTGGCGGAGGGGCGCATGGATGATCTAACGGTTAAGATTCGTCATGGGGAGGCAACTTTACCATGCGAGATTAGTGAAAAGGACGGATATCCCTTGGTTCAAATGGAAGAGGGTGATGCCGGGGTTGCTCCCGGGCAATATGCTGTGTTTTATCAAGGGCAGACTTGTCTTGGTGGAGCGACGATTCATGCCCCTGTTTATGATCCTAGATAAATGAAGATGCTAATCTTCTTTATTAACTTATAATGTGCCAATGATACTTAATCCTGTGTTTCTCAACTCGACATCATCATCACTCAGTTTATTGTTGTCAGGCTTTAGCTCTTTGGCAAGTTGAGCAACCCAGGCAGTTTCTTCATTCAGCATCAATTGCTCTTTTGCTATTTCTAGTGCTTCCAATTGCAGTAACCACTGTTTCTTATGATTTTTAATGAGCTCCTGGCTAATCTGAGCCAGTTCTTGAGAAGCTTCAGAAGTCTTTTTGATGTTTTTGGAGAGTTCTTCCCTTATTTTCCTTAAAGTAGTGTGAAGTCTTATGACTTGCAATTCTTTGTCTGAATAAGGGGTTTCTCGGCTCGGGCTGGTTTGGCTTTCGGCTATTTCATGCTCCCCGAAGTTTATTCGGTCTGCAGGCCCGCCGAATATAGAAGGTATGGAAGTTCCTACAACCATATCAAATTCGCCCCATGAAGGCTCAAAGAATATTTCATCTTGCCTGCTGACAGTACAATCGACAAAAGTCATAATTTTCAACTTTTGTTTGTCTCGTATTGTTCCAACTAGTTTCCCTTTTACTTTAAAACCACTGGTAAAATTAATTTCTATTATTTTACCTTTATAGATATTGATGGCCGCTAAATCTGCGTCTGTAAATTCAGAAGGGTTTTTATTTGGGTTATGACTCCAGTAGCCGATGGGAGAACTAAATCCAGTTGGGTGACGCGGAACACCTTGCCCCTCATATTCCTTGTTACCATCAGTTATTTGAACTGGACCCTCATATTTAATGAAATCAACACGATCATTTTCGATGAGATACTTAATTAGTTTTCCTGAAATAGCAACACCCGAGTCAAGCACGGTTGTTGTGATTGCTTCTGATTCCAATGCTTTTTCTAACGCATAAACACCTCCTCTCTTATAACTCAAAGTCATTTCTAATTCTTTAAGAACTGTGATTAGATGTTGCATATCCTCAGCAACAAAAAGCTGAGGTTGAGGTTCTGTGATATTAAACTGATAGTTTGTGCAATCTAAAGAGAATGGGATTTTTTTTACTGATTCTTCATATAGGTGGCGACTTTCTCCGACAGATGATAATAATCCGGCGCCGTATATTTTGGGTGCTGTTAATGAGCCTACCAGTCCATATTCTGCTGTCCACCAGCTCATTCGACCGACTTTTGCTGCTTCACTCGTAAAAGTAAAACTATTGTTTACCTCGATCAGATTCTTCTCTGCAGCTGCGATTTCTTCTTCAGTCGTACCATATTTTTCTTTCAGGTCTGATAGAGTCCGGACAGCTTCATAGAGTCGTAAATCTTGACTAGAGTAAATTGCTTTAGTTCCAATTTTTGCATAAGTAGCTAGATAATTTGAATATTCGATATCTGGAATAATTGGGGCATGTCCAGCAGCTTCGTGAACAATATCCGGTGCGGGAGTATAAGAGATGTTGTCAGCATTTCTCATGTCTGTTGCGATGGGAAGAATTTTTCTTGCTTGAAACTCCAAAAAAGCCCATGGGGGAATAAATCCGCATACTGGTACTGCTCCCCATCCAAAATTTTGCAGTGCTCTATCCATGTCATCTATATGAGGAATATAATTCAGTGGAATGCCCGTTTTCTTTAAACCCGGTTCATAAACTGAGACGGCATGCTTACGGAAAAATGAAAGTGATCGGCGCATGATATAACGCCATGCGGCGTGATCGCGATCGGTATATTTTTTGTAATCATGTTCAATACAATACTTTCTAAGATATTGTGGCAAGTTATCTAATGATCGTCCCATAGGAATTCTCCTAAATCATTATACTAATGACTCATGCGGCACTCCTTTACCTATAGTCAGAATGCCCTGTTTATCTCTTTTCAGGGGAGTCTACATCTAGAGGTGCTAAAGGGCAATCACATAGATAATGCCTTTATAAAACTGTATTTTTTGAAAAGTAACACCTTTTTAGTGGTTTTGTTGCTCTTAGAATCATAATTATGATGGCATGACATAATAGTAGGTATGTCGAATATACTTGGTTCTGTTTTGTGTCATAGATCTTGGTGATGGCTGTGCTTGATGGCAAGGATAATAAATTAACTATTTGTTCTGAATTGTCGTCTTTAATTTACAATGTGTTTTGACTACAATTGATGTGTTTTCAGGCGTTTTGTGGAGGGGTAAGTCTTGAGTAGTACAGATAGTGAAGATTCTTATGATTATATTGTGATTGGTGGAGGAAGTGGAGGGATTGCTTCAGCCCGAAGAGCTGCTGAGAGAGGCGCTCGTGTTTTGTTGATAGAGAAGGGGCGTTTGGGGGGAACATGTGTCAATGTTGGTTGTGTGCCTAAGAAGGTCATGTGGAATGCAGCAACCTTGGCAGAAATGATTCATGATTCAGCTGATTATGGCTTTGCTGGGACAAGCCCTGTATTTGATTGGTCTACCTTGAAAACCAAACGAGATGCTTATATTAAGCGTTTGAATAATATATATACCAAAAACTTAAATAAATCAGAGGTTGAATTCGTTACTGGTATTGCGCGATTGGAAGGAAATGGTGCTATTTCGGTAGATGGGGTTTCCTATCATGGTAAACATATTCTTATTGCCACAGGTGGAAAGCCTGTATTACCCGATATTACCGGTGCTGAATTAGGTATAGATTCAGACGGATTTTTTATGCTCGAAGAGTTACCTAAAAGAGTGGTGATTGTAGGATCAGGTTATATTGCAGTGGAGTTAGCTGGCGTCTTAAGGGCATTGGGCGCAGAAGTAAGCTTGGTCATTAGAGGAGATCGTATTCTTAGAAAATTCGATGCCGAAGTTGCTTCTGTTTTAATGGACGAGATGAAAAATGCTGGTATTAACATTGTCACTGAGACTTCACTGGAAGAAGTTTATAGAGATGGTTCAATTCAGTTGAAAGGTAATCGAGGNGTTATCCCNGGACAGTTTGATTGTCTTATTTGGGCTATAGGAAGAAAGCCAAATGTTGATGGTTTAAATCTCCAGNTAGCTGGAGTTGANCTTGACGGNAATGGTTTTATTAAGAGTGATGACTTTGAAAATACCACTNGTNANAATATTTATGCNGTTGGTGATGTTAATGGNAAAATTGAGTTGACNCCAGTTGCTATAGCAGCAGGTAGNCAGNTNGCAGAGCGATTATTTAATGATGAATCAAACGCTAAGCTAAATTATGANAATGTAGCAAGTGTNATTTTTAGTCATCCGCCGATTGGTACTATTGGTTTGTCGGAGGAAGAGGCTTTNGATCAGTATGGNGNAGATAGANTTAGGGTNTATCGGTCTAGTTTCACGAATATGTACCACGCTGTCACGAAAAGAAAAACGAAGACTTTGATGAAANTGGTAACCTTGTTACCNGANGAAAAAGTTATNGGTTTGCATTCTATAGGGATTGGATCTGATGAAATAGTTCAGGGTTTTGCTGTAGCAATGAAAATGGGAGCTACNAAAANAGACTTTGACGAAACTGTGGCAATTCATCCAACAGCNGCCGAGGAGTTAGTTACNATGAGATGACTTTTCATANTGTATGCTTGGTATTTCTACCNNATTTCATTGTTAATAAAATCGCGGAACTTTTTAGCTTCTAATGCTGGATCATTGGCATTCACTATACTGCGGCCAACATTAGCAATAGTATATTTACCGAATGTTCTAATAANNGAGCTTAGGGATCCACCCTGAGCTCCNATTCCNGGAACNAATACAATCTTTTCNCCAATAATATCTCGGACAGCNTGGATTTCATCTTCNTTGATATGGTTTTTATCNCTCGGGGCTCCTATNACNANTCCAGCAGCTTCGGCCTTTTTAGCCTGCTCAGCGAAGTACAGGTAACCTGGTTGGTNGTTTATAGTAGCCTTTTTGATNACTTCGAATTCAGGGTTAGACATAAGAACTAGTACGATAGTACCTATATTTCTTTTTGTGGCTTGTTTTACCGTTTCNTGAATATTTCCTGGAAATGGCGCATAGGTAACAGCATCGTAACCTTCTTCTGCNGCNTGGTAAAANCCTGCATCNTTGGTATCACCGATGTCCGCNAATTTGCTGTCGTCAATNCTTACCATGCCTAGTTGATGAATCGTGTGATTTAAGATTTGCATTTCTTNGCGAGAAAAGTCTTTAAGNTATTGTCGATTAGGCTTGATAGCGGCTGCATATGGAGCGACTGCCTTGATCATTTTTAGGCACCANTTAAGNTTATTTTCATTTTCTTTAAGAGTATTTTTCTCTCTTTGTTGCCATTCNGCGGGATCAATACCAACGCATAGNTGNGATTTTTTNANCTCAACAGCTTGCAGCCAATNTTGCATAAAATCTTTATTCATNAACGGTTCTCCAGAGTATCTACGCCCCACTCATTAAATTCGCTCACAAGAGCTTGCCATACTTTAGCCGAAGGAGGGGTTCTTTTTGCTGCGTCGGGTAATAGTGTCAATGCTTGGCTCATTGCGTGGTATTCTATTTTTCCNTCGTATTTTGACTCGATGGTTGCTTTAACNCTTAAGCCATCATCTCGTTTTTCCATNCGATCGGTTAGNCCTATTGCGCCAACTACATTAACATTNGCTGCNTTAAGCTGATCAATCGTTTGGAATAATGANCCGCCTGTAGTGATGGTATCTTCNAAGACGATAGTCTTACCTTGGGGCATGCCAATGAAAAATCTGTCCTCTGGTGAGCCATGAGATTTTGGCTTGGAACGNCCCATTGAGATAATATGGCTATTTTNGCCGAAGTNAGGGCTGGACATTGCNATNTTCATCGAGGTGATAACAGCGGTCTTAGTTGCACCNTCTGGGACGCCATAAAGACTGTCGGCGANGGGGAAGTTTTTATGNATAAAGGCTTTAATATAATCAGTNAGTTGATTGAGAACCCATGCATCATTAGTGGCNTGGCGCCAGTTAACATAAAAATGGCTGGTTCTGCCACTTTTAAGTTTGATGGCATTTTCAAAGAAGCCAATGATTCCATGNTCGAGAACAAAGTCATCAAATGAGGGGGCCATAGTTGCTCCTNCGGATATTTAGGCCCCGTATNTTTACCTTAAGCGACTGGAATTGGCGAGCAAAACTTATAATCAATTTGATCTCAGGATATCATATGAGTCCTCACTGAGGTNTTGATAATGGAACTATTGAGTNGATGTTTGTGTCGNGTCATATTGGGNTTTTTCTTNTTGGGTGATTAATTNTTTAAAATCAACAAAAAGTTGNACATAGATAACAGCTGCTAGAGAAACTGCCATAAGAATAATGCGCATTTTCATTTTTTGTCCTTATGCTATCTTTAAAAATAGTTTGCAGAATAACTAAAAACGATTCTACCATAGTATTAATATATAAGTGAACATGGTTTCATCTTGAACTAGAGGGAAAGATGCTCAGTAAGATATTCANTGCGATAGTTAGTATTTTTGTTTTTTCGGGTTTTACCTGTGAGAGNACAGAAAAGAAAATTGACTATGATAGATGGGTANAAATGGCTAANAATCAACCTTTTGATGATAAAAAGACTATGAAGCATTTAAGTAAAATAGCTGAAAGTCCACATCCAATGGGTAGTGCCAATCAAAAGTTAGTTGGCGATTATATCTTGAATCAAATAAAAAATATTGGTCTCAAACCACTGGAGGATCATTTTNTTGCCAAAGTTCCAAANCCTATCCTGCTNGACAATCGTCAAGCACCTGTTCCGTTGTTTTTGAAAAAGTCGGGTAGAAATATTCTGGCAAAAAGTCACGAGGGNGATGGTTGTGTTGTCTTGGTNGGCTCTCACTACGACTCCAAATACTTTCGTNNCTTTGTATATCGTGGTGCTAATGATAGCGGATCGTCATCGGCGTTGCTTATNCAGNTATTATCGGTTGCTAAAGGATTTNCGGATCGAGGTTCTCGTGGTTTGCAGTGCAGTTTGATGGCTGTTTGGTTTGATGGAGAAGAAGCATATTTACCAAATTGGCAAGATGGTAAGCTGAGACANCCAGCCTATACCGATGATAATACTTATGGTAGTCGTCATATTGCNCAACAGCTGAATAAATGTGGCAATGGGTTNTGTCTTCCAGAAAAGTGGGGTGGTAATAAAGTTAAGTCTCTTATCCTNATAGATATGGTCGGAGAACCTGGTATTAAATTGACAATTGATCGAAACTCTTCTGCAAGTTTAAGGAAAATAGCCTCTAAATTAGATCGACTACTTAATTTTTCACCACTTTTTTCTAATGCAAATATAGTAGATGTGGAAGATGACCATATTCCTTTCAAACAAAGAGGCCTGCCAGTTATTAATCTCATCGATTTTAACCATCTTAACCATTGGCATAAACCAGGAGATAATATTGATATTATTTCTGTGGATAGTATCGAAAAGGCTTATCGCCTAACTTTGGCTCTGTTTCTTGCTGTGTCAGCAATACCTCAGGAACAGATTTTTCAATAAAATAGTTAAACTGCTCCAGGCCCTTATCCAAAAAATACCCTATAGTAAAAAAGCTCCAGCTCGGATGTCCGATTGTATGGATGTCTTCAGGCAGTGAGTTAAAGGAGCTTTATATGTTTCGTGTTACGATTCATCTAGGTGGTTTTTTTTTAATTGGTTTTAGCTTTTTCGCTTTGAGAGAAAAATTAATTGAAAACCAATCTAAAAGAGATTGCCAAGGCCTTAGCCAGGACGCATGTGCTATTGAAATGGTTTGTCGGAAAATTTCAGGAGACGAGTGGTGTGACGAGCGTTTTAATCCGGCATTAGACAAAAATAGTGTTGCTTCTAATGATGAAGCTTTTTCGCCTATAGAAGAATAAAAAATGTTTCAAATTGAAGATAGATTAGATGCCAGATTGACAAGTTGTTCGTTCGTGATCGTTTCCCGTTAATTTTTCCGTTTTATGAAAATTTTGTGCATAGATGTATAATAAGACTTAGCTAAATTTTTCTTCTTATGTTTTTTCCTAAAAATTATCATGCCATTTTATTTGAAGATAGTATCAATATGATAACAAATAGAGCTTTTTATATAACTTAACGCATTTAAGACATAGCTGGGAAAACTGGTATGATCNGTAATGTTATGGTATATAACTANTCGGATTCGCTATACTTATATGAAAATGTAGCAGCAAATTCTCGNAAACTGGTTAACTNTCCTAGACTGTTGTGTTCAGTCATATTATATTAATTTTTCAAATGAAAGATGGCTTTTTCGATAGTCTGACAAAATTATTACTNCCCCGTTGATTTTCTCGGGAGTGGAAATNTGAATGCATCGATACTTGTATGTATTACAAAAACTATTTTTCGAGCNTCCTAAACAGGGGTGAAAGAATGCCTGCAGTTACAAAAAATAAANNTGATTCGTTCGTGATATCTAAAGCCGAAGTANTTCAAGANTATATGGTGGCTTTTAAAAGTCGTATAGCAAGTCTAACCGGAAGGAAGGAAGTNCTGTCNGGTAAGGCNAAATTCGGAATTTTTGGTGGCGGGAAGGAAGTTGCTCAGGTCGCTATGGCTAAGGCTTTTAAACATGGNGATTGGCGTTCCGGTTACTANCGAGACCAGACATTTATGTTTGCNCTAGGGGCTATNAATATTAAGCAATTCTTTGCTCAATTATATGCTGATGCTGATGTTGAGAGAGAACCTTCATCTGGTGGGCGCCANATGAATAGCCACTTTGCTAGNCGTTTCTTGGATGAAAATGGNAATTGGCTGAATCAGNTNATGATGCATAATACGTCTGCAGANGCCTCTCCAACGGCTTCTCAAATGGCCCGGCTACTNGGTCTTGGCTATGCNTCTAAGCTATACAGAGAAAANCAAGGTCTTCAGGATCTTTCTAAATTCTCTGTGAGTGGTAANGAAATAGCGTTTGGTACTATTGGNAATGCCTCTACGAGTGAGGGAGTTTTNTGGGAGTGCTTGAATGCTGCTGGTGTNNTAGAGGTCCCTCTTATCNTATCAGTATGGGANGATGATTATGGAATATCGGTTCATTCTAAATACCAAACAACTAANGAGTCGATATCGAAGATCTGTGCNGGATTCGAAAAGGAAGAAGGAACTAATGGCTTAATTATTGAGGTNGTTGAAGGCTGGAATTATGTGAAATTATGNGAGGTGTATCAGANAGTAGCTGANCGNGTNCGAAAAGAACATATACCGGCTTTAATTCACGTTATNGAAATGACTCAACCACAAGGCCACTCTACCAGTGGTAGNCAGGAGCGTTATAAGAGTCCTGATAGAATNAAATATGAGCAAAGTCNGGATTGNATATCCAAGATGCGNCAGTGGATGTTAGATGAAGNTTATGTCACTGAGCAAGANATTGAACAAATGGAATCTGACGCCGAGAAAGAAGTNGAGAANTATNGAAAGGAATCTTGGGAAGAGTTCTTGGCTCCAATGGANAATGANCGCAAAGAGATTCTNGGNGTTTTAGGGGAACTTCAGGAGGAGAGTCCNAGCTCCGCTGTGGAAAAGGGAATTAGTCGGCTAAAAAGCTTNCCTGTTATAAATCGAAAAGCATTGATTAGTATTGGGCGCAGGATTTTAATTNCGATGAAAGATGTGTCCAATCCCAGTAAGGAAAAGTTAATCGCTTTAGTTGATGGCATTCATCGAGAATGCAANTTTCGCTATTCGTCTCACTTGACTTCAGAAAGTGANCATTCNCCNTTGAAANTAGATCCTATTCCTGCTGTTTATTCTAAAGATTCGGAAGAAGTAGATGGGCGAGTCNTTATACAAAAGATTTTNGATCATCACTTAGGNGCGGATCCAAGAGTTTTTATTATTGGTGAAGATGTAGGTAAATTAGGTGGGGTGAACCTTGANTTCGAAGGTTTGCATGATAAATNTGGAGAAGGACGGGTTACTGANACTGGNATNCGTGAAGCTACTATTTTGGGNCAAGGTATAGGTGCTGCTCTCCGNGGATTGAGGCCNATTGTAGATATTCANTACTTGGATTATATGCTTTATTGCTTTCAGGTGATGTCGGANGATCTTGCTTGTTTACATTATCGAACTGCTGGNGGNCAGATAGCACCNGTGATTGTTCGTAGTAAAGGACATAGACTCGAAGGCGTTTGGCATTCTGGATCACCAATGGGTACGCTAATTCATGGGTCTAGAGGTATGCATATATGTGTGCCTAGAAACATGGTTCAGGCTGCCGGAATGTATAATACACTGCTTGCCGGTGATGATCCGGCGCTTGTTGTTGAGGTTTTAAGTGGCTTTAGGCTCAAGGAAAAAGTCCCGGATAACTTAGCTGACTTTAGGGTTCCTCTCGGTGTCCCTGAAATTCTGAGAGAAGGTAATGAAGTTACAATAGTGACCTATGGTGCGTGTGTTCGTATTGCTATGGAGTCCGCAGAGCTATTGAGTGAGTCAGGTATTGAAGCTGAAGTGATCGATGTTCAAACTTTGCTTCCCTTCGACTCGGAATGGGTGATTTCGGAATCGTTGAAAAAGACGAATACTATTTTGTTCGTTGATGAAGATGTCCCTGGAGGTGCTACAGGCTATATGATGCAGCAAGTCTTGGAAAAACAAAAAGGTTATGAATATCTAGACGCAAGGCCTCGGACTTTAAGCTCCCATTCTCATCGTGTTGCTTATGGTTCTGACGGTGATTATTTCTCTAAGCCAAATGCGGATGATATTTTTGACGCAGTTTATCAGATGTTAAGAGCAAGAGAGCCTAATCGCTTCCCTGAGATTAGGTGAATCTATTGATGGTAATCACAAGCTGCTTGACAGTCTTTGATTACCATCTCATTTCTTGCATTTCATAGTTTAAGAACATACCTGTGTGTTTTGTGGTAAGTTTTTTTATCGCTGAGACTATTTTTTGAGAACATTCGAGGGGAGTTATATCTGCTTCTGGGCCTCCCATATCAGTTCTAACCCATCCCGGGTGGAAAGAAGTGCAAATGGCCTTTGGCAGCTCCAGAGAAAGTACTCTACTATACATATTTAATGCTGCTTTTGACATACGATAAGCTAGATAGTCAGTTGCTCCGGTGTCTTCTATAGAACCCCAGTCGCTGCTAATTTGAATAATTTTGGCACTTACGATTTTGGACTTTAGTGCATTGCATACTAGTGCTGGTCCGGTGCTATTTACATTGAAGACCTTGTTCATATTTTGTTGGGATAGCGAGTCGCAAGGTCCCCCGGGGTCAGATTGGATAGCTGCATTATTAATAAGAACATCGATTGACTTTGCACTTACTTGATTAGGTAGTTCAGCAATTGATTCTGGATCGGAAATGTCTAATTTAAGTAAGGTTAGTTTATTAGGGTAGTCCGCTTCTAGCTCCCATAATGATCTAGCGCCATCAGGGTTTCTGCAGGCTGCGATAACTGTGTAGCCGTTATGAAGAGCTTGCTGCGCAAGGTGTAGTCCAATACCTCTGTTGCTTCCTGTGATAAGCCAAGTTTCCACGATCTTCTCCTAGATTGCTTTTTCATGACTATACTATAAGTTTTATGGGATTTATGTAAGAATGAAATTATGCAACAGTGTGTACAGTGTATGTCTGCAAGGCTTCTTCGATAGACTTAGCATCTTCTGGTCTATGGAATAAGAACCCTTGGATAAGCTCTATGCCCATTTGTTGAAGCACTTCAGCTTCCTCCCAGCGTTCGACCCCTTCTGCTAATACCACTGTTTGAAGAATTTTAGCAGCGATTACCATACCTTTTACATAAGCCTGTTTGACTTTATCAGCGTGAATATTTTCAATCATACTTCTATCAAATTTAATAATGTGAGGTTTAAGTTTGATAATTCTTTCTAGGCTTGAAAAACCTTTGCCAAAATCGTCCGCAGCGATTCCCATGCCGAGTGTTTCTAAGTGATTTCTAGCTTTTAACATCAGGTCGAAATTGTTAATAGCTTCAGACTCGGAAACCTCAAACATGATATTTTCTCTGTTATTGAAGATATATGCTAGCTTATCTATGTAATATAGGTTTCTTGGTAATATATTTACCATTAGCATTCCTGGTAAATTATCTGAATTGATTATTGCATGATTTAAACAAGCTTGATCTAATTCGAGTGCGACTTTAGTAGACTTTGCCATATCTAGTAATATATCAGGTCTTAGATATTTAGCCTCAATACCCATTGTTTCCATCAGTTTAAGATCTTTATCAACCGATGGTTGATCAATTCTGATGAGTGACTCAAACCCAAAGATCTGATTTTTGAGTGGTCCAATACTATTAAGCTTTTCAGACTCCTCTATAATTTCCTTGGTAATATTTTCTAAGTGAAAAATACCCTGAAACTTTGGATAAAGCATTTTCTCAGATTGAATTAATGTTTGCATTAACTCTCTTTGTCTTTCCCTAGTCCTTTTGGGTTGGACGACAGCTGCTTTAAAACTTGCATTTAGACCTTTTTCAATTATTTCATGACTATCTATACAAGGGTTATTTATGACACCGCAGAAACCCACTCCGACTAACGGTATCTTTCTAACGTATGTAGGAATTTTTCTTTCTTCTGATTGAGAGAATATTTCTTTCCATAATTCTCTTTGGATAAAAGCGCTAAGACGTTCGGCTATTTTTTCTAAGGCTCCAGGCAAAGGAAGTGAATTTTTATTACGTGATCTATTCATAAAAATAACATAGGTATTACTATTTAAAGATTGCCTGAAGATGAGATCAGTTTGTCTAAAAGCTCCTTTTTTACCCCACATGTTGAATAGAATTGCAGAAAAGACTTCTTTGACTTTAACGTACACATCATTGCCATATTCAACTCCTAGTTTTGAGAAGTTCGATGCATCAATCGTGACTATGCCTAAGGCTCCATTTTCTTTCAGCATCTGAGATGGAAGTTGAATATTGTAGTGCGGAATTGTTTGATATTCTTCCTTAGCCCCTTTAGCTCCTTTCTCATTCATTACTGCCAGAGTACTTATTACTCCTTTGAGTGCTGCTTCGGAGCCTAAATCGATTATGGTGATATTGCTGGAAAAGTCCATGATCTTACCGGTCGATTTTTGTTGGGAACGAAGATCTTTCAATACAAGCACAGGTATACGATTACTAAAGCTATTTAATATATCAATGGTGGTTGCATCTGGAATAGTAGGGATTTTAGCATCAGTAACGATGGCTGAAATAACTGGATTATATAAGTCTTTAAGAAAATTCTTATTCTTAAAATCCAGAATAGATACCTCAGCTCCAACAATTTTTAATTGTTTTGAGATTTCTTTCCGCAATTCAACTTTTTTAATTGCAAGTATGATCATACAGTCATTACTCTATAAGTAATAATTAAAACCATTCACTTAGAGTGTTCATTCAGGTTTTTTTCGGTAGAATATGCTAAACATTTAAATACTCGGGCCACTATGTTTTTTTTCTTTATATAAAAAAACTAAATTGTTAAAATAATATTAGTGGTTTGATGGCAGCGCTTTTGA
>PBRN01000120.1 GCA_002725955.1 Pseudobdellovibrionaceae bacterium
AGGAAAGGTTTCTCGTCTGTATATAGATATTATAGCCAAATCATATCCTCCTCTTTTTTTCTCTTGTCCATATCCTGAAGAATGATATCAATCATCTCTACCCTCTGAATAACATCTGAAGGAATAGGAAATATTTGACAATATGTTTGAGAGTGTTCGTATTGCTAACACTTCTATCAAATTTGAGCCTGAATTTTTCAATAATTTATCAGTATTTCCTTAAATATAGGTGTATTTCATTGTGGTTCGAAATTCAAATGTTGCTCAGTGAAAACCAGAACGATCAATCTCCCATTGTCGATTCAGTTAATACCGAAAAATTAGGTATCACTGGTTTTTCCATGGGCGGAGCAGGAACCATCCTGGCTGCTAATAACTTAGGTGATAAAATTGCTGCAGCGATGCCACTTAACGCATTTTCTCCAGCACCTTTAACCACAACCACACCTGCACTTTTTGTAACAGGAACTCTCGATCGGGTTGCTGTGCCAGGTCGAGTCGAAGCCGTATATGACCAGCTCGAAAATACCGAAAAAGCTTTAGCTAATTTTTCTGACTTTGGTCACTCTATCACTCGTCCGGGTGATTTTGAAAGTGATATATCCAGCTATACAGTATCCTGGTACCAAATTCATCTTGCGGATCATCCTGGTTATTTACCCTGGTTCACGGGTGATGAAGTAGCCCAAGACCAAGAAGCTGGCATCTTCGAAAGTGGTCGTTTTGAATATATTGATGTTCAATAACATCTCATGCTTTGATATCCACATAATCAAAGCATGATTAAAATCATTGAAACGTTTTAATACTGGTTAAGCGTTTTTTGATAATAGAAAAAATTAGCAGATGACAAGCCAGATACTACTGCGACCATAGCCATCACCACAATCTGCTGGCACACGGCCATTAAAGGGTTTACTCCCGAGAGGATCTGACCTGTGACACCCCACTGATAAAGAAACTCCACCCTAAAAACGGACTCAAAATGGGTATCGGAGACGTTTCATATGTCGGGAGTCATAAGTTCCGAAAGAACGCAAGCCAGATTAATGTGCAATCAAATCCGCAATTCCCTGAACGATCTCTCCCCCTTTGCCAGCAATCAAATCATTATGGCCATAACCAGAAAACTGTATGAAATGCTTGAGGTTGGGTGCCTGAGCAGCAAGACTTTCTCCCATAGCAAAAGGAATAACTTCATCACTGCGACTATGAATCACCAATACCGGGCACTGAATCAGTGGTAATTTTTCAAATGTATCAAATCTAGTTTTAAGCATAAAAGAAGGAACGACGGGTAAAACAATTTTTGCCATTTCGGTGATGCTGGTAAAAGTTGACTGCAAAACCAAGGCACCAGGTGTATGTCGGGCAGCCAATTCACCGGCAACCCCTCCTCCCAGCGATTTACCATAAATAACAATATCCTGAGGAGCATACCCCTTGGTTTTAGTTAACCACGCCCAAACAGCTTCAGCGTCNCGATAAAAACCTTCTTCACCGGGTTTACCTTCGCTACGGCCATAACCACGATATTCAGCCATCAGCACACTGGCACCTGAATCTGTGAGTTGACACCCCCATTCATAGCGATCAGCAATGCTACCGGCATTACCATGATAATAAACAATGANCTTACTGGTTCCTGGNTTTTCAAGAAACCANCCATGAGTTTTGACACCATCATCAGCTTCAAAACTAANATCNTCAACACGACACTTGCCTCGGCCCTCGGTATTCCAATTNCCTTCAGGATAGCGGGAAGGGAAATAAATAAAGGAATCTTCCATCAACATCACCAGAACTCCGAATAAAAAAGCGGTTACCAGAATGACCCTGCATAATTTNAGAAATATGTCATTTACCTTCATAAGGNCCTATTGACTCCCCATGNATCTNAACCGACATTGTATTAAAGAAGTTGATAAAAGAAAGTTAATTTCTTGCGTAATATTGCNCTCANCCNNCAAGAAANAGAGTGGTTCTGAANTATTTTGAAAATTTAATCNAAATAATTAGACTTTTTACTTGCTAAGCGCTCTTGGGTGAAAAATAATAGATCTAGATACCCGAGAAATATAACGGTAAGGCTCCTGCTCAAAACAGAGAATAATCTGATGAGCAAGTCATACTGGTAAACAGGTTGGATCAGCTTCACTATTTCTAAAAAGGAAATCAAGGCATGAGCTCTAACTGTTTTTTTAAAATAGCAAGCGTTTTGTTATGCTTTCTCTCTTTTTCACACCCTACCTTAGGTTCTGACCAACAACCAACGATCACAGAGCAACAAAGAAAAGTAGGATTAAATAGTTCTAAAACAACCTTGGAAGATCAGTTCAAGGTCTTAACTTTTAATCTTGAATCTGGCGATGCCGACATCAATTATCTTATGACTATGATTACCCGCTACATGGATGAATATGATGTGATCGGCTTTCAAGAAATCAGCCCGACCTGGGCTCAAGTCATTAAAGGTTATATTCGAAAGAATTCAAAGAATCAGGGATTTATCTTAGGAACCACTGGAGGGGCTGACCGATTAGGATTAATTTATCGGACAGACCGCTTAGCACTGCTTGAAACAACTGAACTAAATCATATCAATATAGGTGGCGCAGTAAGGGCTCCCCTTGTGGCTCTCTTAAAAGTTAAAACGACGGGCCGCCTATTCTATGTCATAAATAATCATCTCTACCGCAGCAAAAGAAACATTAGGCATCAACAATGTGAATTGTTGATTGCATGGTCGAATCAACTTAAATACCCGTATATTGCTCTGGGTGACTACAACCTTGATTATGATGTAAACTCCGGTCAAAGTGATAAAGGTCTGAGCATTCTTAGTAAAAAGTGGCAATGGCTTGAACCAGAAGAATTGGTCCCGACTCAGTGTAGCGTCAGATATCAAAGCATCCTAGATTTTGTCTTTATTGGCGGACTTGGCAGCTCCGAGTGGGAAGCCTCTAGCAAAATTCTCGAGTCACAAGATAATTATTGTCCGGATAATCAGATGAAAAGCGATCATCGGCCAGTTAGCGCTACTATTGAAATATAACTAACTAAAGAAAATTCCATATGGCTGCTACCCATAGAGCCATATGCAAGAAAAAATGGTTACTTCCGAAACGCACCTAGTTTTTTCTGACCACATACATACCATCTGCTATATGAAGCATCATACCCGTGACCCGATCATCATGATAAAGATGTTCATTGAACTCTCTAATGGCCTGCGTGGCGGAAGATTGGTCTTTCTGATCAATAACCGCACCACCCCAGATCACATTATCTGCGACAATAACACCACCATGCCTGAGCAGAGCAAGTCCCTTTTCATAGTAGGGAATATAAGATTCCTTATCACCATCAATAAACATTAGGTCAAAAGTATTTTGATTGTTTTCGCTAATGAGTATGTCTAAATAATTTAAAGCATCGGACGTGACGGTCTTAATACGATCTGTAAGGCCAGCCTCGGCGAAATAGTTCTCAGCTATTTCGGTCGTGACCGGGTCATTATCTATACTATGAAGCACCCCGTCACTGGCCATCCCTTGCGCCAAACAAATAGCGCTATAGCCGGTATAGCGACCGATCTCAATTATATTTTTTGCCCCCATAATATGCACCAACTCACACAAAAAGGCACCCTGATCCTTGGGAATCTGCATCGCACAATCAGTTCTTTGAGCTGTCTCTCGGGCAATCTTATCTAAAATCATATGAGGATAGGGGCAATGTTCCTTGACATACTTATAGAGTTTAGTTGTCATCGGTGTTGTTTTCATAGCTATAGACCTCAATACAGATGGACGAATACCAAAATCAACGAATTGCCGTAAACTTTGCATAATCACACGCAACCCACACGCAAAGCAACTTAGGCTATCATAATAGATATTGTTAAAAATATTCTAATCATACCTTAAACTTTTTTCAAACCAGCATCGCTAAAAATAGTTGAGTTATAGGACGCAAAAAAGGAGACCAATTCGGTCTCCTTTTTGATAAATCGTCAATTGAACAAACAGATCAACCTGGATCTGGAACAATAGTTAAATGTCTTTTCTTCGGTTCGGTTTTAGTTGCGGATTGCGGCGAGCGAACAACGACCAGGCTCACATTTTTACGATTTTCAATGAAGTTTTTAATGACATCGTAAGTATCCTTCACCTGTTTTTTCTCTTCACTACTTGATTTGAACAGATAATAAGCAGCAGCAAGCGCAGACAATCCGATCAATATCACTGCAATTGGCAATAGAACGACAACAGCCAGATATACACCTAACCCTAGCAATAACAATTTAGCCATAAGAGTGATCAAAAGTTTGGTCATGACTTGACTCTCCCATCAGCAATCTGAAATCCTCTATCATTTCAGATACATAAAAAAGACCCTAGTGGGCATCCTTGTCCAATTAAGGTAAAACAGAAATTAAAATTGTCAAGGATCTAAAATAATTGAAATTGACCTCTTAAACCCCTAACAAACAAGACATGGCCCCACAAACTTCAACAAAAACAACAGGATGGAATGTGGAGTTGGGTTAACGCACCGATAATAGCAAGCTAGATTGATTTCTGGTGATTCGCATGGATCTATCAGCAAAAAACGCTGCCCCTTTCCCTCTAAGGCGAGGAGCATCCACAGTAAGGTAATGGTCTAAATGATCCTGAGACTGAAATAGATACTCGACTCTAACTTGGCAGTCATTCAATCGAAACAAACGGTATTCAAAACAACCATCAGTCTTCAGTAAATCAGGCCCATGTTCTAGCCTTAACCATTCAATAAAGTCTGCTATGTGATTCGCTTGATCACTTTCAACCAATACTTCATAACAGGCATGGGCCAATAGTGTCATCGGTTTCCCTCGCTAATGCCCCAGCGTTCTGTAAAGAAATCGACCGAAGTTTGCACATGACGAGCTAAGTACCACAGCACACCTCCCAGATGCCCGAGGTTACTTTCATAGACAGAGCTCGCCCCCAAAGCCTGCTGAAGCTGCTGTTGCGTTGGATAAGGCACAGTCTTGTCCCTACGGTCTACGAATAACTGAACTTCCTCAGAATCTCGCTCACATATCAAATCCAAGGCATTATATTGCTGATAACCCTGTAAAACATCTCTGTATGCTTCTACCGAAGATAATCCCAGCGACTCCATCTGCTGCAGCCTAATCTTTTTAACCGCAGGATTTTGGCTCGTAGCCATAATATCGTAAAAGTCCCCACCACTCACCACAAGGGTAGCTGCTTTTAATCGAGGCTCAACTCCCATAACAAAAGTCCCTCTGATGCCACCGAGACTTATCCCAATCATACCCATCGCATCGGCACGCACCTCTGGTAAGGTTTCAAAAAAGTCAATTAAACTCATTTGCGCCGTCATACTCACCGCAATATCAATCCATGTGTTGGCAATATCAGGACCTTCGTCTTCACCTTCATGCTCACGAAAAAAACTGACCACAGTTGATATGCCTTGCTTTGCCAGGTAACGGGCAATATGTTTTTCTGCCTGCGTAGTACCGGCTATACTGCTCATAATAAATATCAACGGCGCCGGCTCACCAGTTTCTACCGTTACAGAAGATTTATAATAAAGAAACTCTACCTTTTGTTGGATATCATATTGAGCAAGCGCAAAGTTGAGTCGCCCTTTATACTGGATATAGTCAGCACTAGACTTAACCTCCTCCCAGTCAGCTAAGGCCGCAACAGAGCGTGTATCCATAATTTCCCGCACAGCCGCCAGATCCGATTTAGCTTTTTCCTGGCAGAGAGCATAACTTTCTTGGCTAGCAGTTAGACCTACAAGTATCAGAGTACAAAGTATAATAGAGCTACGTATAAGCACCAAAAACCCCAAACATTGTTTAAAGATAAAAATAAGAGTCAAACTAATAGCTCCCACCAGACCCTGTCAAGCGCAGATCAAACTGCAAACAACAAGATGACAATCATGCAAAACCACAATCTGAGTCAGATTGGCTACAAACCCAAAGAACATCTCAAATTGACTTGTGGCTGGTGTAATCATGGGACTCAACTAATGAAAAGATGACGGGCACCACAAATAAAGTGATGACTTCAACCAACATGCCCCCCAAAACCGGTATCGCCATAGGCCGCATAATCTCACTTCCTGTGGTCGTTGACCATACAACCGGCATCAGAGCCACCACTGTAGTCATGGTAGTCATCATTAAAGGGCGGATACGGCGGCAACCCGCCTTTATGATACAAGCCGATAACTCTTCGACATTCTGAGGCTGCATCTGTTTCAAAGACTGCTGCAAATAAGTCATCATCACAACTCCATCATCCACAGCTATGCCAAATAAGGCTATAAACCCAACCCAGACGGCTACTGAGGTATTCACCTCAAATAAGGACAAGAGAATAAAACCGCCTGAGATTGCAATCGGGACAGCACTAAAAATAATGAACGCATTACGAAGGTTTTTAATACCGAGATAGATGATAACTACATTGACCAGGAGAGCCAATGGCACCAGCAGTTGTAAACGCTGACTAGCTCGCACTTGATTTTCATACTGCCCAGCCCAAACCACTGAATAGCCTGGTGGTATCTTAACTTTATCTTCTATCAGCTGCTTAGCTTCAGTGACAAAACCAATGAGGTCTCTCCCCTGAACATTCAGTTGAACCATAGATCGCAGCATCCCATTTTCAGACTGAATGGCCGCCGGACCAGTAACAATCTTGATATCTGCTAACTGTTCCATCGGAATGTGTGAACCCAAAGGACTCGGAACCAAAACCCTTTTTAATTCATCTATGCGATCCCGCAACTCCTTTTTATAACGAACTCTAATAGGATAACGCTCACGGCCTTCATAAAATTGACCTATCGCCATCCCGCCTACTGCAGTTTTTAGGATTTGGTTAACCTGACCACTGTTAATACCATAGCGGGAGGCTGCAACTCGATCTATATCAAACTCTATATAAGGCTTACCCGATATCTTTTCTCCATAAACACCGTAGGCTCCTTCAACAGTTCCTATTTGTCTTGAAATTTCAGCTGCCAGCTGCTCGAGAACTTTCAAATCAGCCCCAAAAATCTTGATTCCTATCTGAGTTTTGATACCGGTTGAAATCATTCCTATCCTGGTTTGAATTGGAAAATCCCATGAATTAACCAGTCCAGGAATTTGTAGGGTTTCATCTAAAGATTGCATGATGTCATAAATCGAAGTTCCTTCTGGCCATTGCTCTTTCGGAACTAACTTAACAAGTGTTTCGAACATGGCTACCGGAGCTGGATCAATAGCACTCCCAACTCGGCCCAGTTTTCCTACAGCATTTTCAACCAAAGGGTGGTCCTTCAAAACTTTATCCGTATAGGAAAGTAACTCTTTCGCTTTGGTCATACTGATATCTGGTGTCGTGACAGGCATATATAAAATATCACCTTCATTCATAGAAGGCATAAACTCTTTACCTAATTGAGCAAACGACCATAGACCTATTAATAAAATAATCCCAGGAATCAGCAAAAACTTTTTACGGTGTTTTAATACCTGAAGCAGAATCGGGCGATAAGTATTAACGACTAACCGGCTGACAGTATTATGCTCAATCGGCCTCAACTTACCCTTGAGCAAGGGTACAGACAGAGCTGGAATAAGCAACAAAGCAACAATAACAGCGCCTAACATAGCAATGGTTTTAGCCCAAGCCAAAGGCCCAAATAGCTTTCCCTCACTACCATCTAGGCCAAATACCGGTAGAAAAGTTATAATCGTGGTCATGACAGCAACCAAGATGGGTGTCCCCACCTCTCGCGCAGCACTCATAATAATCTTCAACCTCTCACCAGATGAAGCTTCCGGTTGATCACTTAGGCGTCCATAGATATTCTCAGTCATAATAATACCCATATCAACCATCGAACCAATGGCGATAACGATGCCAGATAAACTCATCACATTCGATTCGATATCTAGTATTTTTAGACCAATGAAACTGATACCCACACCAAATGGTAAAGTAAGAGATACTAAAATCGAGGATCGCATGTGTAATAGAAAAATAAATATGACGATAATGGTAATGATAATTTCTTCTGTTAAGGCTGTGTAAACAGTACTCAAGGTTTGATCGATTAGTTCAGTACGATCATAAAAAGGTACAATACTAACTCCTTTTGGCAAACCATCTCCCACCACCTTCAATCTTGCTTTAACTCTTTCAATCACCAGCTTCGGGTTCTCTCCAAAGCGCATAGTAACAACACCACCCACAGCCTCCTGACCATTTTTATCCAGAGCACCACGGCGAAACCCTGGACCAGTTCCTACGGAAGCTACGTCTTTAACTCTTATCGGGGTCTTATTTTGAATGGCAATTACTACGTTTTCTATATCGGCAAGAGACTTAAAAAAACCTTTTCCTCTTACCAAAAACTCTCGTGCTCCATCTTCAATCACCTCAGCACCGGTATCTAGATTACTATCCTGAATGGCTTTGACTAAAGTACTAAAATGGACATTATAGGCAAACAATTTTTTCGGATCGACATCAATCTGGTACTCCTTAACAAAACCACCAACACTAGCCACTTCGCTAACACCTTCGACACCTTGCAATAGATAACGAACGTGGTAATCCTGTAATGAACGCAATTTAGCAAGCGACAGAGGTTTGCTGGCATCCTTATTATTTTCAATCGTATACCAAAATATTTGTCCTAAGCCCGTAGCATCTGGCCCCATCTGAGGCAACACCCCATCTGGTAACTGTGCTGGAGCTGCGGCCAACTTTTCAAGCACTCGGGAACGGCTCCAATAGAAATCAATATCGTCCTTAAATACAATATAAATAGTCGAAAAACCAAAAGCAGATATGCCTCGAACATTCTTAACTCCAGGAATCCCTTGTAATATAACACTCAAAGGATAGGTTATTTGCTCTTCAATATCCTTTGGTGAACGCCCGGCCCACTCGGTAAATACGATCTGTTGATTCTCACCAATATCAGGAATAGCATCAACCGCAGCCGTTCTCAAACTGAAGACTCCAGCCAATCCAACTAACATAAAAGTAAGCACTACCAATATACGTTTTCGAATAGCCAATTCGATAATTTTGTTTAACATCTTTTCCTCTATCTAATGAATTGAATGATCATTATTGGCTTTGGGTAGTGTTTCATAACCGCCAAACAACTGCGCCTGGGCATCAAGCAGAAAGTTACCTTCCATCACGACCTGATCATTTTCTTCCAGGCCCGCTATAATCTGAATAAAACCTTCAGCTTCAAAACCAGTTTTAACTAGTTTTGCTTGATATTGTCTTTCGCTTACTTTCATCCATATTACTTTTCTCTTGCCGGTATCTATCACTGCACTTCGAGGGACAATCAGCGATTCCTTCGACCAATGGACCGACAAGGTCGCATCCGCCACCATACCAGGCTTTATGCGCCCATCGGGATTAACAATTGTCACTCTTATCTTTAGAGTCCTTGATGATTCGTCTAAGACAGGGTCAATAAAATCAACAACGCTCTTCACTACATGACCTGGTAGGGCTGTAAATTCTAACTCCACTTCTTGGCCAAGGGATACTAAGGCAGCATCATGCTCATACACATCCATTTCTACCCAGAGTTGGGATAAATCAGATAATTCTAAAAAGTTCTGACCTTCTTTAAAATAACGCCCCACAACGGCATTTAATTTTCTGACGATTCCTGTCGCACCAGAATATATCGTTATCTTTTCTGGGACTTTACCTTGACGAAACCATAACTGCACCTGTGATTTCCGAATGCCCCAAGATGTAAGTCTAGCTATACTTTGATTCATCAAGTTCTTAAAATCTTTATTACCAGATTTTTCAAAGGACTTTCTCGCCAGGACATACTCTTCTCCAGTCGTTATCAGTGCAGGACTGTATAGATCTACTACCGGATCCCCTGTCTTCATTAAAAAACCTGTTGATTTAACATAGACCTTTTCAACCCGACCACTAATACGCGCCGATATATTTCTATCTCTATCCTCCATTTGCACAGCTGAGCCAAGTAAACGAATTTTTTTATTCATCAACATCGATGTCACTTTAAAAAACTCGGGTTTAAAGTGACTGAGATGAGCTTTTCGTAGCTTAACTCGAGCAATAGCATCACCCGGAGACAATTGTTTTTTGACTTTATCTCCAGATTGCTTATCTATTGTTTTCTCATCTTCCTTCTCAATTTCTATTTTAGTAAGATTCATATTACAAATCGGACATTTTCCGGGACCATCAAGATTTATTTCTGGATGCATCGAACAGGTATAGTAAAATGAGTTACTTTCATCCGAAAGCTCAAGTTCTTCATGTTTATGATTATGCCCTTCCTGTTCCGATCCATAGGCATCAAAGCTGACTAACAGCAACAAGAAAATCCGATTGATCAGGTTAATACTTACGAATAATTTATTTCTTTTGTGCATAGAGTCTTTCTCCATTCGAAAATTTGTATGCCAATTTTATTTCCGCTAGCTTAGATTTGAGGTTAATTTTCTTAAATAAAATTTCTTGTAATTTAAGTTCTGTTTGCAAAAGTTCATAATAATTAACTTGCCCAAGAGCATATGACCGAGATGATATTGCTCGAGAGTTCTCTGCTAGAGGTATTGTAGTTTTGACAAGAAAATCTAGATCACTTTTTATTTTTTTAATTTCGAATCCCAGCGATGCGATACGCTGAGCTTTACTGCGTCGATAATCATTGAGTGTTACTGCAGCTTGAGATTTTTGATAAATAGCTTCCTGGTGGGAGGCATGTTTTTTTTCACCTATAGGAATTTGTAGAGCAAACATAGCGGTAATAGTATCCACAGATCCGGCTGCTTCTTTTTTTGGCGTGTACCCCAAAGAAACTTGAACATCAGGAATATATGCTAGCTTTTTAGATTTTAGGTTTTGAATTTTAGATTTTAAAGAAGATTGTAAGGCTAATTCTTTATTATCTTTTTTCTCAACATCTTGTTGTTCTAAGAGCTCCCATGGAATCGAACCTATGTCAATCGAACTATCGGGGGCACCCAGAAGGTAGGCATACTGAATCTGAATCTGATCCAAACTATAATCAATATTAGTAAGCTTGGCTCGAAGCTCCGAACGACGAATTTTTTGTTCCAATAAAACCTGCTGTGAGACTTTTCCATTAGAATATAATTTTTCAGAGACCTTAAGTAACTTCTTTATCCAGATCATATTCCGTTTAGTAATCTTTTCTTCTTCTCTTAACCGACGTTCCGCAATCATTGCCAACCAGAATAATCTATAAAGTTCTTTTTCCTGCTCATTACCTAAAAAAACTTTACTTTTACTAAGATCTATCAAAGCACTTTCAGCATATTCTAACTTACCACTAAGTGGGATTTTCTGTGCAAAAGAATATTCTACACCTGTCATAGGAGAACTATATTCATCCGTTGCCACGATGGGAAAATTTTTAGCTTTGATTTGGATGACAGGGTCTTCCCAAGAACCAGCAAAATTACTGGCTGCAGCTAAACCATCAGCATCATTCTGAAAGACTCTTATCCGATCATGTTTCTTAATTTTTTCGATAGCTTCATCAAAAGAAAGGCTATAAGAATACCAGGGCGTCAGAAAGATCCAGACAATTAACAGTAATTTTTTCATGATTATTTTCCGAGAACAAACAACTTAAAGACACTAACAATTACGAAGATTAGGTCATGTTTGTGACAAATTACTTAACTACTCAGCTAAAGTAGTGTATTTTCTAGAGATATAAAAAATATAATGGGCCCAATAACTTTTTTTGTCACAAAATAGCCTGAGTACTCGTAATAAGGAGTGAGGATGGTTTGTCCATTTTCAAATCTATCAGATGAAGATCTAATGATCCGTTATCAAAGAGGAGATTATAAAGCATTTGAAACGATCTATGCCCGTCATAAAGAAAAAATCTACTCGTATCTGAACCGACGGATCACTGATAAAGATATCATTGATGACCTTTTTCAAAAGATATTGCTAAAGTTACATAGATCCAGAAGGAGTTATGAGACAAAATACCCGCTTATGAAGTGGATATATACCATATGCCGCAGTGAAATGATTGACTATTTCAGAAAACCTATGGTGCAAAACGTTCTTCTAGAAGACTATCACTGGATCACAGCAGAACCTGACAACAATGAATTGATCGATATAGAGAAAGAAAGAGCGCTCACTGATCAAGAAAAAAATGCTCTCGGCTTACGTTACTATGAAGATAAAGATTTTAAAGAAATTTCAACATTATTGGAAACCACTGAAACTAATGTACGAAAAATTATCTCACGGGGTATCAAGAAACTAAGATTAAAGTACAGGAGAGAAAAATCATGATGAATTCTCAAAACGAAAAGGATTTTCAGGATTTCGTAGCCTCCAGCGGCAACACCCCGGTAAAATCCTTAGATGATCAAGTTCTTAGCTATGTTGCAACTGACATGGAATCATCACACTTTAAAGTTTTTCTCAAATTGCTTGGTATTCAGTCTTTAATTGGAATTTTAACTCTTACTTTCTGCCCTCAGTTTGACTTAAGCCTGACAAACCAGACCGAGTTATTTCATTATTTTCATCGCCAATATGGATCCCAAATATGCTTTGCCCTATGTGGTGCCATTTTCATTGGCTCCGGAACTATATTTGCTAGCTATATACTTACTAAAATAGAAATTAATAAAATCAAAGAATCCGAGTTCTTATACTACTTGACTTTAACAGGTGTGATGATCATAGCTTTGTCTTTATTAGGAGCCAACGTCTATCTAGAAGCTGCTGCCTTTTGGTTCGTTGGCGCCTGGACTGCTGGCCTGATTATGTTTGAAACCAACAGAATGATTCGCTTAAAAATTTCAGCCCTATCAACAGATCATTGATAGGCTGACTCATTTTTAATTATTTTTTGCAGCTTTGGTTTTAACCTGATTCTTTTGATCTTTCGCTAATGCATATTGTTCTTTTTTAATAATAATTTCCTGCATAAAACCAGCTTCTTCCATAGCCTGATCTAAATATTTTTTGGCAGCTACCAAATTACCATTCAAACGATGAGAGCGACCCAAGAAAAAGAGAGCCCAGGCTTTAAGATCCGGATCAGAATGTTCTTTCATCTTGACCACTTGTTCAAAATAAGGAATAGATGCAGAAACGTTACCTACATCCAGCAACGCTCGCCCCTTACCCAGAGCGACACGGTCTTTACGTGATAATGGATAACCCTCCACTTTGCCGTTCATTTTATCTTCAATAACTTCAAATGCTTTTAGTGCCCGTTGTGGCTGTTTAACCTCTAAAAAATTAGAAGCTTCGGTTATCTGAATATCAACCATATGAAATGGATTCTCCAACCAGATTTCTGCCTTCTTAGAGGTAAAAATGCCGGCATCTTCAAGCTGTTCAAAACACTTTTTAGCTTCATCAACTTTACCAATCAATGCTGTGTTGTTACAATAGCGGTAATAACTACCAGCATAAGTCCCAGACTTTCTGCCTAAGCTCGTTTTTTCAAGGTCGTCCATTGCTAATTTATACTGTTCGCGCCCCCGGATAAAATCATTCTTCATACTATAAACATTACCAATATTCATAGCAGACCTTGCCCACAATTTTTTGTAGCCTCTAGCTAAGGCCTTTTCCCCTGCCGATTCAAGGGTTACCATCGCCTTATCTAAACTTCCATTTCTGCTATAACAAACACCGAGCATAAGATTAGCGGAGATGTTACCTGGATATCGTTGCAAAAAATTCAGTAAACTTTTTTCCGCATTTACATAATCCTGCTCAAAAAAGACTAACATCTGAGCCTGAAAAAACTGAGCCTCAGCTTTTAGTAAACTCCCCTTGTTCGCTGCGAGTGCAATATACTCTAATCCTTTATCACGATCACCTTCAGTCTCCAGAAAGGCTGTAATCACTGACGGTAAAACGGAAGCATAAAAATCAAACATGCCGACACCGAGATAAGCATCCCAGTATTCGGGATCTTGGGCTACCACCTTATTCAACCAACGGTATCCCTTGTTCCCATAATACAAGGCACGAATCCAGTTTCTCTGCATAAGATGATAACGACCTAATGCGCCATAGGCTCCCCCGAGAAAAAACATTCCTGCGGGATCCTTTTCATTTTTATCTAACTGATCTTCTGCTATATCAATTGCTTTCTCAGCGTAGTCCCTCAATTTTTCAGCAGCAACCTCATCTTCCTGGTTATACACAATCTTCCAGAAAAAAATGCCGGTCATCAAAAAGTATCCCTTTGGATCCTTAGGATCTTGTTTAATAAGCTTCTGGAAAGCTTGCTCTGCTTTTGTAAATTCGAACTGATAGCCATGATATATGCCCTGTTCAACCAGTGAATCTTCTGCCTGAACAGTCGGAACACCAAATACAAGTGATGATAAAAATATAATATGAACTATTGAGAGTATTTTTCTGTCAACAAACAACTTCAACGCACACACCTCCTACAGCAGGGCCTAATCATTTAAATGAAGCAATTAAAATCGAAACATGACCCCCCGAGACTTCTGCACCATCTTGGTCGAAGCCCTGAGGAAAGTAACCAAAACATTACCCAGCTCCGACGGCAATGTGAGTTCAGCCATCTCTACGTTGGTAGGTATTGGCTCTTTAGCAAGATAAACA
>PBRN01000121.1 GCA_002725955.1 Pseudobdellovibrionaceae bacterium
GTTGAGCAATGGTTAAAAGGATTTCTCGATATTGTCATTGCCAAGCTTCCAGAAAGAAATGTGCGTAATTGGCAAGGAAAAAGCTCAGACCAATCTAACCGTGGAGACTTCAGATCACAAAAAAGATATAGCTTTGAGGAATTTTCTGACGGTAAAAGAAGTATAGCACATGGTATATTGCAATATGCAGATGCTTTTGTAAGTAGCTACCCACCAAAGTTTTCAGATCTGACGACTCGAATACTTTCTCAAGATAAAAAATGGACAACTATTCTAGGGGTAATCCCACTTGATAAGCTATCTAGGTTCTTGGATATATTACCTGGTATGTTCATTGTTTTTGGTATTTTTGGCACCTTTCTAGGGATCACGGCGGCTTTACCTCGAATCGCTCTCATCGACTTGAATCAACTAGACCAAGCAGGACCTATTTTAAATTCCTTTGTAGCAGATGTTTCTTTTTCAATGCATACTTCGATTACAGGTATCATCTGCAGCGTATTTTTAACCTTTTTGAATGCTCTATTCCCCGTCCAGCAGGTGCGAAATGAGGTCCGCAAGAATATGTCGCATTGTTTCGAATCTCTTTGGTATCGTATTCATGGTGGTAAAGTTAGTGATGGTGAGCAACAAATGATTAGATTACTGCAAGATATTTCTGAGGGTCTTAGAGTGAACGATAACGAAACTAACGATCGAAAGGCTTCTTGATGACTTCACTGGACTTATTAAAGAACTGCCCACTTTTCTTTGAATTATATGACAAGGAAATTGCTAAAATCGTAAAGCACTGTAGTGTATATAACTTCAATGATGGAGAGAAAATTATTGAAGATGGTGAAGAAGGAAATCAAATCTTCGTCGTGTTAGAAGGTGAGGCCATGGTCGAAAAGTACACCAGTGAAGGACGTATACAAATCCAGCTGCTGCAATCGGGTGATGTATTTGGCGAAATGGCTTTAATGGGCGAAAAAACCCGTCAGGCTGACATTGTGTCTTCAGGTCCAAGTCATATTCTTGAAATCGAATATGAATCCATTTTTATATTATTCAAGAAAGAGCCTCGAATTTTTGGGTTACTCTTATTTAACTGTGCGAGATTGATTAGTAAGCGGTTGGCTAGTTTAAATAAGACAATTGTCGAACTCAGGAATGAAGTCAACAGACTCCAAAGCGAAAAGGCGGCCTAACAAAATAAGAAATTAGCCATATATAAGAGTAACCTCTTTTTTATCTAAGTATAAAAGAGAGGTCTTTTTATTTATGCGCTTTTATCTTCATTAAGCTTTATAAGGCAATTGACAACTTCATCTGGATCAAAAGGCTTCGTGAAAGCTTCCTCTATCCCTAGTAATATAGCGGCCTCAAGGCTATGAGTGCTTGCCCCTGAGATCGTTATAATCGGCAGGTCAGGGTTATGTTGCCTCAGCTTCATAATGAGCTCCAAACCATCCATTTCGGGCATATAGATATCAGTGATCACAATTTCGGGTGAATATTTTAGATACATCTCCCAGGCAACTTTACCGTTTTCTGCCTCATAAGTATGCCAATGATCCTCTTTCAGCGAGTAACACAAAAATTCTCGAATATCTTCATCATCATCCACCACTAAAACTGAACGCTTAACGCCATCTGGAGTCGGAGGCGGGTGCTGAGAGGTTTTGATAAAATCGACTAGTCTTATGGGGTCCAACGGCTTTGATAAGCTGAGGTTAGCTCCCACGTGTTTTGATACTTCTAACTGCAATATGTCACTATCAGGGTCTCCTGTCATGAGAACCACTGACACCTCAGGTTTCAACTTTTTAATTTCCAATGTTACATCAAGACCATTGGCTTTAGGCAAGTTCATATCAGTGAAAACAACTTTAAAATCATATTTTTGAAACAAATCGAGAGCCTCTTGGCCATCTTTTGCGCAAATGACCTCGAAACCCGCTTCTTCCAGCGGCTCCTTCATCATCTGAAGGATTCCAGGATCATCATCTACTAGGAGTAAATACGACATGCCTTCCTTTCGTTAGTGCACCGGCCCAAGATTAATCTGTTTCGGTATAAACTCACTTTTATCTTAACAAAAACCACAACAAAAATAGCCTTAAGATTCTTAATATTTCATAAAAGTGCGAATTGAAAATAAACCTTAACCATTCGGTTTAAGAGAGAAAATCGGCACAATCACCCTTGTGCCATTCTGTACAAAAACCATCTTTCCTATTGCATTTTCAATTGTTTAACCATTGGAATTTTCAGGGTATTATGTTAGTAGGAAAGATTAATCTCGCTTACCATTATGGCAGAGCCGATTTTGAGCTCTCATTATTCCCGGGAAAGATTTATGGCAAAACCACAGCAAATCAAAGCAACACTTGATAACAGGCCTGAATTTCCAAAGAAGGCTGTAATTACTGCCGGAATGCCCTATGGCAATAAAGAGTTGCATTTTGGACATATCGGAGGAGTGTTTATCTATGCTGATATCTACACTCGTTTTTTACGGGATCGCGTTGGCCAAAACAACGTCATGTTTGTCTCTGGTACAGATGGCTATGGATCACCCATCGTTGAATCTTATGAAAAGCTAGTTGCCAGCAATCAGTTTTCTGGATCTATTGAAGATTTTGTTGCAGAAAACCATAAGCGACAAAAAGAAATGCTGGATGCCTATCAAATCTCGATTGAATATGCAGCTTCCAGTTTCGGTAATTCGGCAAAAATCCATCAACAGATCAGTGCCGAGCTATTTAAAAAGCTACATAGCTTAGGCCATTTGAAAAAAATTACGACGCAGCAATTTTATGATGGCGAGAAAGAAACTTTCTTAAATGGGCGTCAAGTTGTAGGCCGGTGTCCGATCCTCAATTGTCCTTCTGAAAAAGCTTATGCTGACGAGTGTTCCTTGGGACATCAGTATATGCCTCATGAGCTTGAACACCCCAAAAGCACGGTCACTGGCAAAGCGCCTGAAATGAGAGAAGTGACTAATTGGTTCGTAGATTTAGTAAAATTTCGCGATCACTTGTATAAATGGAGTGAAAGCTTACATAATGGCACTAAGAGCCGAATGTATTATGTAAAGACTATTCGAGAGTTTTTAGAACCTCCGATTATTCACATAAAGCGTGACCTACTTGAAGATCTTGAAGCCATTGAAGGGAAACTCCCTTCTTATCAATTGCATGATACCCAAGCAAAATCGGTCCGACTGGAATTTGATTCTCTCAATGAACGGGAACATGCTTGCACTATTCTCACACAAAACAGCATCCGTTATCGCACCGGGAAAACTTTAGTTCCTTTTAGGCTGACAGGAAATATAGAGTGGGGGCTACCAATACCCGCATTAGAAGGCTTAGATAAACTCACTTGGTGGTGCTGGCCAGAATCATTAATAGCTCCCATATCTTTTACGGCGGCAGCACTGGAACGACAAGGAAAACCTATAGAAGCATGGCGTGATTGGTGGCATGATGCTGATAGCAACATTTATCAGTTTATCGGTGAAGATAATGTGTATTTCTACGGAATCGCTCAGCCTGCTATGTTTATGGGCCTGCAAGCGAATGACTTGGATAAAGTATCCATCAAGCCAGCTACAGGAGAAATGCAGACATCACAGCTTGTGGTAAACAATCATCTATTATTTCTCAATACCAAGGCTAGCAGCAGCAGTAAAGTAAAGCCACCCCTGGCTAGGGAATTACTAGATTTCTATACTTCAGATCAACTTAGAACCCATTTCTTTTCTTTGGGGCTGGGGATTCGTAGCGTTGGTTTTAAACCTAAACCTTTTAACCCTAAAGCTACAGAAAAAGAAGGAGATCCTGTCCTTAAAGAAGGTAACCTTCTTTGCAACGTTTTTAATCGTTCCATACGTTCGTGCTTTTACACTGCTCAAAAATACTTTGAAAATAAAGCACCGTACGGTGAACTCACACAGCCAGTGCGAGAGGCTGCACAAGATGTTATTTTAACCTTCGAGCGTCTGATGTTTGATCAGGAATTTCATTTAGCAATAGCTTTAATGGATAAATATATCCGATCCATTAGCAAGTACTGGACGCATCACAGTCGCGAAGCTGACAAATCTGATAATCAAGAGCTGCGCCAACAAACTCTTATCGATACTTTTCATATGGTTAGGGTGGCTACGGTATTGATGCACCCTATAGCGCCTGAGGGTACTGAGAAAGTCCGCGAATACTTACAACTCGGAGATGAGTTTTGGAGCTGGGACCAGATCTTCGAACCTATTTACACTTTTATGAAAGACCCTCAAAACCATGAACTAAAGTTCCTTGAACCGAGGGTTGATTTTTTTGCTAAGCATCCTAGCCAACTGCCTCCTCAATAGGTGGCAACTTGGCTTAGATTTAAGAAAAATCACTGAATCTGGCTTTCAAAGGCTTCGGACTTGTTATTGTTTGCTTTTAATGGAGTCATGCTTTCGATTTGCTGACAGCTGATGTCATTTTCATCGAAGCTACTCCCACCTAGACATGCCTGATACTCTAACTTAGTGCGAGACATACAGCTATTAGGCCCCTCAACAACTAGACCTCTCCACGCACATGAAGTCGGTTGATAATCCATCACACAGACTCTATTTCTGATATGGTTGCACTCTAGCTTCCGATTTTTGATGACTTGTAAGGTTATTCTAGGTTGCTCGGCGTGTTCAGAAACAGGATACGGTAAAATACTGATTACCCGAATAACATAACCGTTAAAAAATTCAATTTCTTCACTTTTACCTGGAAATTTAATCTCAAATATACTTTGATCATGTTCATTTTCTGATACTGCTATTTTGGCTTTGGCTTCGCCTTGCCAAATACATTGCATATCAGCTGGGCAGCGTGAATCTACCAATTCAGTTAAGGTAAGCTGCAACTGTTCATTATCCAGAACTACACTTTCACCCTCTTCTAAAGTTACAGTTCTTATCTTAATATTATTTTCAGAGTACGCCTTGGTTCCAATGAAGAGCATGGTCAGCATTATGGTTAAGTTTTTCATTTGATAATCTCCCTATGACCGAGTGTTTAATATTTCGTATTGGAATGTATTCTATGTTTGTCAGGTAAGGAAGGCTTGGCCGGCCAGTCTATAAACTGCTGATATACCTCATACTTTAACTGGCTAGTTAGACAATAATTGAACTATTTGAATTTCTTCCTCTAATTTTAAATGAGGTGAAACGTAGGCACTCAATAAACATAGAAAAATTTTTTAAAAAAGTTTTTCTATGTTTATGACAATTTGCCAACATAGTTATTAATAACCAGAGCTCGACAAAAACACTTATAGAGATAGTAGTGATTCAAACAAAGGGGTTCTTGCAGTTATCATGATCCTCACATAAAAGAAGACCTCTTTTAGTGCACCTTGCGTGATGCCAAGAAATAATTTAGCTGCAGAGAAAGCCGAAGCCCATCCCCCCCCCAAAAGAGAGCCGGCTTTAAGCCCTCTTAGATATTCATGTTTTCAGACACCTTTAATTCATTCTTACTATGACATGAGTCATACGCTTTATGTGGCAGAGAAAAACCTAATTATCAGACTCATTACTAACCGTTATAGATATTATTGGGCTGGATTATTTCAGGCTGATCCATACATAACCAATTTTTATTTCGCAGAATATTACTTTTAGGTTCATGTGCCGTACATTTTAGCGCCTTAGCAACCGATAAAAAAAGTGACGTCCGGTTGACCAAGAGAGTTCCAAGGTCAGCTTAATTAATGCGAGGGGTTGCTATCATGTTGTCGAATTTCTTTTCAGCTTTGCTGCTAATAATACCGGTCACAGAGGTAGAAGAAAAACAGAACTTGGGAAACACTACCGTATGGGTTGTAGAAGAAGAGGGTTATAGCTTCGAAAAACCAGACGATGTTCTTGCCGTATTCGCTGAAGGTGCCTATGAGGGACCGCGTAAGAAGAAAGGAGCCAACTTAGGGTTTCAAAACCACCCTGCCTGGTTTCTTGCCCGTGTTGAAAATACGAAAGATATACAAGAGCACATTGTCAGCTTTCAAGCTGCATCTTTGGACGATCTCCAAATATGGGTGTTCAGATCGGACCGTCTTGATAGTTATCAAACGCAAGGGGATAATTATTCTGTTAAAAGAAGATTCTATCCAGAACGGATGGCAAACTTCAAAGTCGACATAGATAAAGGAGAAAATATATTTCTGCTTTATCGCATCAAAAGCTCATCACCAACAACTGGTATTCTGGAAATTCAAACTACTCGTTCATACACTATCGATGCAATGATCGATAATGCTCTGCTTTGGTGTATTTACGGCATGATAGGCATTATGCTGGTTTACCATATATTTCTGGCAGTCTCTTTAAAAAGTTCGCTTTACTGGCTTTACAGTGCCTATATTTTCTCGGCTCTGATTGCACAAATGAATACTCAAGGTCATTTTTTCCAATACTTTACCGGGAATTTCCCTGAATCTTCAAGCCCGCTGATGTTGATCTATAACATCAACATATTGCTTCTATTCGCTTTCACAGCTAAATTTCTTGAACTTAGCAAGTTCTCCCCACGCGGTCTGCGGGCCATTCAAGTAGCTGCCGCTTATCTCTTATTTGGTATAGTTGTGTTCTTTGTAAAAGGCGCTACCACATATAATAAACTGTTTATGCCCATCGCTTTTTTATTACCAATTATCATTATGACCGTAGCTTTTATTGCAATGTATAAAGGGCATCGTGCGGCGCGATACTTCACCTTAGCATTCGCAGTGTCTCTTGGAGCAACAATGGTTTTTGTTGCAAAAATCTTTGCTCTATTGCCCCTCAATAACATTGTACAATTCTCGATGCCGATCGGAACGGCTTGTCAGCTAACGCTTATGGCCTTAGCACTGGGTGACAGAATGCGGATTATCGAGGAAGAAGCAAGCAAGGCCAAGGAAAAACAACTGGAAGAAGAAGCTGCTCACCGCGAAGAGATCAGCAAGCTCAATGAATCTCTTGAAATCAGAGTTGACGAGCAAACACGAGACATTAAATCAATGCTAGTCAGTACCAAGATCGGTCTTTTGTCTATTACTGTAGATTTCAGCCTTCACAAGGATTATTCAACCCACCTTGAAACTATTGTGGGTGAAGAAGACTTAGCCGGTAGATCTTTTTTAGATCTAATTCTAGACAAATCTGATATTGGCCCTGATGAAAAAGATAAGATCACCACTGCTATTGAATATACTATCGGTGAAGACGAAATGTTCTTTGATGTAAATTCGGACTGTTTCCCTCATGAAGTCAAAGCTAATTTAGATGGTGCGGAAAAGCATCTGGATTTGGACTGGTCTCCCGTTCTCGATAAAGAAGAGTGTATAGAAAGAATCCTAGTTAGTGTTAAAGATATTACCGAAACAATCGCTCTTCGTCAGCAGGCGGAAGATGGCAAAAGAAGTCTCCGCTACCTTGGTGAGATCATAGAAGTAGGGCCAGAACAGTTTGAGAACTTTGCAACCGGTGCAGCGAAGACATTTGCTGAGATCAAGAGTATTCTCCAACGAAATCAAGATGCTCAAAGTTTGAATGACGAAGATGCGAGACAAATATTTATAGGACTTCATACCATTAAGGGAGCTGCACGTTTCTACAAGTTTAGCGACTTTACGGATGCGATTCATTTAGCTGAAGAAATTGTGGCTGCTAAATCGAGTATTGCTGAAAAAGCATATGATGATCTAGTAGAAAAAGTTGATGAAATAATCACTGTCAATAACTTTTACAAAAAGGCTCTCGAACCTCTTCTCAAAATTACTGAACGCCAAAATTCTGGCCTCAGTAATCTAGATAAGCATGATATCAATAAACTTGTTCATGAGATGGCTGAAACAGCTAATAAATTAGCCCAAGATATTGGTAAAGGAGGTTGTAACTTCACTTCCGACATACCAAATGGTACCGTGCTATCACCAGACTTTCACGAAGCCCTTTCAAAAACATTCATCCACCTTCTAAGAAACTCGATCGATCATGGTCTAGAAAAACCTGAAGAAAGAGAAGCCAGCGGTAAACCAGTCGAAGGAAGTCTGAGAGTGTTTATGGATGGTCAAGGTAGATTATGCTTCGAAGACGATGGTAAAGGACTCAACTTGAAAGCGATAAAAATGAAAGCCGACAAGCTTGGGATTGATATTCAGAATATGAATGGGAATCTTGCTGAACTTATTTTTAATAGTGGTTTTTCAACCAAAGATGAGGCTGATGAAGTTTCAGGGCGTGGTGTTGGTATGGACGCCGTAAGAGAATTTATGAGACAAGCTGGATCTGACATTTCTATTGTTCCCAAAGGAGATAGCGTAGACGATTTCATGCAGGTTTATTTTGCGATTACAATGCCAAGTTCGGCATTGAATGCAGCATAGTGCTAGGGAAGGCTAAAATTTTTTAACTAGGGGGATTCAAAAATGTTACCAACAGAATCATTTCCTAACATAGTTCTAAATGCTGTTAAACTTAATCCGGCTTCCGGTTTTGAAACCCAATTTCCCGAACTCGTTTATCAACAGGGTCCCTTTCCCAATGGTATTTTTGAAGAATTGATAGGTATCGGCAATGGTTTTCCTAATCTGGTAGTGTATAGCTTGCCGATGTTTTTTCTAGTTCTGGGAATAGAGATTTTCATCTACAAGCTAAAAAAACGTGAATTTCAGAGGAAAGATGCTTTGGTGAGTGTCTCAATGGGTATCTTAAGTCTACCCATAGGTATGCTTTTTAAAGCAATGAACTTTGCTATTTTCTTCTGGGCATATAACAACAGAATATATGATTTTGGCATGGAGTGGTGGGCATTGTTTTTAGCTCTCATGGCAGATGACGTCAGGATTTATGTCTTTCATCGCGTCAGGCATAACATCCGTTACATGTGGTGCTCCCATGTCAACCACCATTCTTCAGAACAATTCAATTACTCTACTGCATTGCGGCAAAGTTGGACTGCAAATATCACAGGCCAGATTCTATTTAAAATTCCTTTTGCTTTTCTCGGTTTCCATCCCTTAATCTTGATCATGATGCATCAATTCCATCAAGTATATCAGTTCTTCCTCCATACGGAATTGATAGATAAAATGCCTAGATGGTATGAATATATCATGAATACACCATCTCACCATCGTGTTCATCACGCTTCGAACCCTCGCTATCTTAATGCAAATTATGGTGCCACCTTCATCATTTGGGATAGGATGTTCGGTACATATGTTCATGAATTTGAAGGAGAAAAGGTGAAATATGGCATCACTAAAAATATAAAAACTTTTAATATCTTTAAGGCTGTATTTCATGAGTATGTCTCAGTTTTCAAAGATGTGTGCCTGCCTAACCTAACGTTCAAAGAGCGCTTTTTATATCTCTTTGGTAACCCAGGCTATAGTCACGATGGTGCCGGATGTACAGCAAAACAGCAAAGGATTGAGTTTCTCAAAGCACACCCTGAACTTGCAGGCACCCCGGGGCTACCGCACAAATACCTGCAAGCCATTCCGACAACTGATGACAACCAATCGAGCAACCACCAGGCAGCATAATAAGCCACTGTGGCAGTGAAGGGGTATGGGGTTGATCAGTAAAGGGGTATAGGGTTGATCAATAAAAGCTTCTTGTGGTAGCCAGACTATTGGTAGCCAGTCTGTGAATCTACAGCGCAGCGATTCATGTTGCCAGAGGAGTAGCCCCCTTTGCATAAAATAGTTGACATAGATCGTCCCAGTACATGGACTAAGTGGCATAAATCCTTATGTTTTCAATGCAATGCCAGCTGTTGCAGCATGCCGGTGGAAGTATATGTGGAAGATTTATGCCGACTCAATCTCGCATCATTCGAAGAATGCCAAGACTCACTCAAGAAAGTAGCTCAAAGACTAAAAAAAGCCAAAATCATTAAATCATTTAATCTGAGAAAAGAAGTATTCATACTGGAACAAAATTACGGAACTTGCTTATTCCTTGATCGCAACCACCGCTGTAAAGTCTATGAGCAACGCCCAAAGACCTGCCGGGAACACCCCGTGACAGGCCCTCGCCCGGGCTACTGCCCTGCCTCTTCGAGAAAGTCACACAAGGGCCGCATGTAACCTGACCCTTGGTATTGATTTAACTAGACATTTAACTTAGCTCAGCGCCCTGATAAAGCGTGAATTCGCTCTTCAAGAGGAGGATGGCTAGCAAACAATTTCATTAANCTAGTTTTACTGCTGATCTGCAAAGCTGCCATGGGAGTNGGTTCCTGTTTCTCAGCAANAGGATAATCACGCTTTAGCGCATGTANGGCTTTCAGCATTTTCTCNCGCCCAACNAGTTTTGCACTACCAGCATCNGCGCGAAATTCTCGCGACCGGGAGAACAAAGCAGTAAAAGTCTGCCCCAATAGGCCAAAGATCATTTCCATAGCAAAGACGGTTGCTATATAACCAAAAAAGCCCAAGCCACCGCCCTCCTCATCAGAAGACAAGAAATTATCTATCAGAGAAGCTACGATACGTGCAAAAAACATCACAAAGGCATTAACAATACCCTGGATCAGAGTCATCGTAACCATATCTCCATTTGCAATATGAGCTATTTCATGACCCAAAACACCTTCAAGCTCTGACTTGTCCATTTTGTTGAGCAAGCCGGTGGATACTGCCACCAGAGAATTATTCTTGCTAGGCCCAGTAGCAAAAGCATTAATTTCTTCAGAATGATAGATTCCAACTTCGGGAACCTTTGGTAAGTTGGCCGAACGTGAAATCAACTGAACCATTTGCAACAAGCCATCGTACTGACTACCTGGCTCAATAATCTGCAGGCGATAGAATTTTTTCGCCATCCACTTTGAAATCCATAAGCTAATAAAAGCCCCGCCCGTACCCCAGACCAAACAAAATATCATCAAGGATGAATAGTTCATCCCATTGGCGGTCAAATAAGGCTGAATCCCAAGCAAATTAATGACCAGGGAAAGCATCAAAATAATCCCAATATTAACTAGACCAAAAAAAGCGATACGCTTAAACCACGACATATTTATTGACCTCCTTCAGAAAAATACCCTGTCCTGAATAATTTAAGAGTAAAAGCTAAACTGTAAAGGGGGCACAATCAAAAACTCCTAGATACCAAAGTTAAAACTTCAAGATCACTTGTGTTATCCGAAACAAAGAAGTCAAGAAAACGACCTCGCAAGCCCCAGCTAGACCTCGCAGCAAATTATTAGAAATAACCCAAATAATTCAATAAGTTGATTCGTTACCACGATTTACCCGAAGCGCCCCTGCAAGTCGCCGAATCCACTTCCCAAAATCCATATTCCTTTCAAAGGCATAGCTAGCAAAGCACTGAGAGCTTGGTCGGTAAATGTGACTTTGAAGTCTGGGTTCTTTGATGATTTCAAGCTATAATTCAGAAAGGTCGTATGATCAGCCAAATCTACAGTATTGGGAAGGAACAACATGACAGTAGATATTGAACTATTTGATCAAGTAGCATTATTTGAGGGACTCGATCAAGACGCACTGCAAAAAGTCGCCGAGACCAGTAAACTCATTACAATCCCAGACGCAACCTACTTTATCAATGAAAATGAAGATACCCACAATATCTTTGTCATCAACAAAGGCAGAGTGATTGTTGAGATTGCCGGCAATAGCCCTGATGAAAATAAAGAAATAGCACGACTGCGCAAAGGTGATACCGTCGGTGAATTTAACCTTGCTAAACAAATACTGCGCTCTGCATCAGTGCGATCATACGGTGAGGTAGAACTAGTGGAATGTGAGAAGAAAAAGATTTTGGAACTGTTTGATCAAGAGCCAAGAGTAGGTCTAACAATATACAGAAATCTATGTCAAATCCTAGTTGATCGGGCACGGGATACCACAATACTTGCACGTAATGCTCTTTCATCTATGAGATAAATAAAGCCTAGTATTCAACTACCCAAAACAGGCTAATCTATATTAGATCTGGATGATGATTTACTTTTTTAGGTTTAGCACCTTTAAAGAAACGGATAAGCATAGGACAGACAAAGGCAAAATCATCATCCGCCAGTCCATTTCACCCGATTGACTCGTTACCATTTCGAGAAATTGAACGCTGAGTACCAAAATAATAACTTCTACCAGTAGATGCTTTAAATGGCCTATACTATCGACTTTAAGCCACTGAGGAATCAACCGAGAAGTATGCTGTTCATCATAAAACAGCTCAAAGATACCACCAGCAAAAATCAGCAAAACAATGGCGACTAAAAAAGTATCCATAGCACCAATAACATGACTTGTAAGCTGAGTCACATCATGATCACCATAGCCTATAAATGTCGCAGCCCCGTTCCATGTTTTCATGATCCCGTAGCAGAACATAACTAGAGAACCAGCTAAACAAGTAAAAACAGGGATAAGACTAAAAAAACGAAGCACCTTGATCACCTTTTAATTCCCCCATTGGCTTGGTAAATTAGCGACATAATATACACAACCAACCAAGGGGCGCAAGACGCTCCACTCAATAAAGACTCAACCCCAGAATCACCAATTATATTGTATACCTAATTGAGCAGTACGGGCTTTGCCGGGACGATAGCCATACGGCCTTAATGACACGATATATGCCTTTTCTAAAACATGATCCACTCTAGCTAACAAAGAACCTTGTTCACTAAAGAACCATGTAAGAGACCAATCAACTACGGTATGAGCAGGGATAACGCTCCGCGATGCAGCAACGGCTTGATCGTACATTTGCCCCATGTATTGACCTGAAATCCAGCTGGACCAATCTCCCTTTTGCAAACCTAAGCGCAAGGCTAATTGATGATCAGGGATATAGGGAAGAGGATCGTTTGGATAGATAGTTCCTTCACCCCAATCCTTATTTTCTGAAATAGTCTTTTCAGCAAAAGCGGCACGGGTGAAAGTATAATTTACTTGCAGTGGCAGCCTAAATCCCCCAGCACTATAGGCATTAGCATAGGTAAACTCAGTACCGTAAATCATTGCTTTACTGCCATTATACTCTCGGTCTAAGTTACTATCACTGCAGCCGGAAGAAAAGGTACAGACAACCTTAATATTGCGATAATCATTATAGAAACCAATCAGTTCCAAGTTCTGATTGTCCTTGCCATAACGAAAACCAAATTCATAGTTTATACTCTCTTCTGGATTCACGGCTGAAAGCTGACCTGGGCCTACTGGAGCATAACCACGATGAACCCCTGCTAAGACACCTAAACTCGAATTTACTTCATAGTAAACACCCGCCCCTGGAATCAACGGAGATTCGGAGTACCTCTCCACAGGCTTAGTTTGATCGGCCCACCGTCGTTCATTAACAATACTTTCCTGGCGCAGACCTAAGGTAAGACGAGCTTTACCTATAACCATCTCGTCCTGGATCCAAATCGATATTGCCGAAGTCTTATCTTTATTCTGGGTGCCATCAATAGAACTCAAATTAGATGGCTGTAGCACCCCACCGACCGTAGCTAAATAATCTTTGGTATGTTTACGCTCAATTCCATCTTCATGATAACGGAAACCTAAGTTGATTTCATGGGGGATTGAAGAATTCCATGGAAAGATCAATTCGCTTTGCAGGCCCTGTGAAAAATAATAACGATCGTTGTTACCAAACTCTAATTGATCTTCGCTATTAAATGAATCTTCAAGACCTTTTAAGACCGCATACAGATGAGCATTTTGACCTATTGGCTCTTCTAATATATCACGAATACTGGCACCGCCACTAAACCCTGAGACCTTACTCCATAGGCGATGAAACTTATGGCTATATATCGATGTGGCCAAGGTAAAATCATCGGCATCCAAAAAATGGGAAAGTTTTAAATGCTGATGTTCCCATGTCATCAAATCATTAGCACTGGCGGCATAACGCTGCCATGGGTCTTGGTTAAAGTCATCCAAACTTAAACCCAAATAAGTTTCATGGGAGCGCTCCTCACTGGTACCTAATTTGATCTCCAGAGAATGCTGCACCGATACATCATACTTGGCTTTAAACATTAGGTCGGATTTTTGAAAACCGGTTTTACCGTCGTTGGGTAAACTTTTAAAACCATCAGAGCCCAGGACTGTCCCATCCAATAGCCATGCACCATCAGACCATTCATCGCCTAAAATAAACTGACCTTGCCGAAATGCATTGGTACCTATTTTGGCAATCACTGACTGCTCACCATCGCTCAACCAGGGGCGTGTCAGCATGTTAATGGCTCCCCCTAAGGTATTAGGTCCATGTCGCACAGCCGAAGGCCCTTTAAAAACCTCAACCCCGTCCATGCGTGTTACCATAGGGAAGAAATAAGCTGCAGGAGCCGAATATGGAGCGGGGCCAATTAATATGCCATCTTCCATAATAACGACTTTACGACTGCGATGGGGATGAGCCCCCCGCAGACCTATATTTGGCCTCAGACCGAAACCATCCTCTTCCTGGATATTCACTCCGGGCACATGTTTTAGTACCCGATTGATATCGTCATAGTTAAATTCTTTCAGCTGCTCACTATCAATAAGATGGCCTGACCCTGGCAGTTGATGAAGAGAATCTTTTGTTCCCAAAATCCTCATTGTGTCAGTCGCTCGTGCTTCCGCTTTTGGTTTGTCCGCAGTTTCCGCAGTTTCCGCAGTTTCCGCAGTTTCCGCAGTTTCCGCAGTTTCCGCAGTTTCCGCAGTT
>PBRN01000122.1 GCA_002725955.1 Pseudobdellovibrionaceae bacterium
CATCATTTCCCAATTTAGCTCCAATAGACTGGCAAGTTTCTATGCAATGGGGCGTTGGCTGACTAAAACCAATTTCGGACAGAATCTTGAAAGAATTCTCGATAACATCGTCTACCTGATCCTCGCTGAGCGGTTTAAATTTCCCCCCACTTTCGCCTGCATGGACCGGCTTAAGGTTATCTGATAGTGGCGCGGAGCGTATTGCTACGCGAGATTTTCTACCTCCAGATCTTCGTGACATTTGATCACCTTTGGAGCTTTTATCTAGGCAGAGTTTGCAGAATTTATATAATTCTACGCAATACCTAAAGACGACATTTTCTTGTCGTTTTTAGATGCAATTTTTATTTAAAGGTTGCGTAACTTCTTGCTTCAATTATTAGAAACTTTCAAGGGAACGGGCAGAACAGATGCTAATTAGACCGATTCGTGTCGACTCTATCATAATCTTATAAGCCAATATTTTGATCGAGTTTGAGTGTGTCTATTATCTGAAAGATTGATTGCATCTCACTCAACAAACTTTTTGCATCGTCGATAAAATCTTCTCGTTCATGAATTGAACCAGGTTCAAACATATTACGTTTTATTGAGATCAGCATAAGCAATGATTCGTTACAGAAAGAGCATTCGATTTTCTTTCCTCCGAACGTCGTTTTCAAGTCAAGTAGTCGTTGCATGAATGATGGTGTCAGCAGATATCTGGCCTCTACTTGATCGTTTGAATAGACTTCGAACTCATCTTCAAATTCAGGGTCCTCTAACCTGACTGACTCCAATGTAGACGTCTTGCTTTTTAACCAATTGCCGATGGCTCCAGAATCTTTTCTAACTATGGTCTTTCCTTCAAAAGTTTTATTCATGCTGATCTCTATCATGATGCCTTTAAAGACAGTCTGAACACTTCTGTTTTTCCCGTATCCACTTTCTCTCTCAAGTTCTGATTCAAAAAGAGTAATTTGTACTCCTTTACATGTTCCAGTTATAAGATCTTCATTGGACTCACTCGTATAGCTGGGGAGAATCTCAAAATCCTTGTAATTCTTTGGTCCACCAGATTTCATCTCTGATGCGAAACTGAAATCCCCTAAGAAAGATAAAATATGCGGAAAAATTTCAGATTTAATACTTTCTTGGTAAACGTCACAGGAGCTTTTTACAAACCAAACCCAAGCAGAAATACCGAATATAAATACAAAGAAAGCTAGGTTCGGGGAATCGAATAACAAGAAATATGAAAACCATACAAGGCCAACTAGTATGGGAAGCGTATAAAAGAGACGTTGTCTCGCAACCTTCAATGCATTTACGCGTTCAAATTCGTATTCTTCTACACGTTCTTTTAAGTGTGTTTGGTAATGTCTGGCGAACCCTTTTTCATACTCTTGCTCTTCAAAATATTTCTGTGCAGTTGCTGGTTTTTTGATTCCTAGGCCTAAAAAAAGCTTTGCTATGGATGCCATCTACACTCCTCACTTAAAAGCAGATGTATCTTTTACCACGTCAAAGCTACTTACTCCAAGCTCGCTCGGTGTCTTTCAGCAAAATCTGCTATAGATGCTGGTTCCCTGCCCAATATATTATGAAGATCACTCGACACATCTTCCAGAGCACCTCCGGCTATCTCGGAGAATAGTGAAACTACTGCATTAACATGCCAAGTACTTGGGATCGCTTTTTCAAGGCCTTCCTGAAACTCTTTAATTGATATTGGCTGGTAGCGGATTTCTCTACCAAGAGATGCAGATAATTGCTGCGCCACTTCGGTGAATGATAATAATTGTGAGCCGCAAAGGTCATATTCATTTTTTTNTAGATCNNNTCGCATNGCTATNTCGGCNGCNGCNACGCCCACATCNNTTGCATCTACAATAGCNGTTTTGGCANTNCCCAGNGGAAGTGCGAAGCAATTCATATTCACNATAGANTGTGCAAAAAGCAGCATNTTTTGCATNAAAAANTTTGGTCTNAGNGATTGAAGTGAAATGGGCAACTCNGAAATAGCCTGCTCTATCTCGTAGTGAGCTTTTGGGAAAGGTGCGGTCGCGTCNGGNCCTGCTTCCATGGACGAAATCTTTATAATTCGCTCAGTNCCTTTTTCAACNGCGGCTTTNGCGATAGCAATTTCGTGTGNCGCCTGNNCTGGGTTATTGCCNGTGACTAGNATAATGGTTTGAATTTCGTTTAGACCCATTGAAAAGTCTGGNCTTTCCGGTTCTATNACNTGNATNTCTGCACCGGCCGCTTTTANATCCTCGGNTTTTGAAANGTCNCGGGTAAAACCTCTGANNTGGTAACCCGATGCCAATAGGTGANGAGCNGNNGATTTGCCGACACGCCCCGTTATTCCTGAGATTAAAATCATTAAATTTACTCCNTTCCAGGTTTTTTAAGTGTAGCAATTGTTATAGCAGCTATTACGCAAAGCAATGCCATTCCAATTAGCGGCTCACGATATGAGCCCATNGATTCTCTTAACATTCCGATTGCTCGAGTACCCAGAGCACCACATAAAGTGTCGATAAGCACGAGGCAAGCCANTATCCGACCATAGCCTGGACCGACATAATATGCTGCNATCAATAGTTGTATACATGTAAAGGCACCGCTAAAACCAATGCCAGCGAGCACAGCATAGCTATAAAGAAAAATAGGTGCATGCACGTTAATATTNCTTANGATAGCAAGTGATGTTCCGAGAATTATAATGGAGGCCGCCATCACCAAACGCTTGTCAAAATAATCAGATAGAAAACCAAATCCAAATTTTCCAATGACCGAGCACGCAAAGAAAACACTAAANACCTTTGGCAGGNTTTCTCTTGATAAGCCAAGATCCCTTGCTAGATAAATCGATTGNTGTTGGGTGAGCGCAATGATCACGAACCACAGTGCTCCTGTAGCAAANGCAATACGAAAAAATTGACTTTGACGCAAGGTAGGCCAAACCGAAGAAAATTTAGGTTGCCCAGGCGNCNCATTATTAGATCGCAAGACTTTGGATGGATGATCTCGAACAAATATNAGCACACTAAAAATCATTGTCGCTCCTGTGGCGANAGCAACGATGGNCACCGTATCACGCCAGCCCCAAGCNAAGAGTCCCTGACCTACCAGAAGGGGGAACACAGTCCCACCTAAGCTTGACGCCATCAGGAGTATACCAGTTGCACGTCCTCTGGNTGTGCTAAACCAGCTAGAAAGTACGACCATATTTGATACNAGTCCGCATAAGGACAGACCTGCGCCAAGTAAGCCGTAGATGANAACCAGCTGCCACAAAGTGCTTATTTGGGCATAGNAGGTTAGCGCTGCNGCCATAATGATGCTGCCACTAAGAATTATAATTCGCGGNGAAAATCGGTCCAAAAGCCATCCGGCGGGAGGGGAGGTGAATGCCCCAATCACAAAAAATATAGTGGCGGGCAAGGTTACCTGTGTTTCGCTCCAGCCAAATGTTTCTATAAGTTCCGGATATAGCAAGGGTAGTGTGTGCATGGTAATGCCATTTGAAGCCATGTAAATCATGAACAGTCCGCCCAACACTCCCCATCGACGGAAGGTGTCGGGGTTTTTAGAATGTGTCTGGGGATCGTTCATATTTTGTACCTCGAAATTACCTTACTACGATACACTAGTCGGGTTTGGGAGCGTGAATAAANTTAGCTGTTCAGTTTTGATGGATTTTTGTAATGAAAAGATTCGATATTGCCATTGTTGGCGCCGGCATCGCCGGTTCTGCTCTATCTGCTGCGCTTGCAGATAGCGGATTATCTATAGTCCTATTGGATAAGCGAACTAACTCGTTGGATACTGCCCGTGGTGATGCGATACAGCCTGTGATGTGCGAGACGCTTGCTAAATGGGGGGTGTTGCAGGCNTTGATNGATGCTGGTGCAGAGAAACGTTATGCGACACGTTGGTTTGACAGTCAAGGATCGGAAATACTAAGTGTTCCTGTTGAGTTTAATGGGCTTAAAGCCCCTTGGTTTAGATTTCTTAATCATGAGGTGATCGGTAAGTGTTTAATTCGCCATGCGATAGATGGCGGGGCAAAAAGTTTAGAAGGTATTAAGAGCTGGAGTGTGGAACGCGTGCCTGATGGATGGAGAATGGAGGTTAAGGATAGTGACGGCAAGGCGCAGCAATTTTCTGCCACAATACTAGTAGGAGCTGATGGAACTGGCTCGTTAGTCAGAAAGCAACTTAGAATTAAAGATCAAGTTCATCGCTACAAATATCCGATAGCAGTGTTTTGGGGCAGAGAGTCAAGTGTTTCCAACCATCGCACTTTAGATGTTCATTTAACCCAAGATAGAATAGTGTCAATTATTCCTAGAACTCAAGGTGGGAGCAAAATTGCCTTTCCCATTGATCGTTNAGAGCTTAGTGAATGGAGGGTATGTGAATCAAAAAATATCTGTACACGGCTACGTGAATGGAGTTCGGCAATAGATCTTTCACAAGCAAAATTTGGTGCTATATATCTACCGGTTTCAGTTCAGACAGAGCGCTGGATCGGCGAAGGCGCTTCAGTNCTTCTCGGCGATGCTTGTCATGCCATGCATCCTGCTCGCAGCATGGGAATGAACACATGCTTTCGTTTGGCAGATAATTTGTCTAAATCATTGAAAGANCTTGGTTCTGGTTTCTCTGAAACCGATGCGTCTGAAATTTTAGTTCAATNTGAAAANGAGTTTAAACCTATTATCGATCAGCGACTTGCAGAAAATCATACCGCTGGTCAGGATATGGACACCCTGGCTGGNCAGGGTTTCCTGAACTTAAAATCTCGCCTGCAAAANGCATCAAAAAATCAACAAATTCTACAAGGAATGGCGTTGAGCTCTGCAGGTCTTTAAAAAAAGNAAAAACAATATCTTATTGACTAATGCCTATAAAGGATCGAGCAGTTGGTTTAGTTCAACTAAAAAACCATCTGGGTCATAGAATTTCGATACTTTAACTCGAAGAACACCTTCTCCGTCGTAGCTCGGATATTTAGTAAGCTTTGGCGGGCTAATTATTTTNATACCTTCTTTATTCACAATACTTCGCCACTTGGCGTCNAGGTCAGTGGTATTGAAGATTAAAATACTATTTCCGGGAGTGAAGCCCTCNTGTCTCACTGGCTTTTGATGTGCGGGATGATCCGGNTAACCATATTCATAATCAATGAGTCCAAGTACTCCTACGAAGGAGTGGGTAGCCTTTAGAAAAATAAGCCTTAGCTTTTGNGTCCTATCTTGTGATGGGTGTGGTCTATTAATTTCTTGATCNTATATGACNTCCATACCTAGCGCGTCCCGATATAGCGCGAGCGAAGCTTCAATATCTCGTACGATCAGTGTNTGACGACGTAAAATCAATTCAGCATCGAAGGGTTTTTCTTTTGATTCAACTTCAGAGGNAGNNAGTTTCTGNTCGGCATNTNCAANNGANTGAAAAAAAAGANGNNCTAAAAAAATNAGCAAAGAATTTTTAATTTTCATTTTTCATTTTATCCTTCTATNANCNATGGCACTTTATACTTTGATTGGTGTGATTTGAAAACTAATTTGTAATAGTANATNTTTATCTGANTTTAGTNTCTAACAGGATNNATTTCTGTCNTNACTGACNCGAAGAGATGTTTTAGNATTTGGCGTTTCNAGNTTGACTGCAAGTGCGCTGANCTTNGANNNNGCNGCNNCAGCNANGCGAGTAATAGTTATCGGNGCAGGGCTCTCTGGNCTNAGAACTGCAATGCTCNTGCANAAAATNGGATTTGAGGTTCGTGTNGTTGAAGGTCGCAATCGAGTNGGTGGNCGGGTTTTTACNTTGGATCATCTATNTGGACATCCAGAAGCAGGTAGTAATGTAATTGGTCCNAACTANGGTCGTATTTTNGATGTAGCGAATTCACTTNAGCTGNCAATCGAGGAATCACCTCGNCCNNTTNCGTCNGGCTATATNATTAATGGCGAAAANATCTCTCGAGAATCTTGGCCTGNTTCANTACAAAACCCTTTTCCTTCTGACTTAAAAAAAATAACACCAGATAGAATTGTCGCAACACTTCTTAAAAAGAATCCGCTTCAGGGTACATCGGATTGGCGAAAACCAGTAAATAAAGATCTGGATATTTCAGCCATAGATGTTTTTCGAGCCAGTGGTTTATCCAATGATGCACTTAAACTCATTGATAGCAATAATAGTTATGGAAATAGTTTGTCTGAAACGTCCCTATTAGCACTTCATAGAGTATCACGTGCCTATAAGCGTGCACTTTCCATGAAGAAGAAAGTTTTTGAAGTAGAAAATGGGAATATGCGTTTACCAGAAAGGATGGCTAGTTCACTTTTAGATCCACCTATATTAGGCGACGAAGTTATCTCAGTAAATCGATCCGACGGTTTTGCTAGAGTTAATACCTTTTCGGGTAAAGAAATTCTTGGTGATGCAGTGGTTTTTGCGCTACCCACCTCAGCGCTTCGAAAGATACATATTGAGCCGCAATTGCCGCCGGATCAGGCCCAAGCATTCGAACAACTTTCGTATCATAAGATTTTACAGATTCACCTCCTTGCTCAAGAGTTATTTTGGAAGTCGCCACAAGATTTTGCCGGTTACTGGACGAATGGGCCTCTGGGAAGAATATTCACGAGGCCAATTCCTAATTCTGAAAAAGCTAACATTACTATCTGGATAAATGGTGATTCCTGCGATCAGTTTGTATCGCAGTCCAGGGAGCAAGCAATTTCAAATATATTAAGTATCTACTATAAGCAGATTCCTGAGGCACGGGGCAAGGTGACTTTCGGTGAGTACATAGACTGGATTACTAATCCTTTCAATGAGGGTGCCTGGGCGATATGGCGACCCGGTGATATTGGTCGTTATGCGGATTTATTGCATAGACCTTCAGGACGATATTTTTTTGCCGGAGAGCATACGGCTTATTCTAACGCTGGAATGGAGGGAGCGATGGAGTCGGCAGATCGCGTAGTGATAGAAGTATTGAGAGCATTGTCATGACTCGTTCACTAACGATTGCTTTTATGACAAGTTTACTTAGCGCATTATTCTCACCTTATCTTAGATCCGAAGGTGATATTTTAAAAAAAGATGTGGAATCTATGCGGTCCATCTCTTTAAATGGTGGAGAGCAGTTATTTTTTGTTTGTGGAAGCTGTCACTCACTAAACGAGATGGGTAAAAGATATAAACTTGGACCGAATCTGTATGGAATTCTCGGTCGCCCGGCAGCGAGCAGAGAAAATTATGACTTTTCCGAAGAGCTTAAGCGATCAGATATTGTTTGGACTCGCGAGAGTCTTATAGCGTGGATAGTATCAACGGAAACTATGGTGCCAGGAACATTTATGCTTTACGAAAACTTTCTCAACGCACAAGAAGTTAGTTCATTAGTGAACTACATTATAGAAAAGGTGGAATAGATTTGATGCGCGAGATGGATATCGACAACTCTATGCACAATATGCTTAAAACAGTGATGTACGACGGGTTAATATTTGTTATTTGTAATATTAATAGAAAATATGTATTACCTTAGCGGTATTTAGAACAGTTTTAGACGGTTTTCTTGTCACACATTTTAATAAGGAGAATGGTATGCGGTTTTTAACGAGACTTTTGCAGTGTTTTATCCTGGCTGCTTGTGTATTGCCAACACACGCCGAGCAGCTCGATCCGGACAAAGCTTTGGATGCTGTAAAAATAGCAATGAAATCCTACTGTTCCACGGTGGATGGCGAAATGACAACGTTTTGGTGGGAGGGTAAGGCGTTCTCAAGAAGGCAGGGTGAAAGAGATAAACATCTGTTTAATGTTGAAGGCATGAATACGCGAGCTTGTGTCGGTGATGATCATGTTAGTCGCGGGCAGGGCTTTAGACTGGTTTCAAAAGAAATACTCCTCTACCGTGATCCGAAAACAAATGAGGTGCTCGATTCTTGGCAAAATCCCTGGACGGATGAAACGGTTC
>PBRN01000123.1 GCA_002725955.1 Pseudobdellovibrionaceae bacterium
CCATAACTAACTGATCAGACAGGATTTCTCGTCTCGCTCCCCTACATGCAAACAGCCGCACAGGCTGTCGGAACAAATATTTTTATAATTACATTAACTTAACAAAGATATCTCTAACCCTATGTCTCTAACCCTAAACAGTTGGTAAGGCTGGTGCCTTCGGGCTAGCAGGCCACCTCACAATAAACACCTAGTATTATTAGAAATTATTCTTTGAGACCAACCATGAGCTTTGGCAATGTATTTGCTTTATATTTTACAAAATAATTAATAGAGGAGAAAATCAATGAAAAGAACGATAGCCTGGCTCTTCATGAGCAGCTTACTGATCTCTTGCGGCAACGAAAGTCAACAATTTACTCAAAGAGACTTCAACTCAGCAGAAAATGAACCTACTCAAACCATTACCCCGGAAATAGCAGAAGAAGCAGCCCCAGAAGAACTGTTATCTGCCGATAATATGCAAGAATACGTAACAGCGGTTGATCGAGAAGAGGATATGACTGCTCTGATTGAAAAAGCTGGTGTCGATACCGCACCTGAACAGGAAGAAGTTCCTGCTGATATGAAAATGGAAGACCTTGAAGATTTTGTTTTCAATCGATTTATGAAGATGACTGATGGCGATGAAGATCGTGCATCTGAAGGAACCACGATGTTCATGCAATTGATCCAAGACTCCAGAAGCCTAAACCCTTTTAAAATGGCTAAAACATCTAAGAAGTTTAAAAACCTGATGAAAGAAATGAAACAAGAACAAGCAGCCAAAGGCAAGGTTGTAGATATTCTGGTTGATGTTGCAGGAATCTGTGCGATCGTTGTCGGTGCCTGTACCGCTAACCCAGCAATGATAGCTTTAGGAGCGGTACTCGTCATCTTAGTCTAGTATAGCTTCATCCTCCCCCGCCTATTATAAGCAAAAAATACCAGGGTTTGGCTCCCTCCAAAACCTGGACATATGCAAGCTTGATAAAATCCAGCGAATAAAATTGAAAATTTGGTCCAATGGTATACGATTCACCCCAGCTTTATGTCCTGACCCAGCGGATATTGCATTACATTGTAATTTTCCTTAAGCCATCGTTGGCAGTTTCTATCTGGATCACTAAGGACTGAAGAAACCACACCAAACCCAAAGGAGGACACATTGTTATTCTTGAAGTTTCTATTGCTCACTTTATTCGGGGTTTCTGCCTACGGCAGTGATTTTGTCAAAGTAAAAGGCACACAATTTCAAATCAATGATAAACCTTACTATTACATCGGCGCCAATTATTGGTACGGTGCTCATTTAGGTTCAAGTGGCACCTATGGGGACCGAGAACGACTTTTGCGTGAACTGGATCATTTAGCAGCCCATGGGGTCAAAAACCTGCGGATCATGGCTGGCAGCGAAGGNCCGGCCAATCAACCTCTNCGGGTACAACCAGCGATGCAGGAAGCACCNGGTGTATATAATCAAGAAGTTCTGGAAGGCCTCGATTTTCTGCTACAGGAAATGGCTAAGCGCAACATGAANGCAGTGATGTGCCTCACTAACTTCTGGCATTGGTCAGGCGGCATGGCACAATATGTCNCTTGGGCNGANAAAACNNCNATCCCNTACCCNCCACCTGCTAAAGATGGTAGTTGGGATCGCTATCAAAAATACACTGCAACTTTTTATACTAATCAACAGGCGAAAGANGCNTACAATCAGCACGTNAGATATATAGTCAACCGNACTAATAGTTTAACCGGCCTCCCTTACAAAAATGATCCGGTGATCATGTCNTGGGAANTGGCAAACGAACCCCGCGGCATGAAACAAAGGTCTGCCTACCTNAANTGGATCAAAGATACGGTCACTTTGATTAAATCTCTGGATGCTAATCATCTGGTTACCATCGGTTCCGAAGGAGATACCCCTAACCCTGAATATGCAGGAGTGCGCTATCTGGAAGACCACAAGANCAGCGGCATCGACTATGGTACGATGCATATCTGGATTGAAAACTTCGGCTGGTATGAACCNAAAAAACCAGANCAGTCATACCCGGGAGCATTAGANAAAGCCAAAGATTACTTTAATAAACACCTGAAAGAATCTGAAACNTTAGGCTTACCNATGGTNTTTGAAGAGTTTGGGATTGCCAGAGATCAAAGATCCATGGATCCGAAATCCACAACTAAATGGCGAGACCAGTATTTGGCAACCATGTTCAATCAGGTTNTTGAAGCAGCAGAACAAGGCCGCGCCGNAGCAGGNGCGAACTTTTGGGCCTACTCAGGGGAAGGCCGCCCGAGNACTAACGATGANGCTTTTTGGCAATTAGGTGATGATCTATTGGGAGATCCTGCGCATGAACCCCAAGGTTGGTACGGCGTTTACAATACCGACNTCTCAACGTTTAAAATCATCAGCGATATNGCGGCAAAAATGGATGCCATTAAGTAAATAAAGTNGCATGAAANAACCAANACTAAAAGAGGGAGCATGACNTCATCATGCTCCCTCTTTTTTATAACCAACCNGGTTCTTANTACCAACTGTTAGTTAGCCTCTGCTGGTACCGGTGCTTTTTCTATCGCTTTATCCTTTTTAAAGATATGGACTATATCATCTGTAATGGCGATCAATGAAGGTAAAATAAGAGCGGTTAGAGTCGATCCGAACAGAACTCCCCACCCCAGAGCNANTGCCAAAGGCACAACAAAGGGATCCTTCCCTCCCAACCCATAGGCTGTCGGCAGAATACCTGCCGCTGTGGTAATAGTAGTTAACACGATCGGCCTCAATCTGCGACTTGCAGCAAAAATGATACTCTCACGCCGACTGCTACCNGCCGCCCTCTCTCTATTCACGAAATCGATAAATACGATGGCATTATTNACAATAACACCTGATAGCGCCACAATCCCNATGGCACCCAAGAATGAAATTGGTTGATTATGNAGAGCAAAGGCAAAAATAACAGAAGCGACTCCCATAGGGATCGTAAAACCGATAATCATTGCCTGGATAAAGCTTTTAAATAAAAGGATCAACACCAGCAGGATAGAAAAGAAAGNAAACATCCCAGCCTTACCCAAAGAATCAATACTTTCCTTAGTGTCCTCATTTTCTCCACCNAAAAATAGAGTGATATTGGGATTATTCTCAACAATATCCCGNGTGTTCTTCTCCATCAATGCATTCACTGCATTNGAGTTATTCAGCTTATTATCGATCTCGGCAAAGACNATNACCTGNCGTTCGTTATTCTCGTGTTGAAATAAAGCAACTCCCCGGTCTTCGGTGATCTTTGCTACTTTTTCCAGAGGTATCAGCTGNCCATTATTATTTGGAATCAAAATNTTACCNAGACTCTGCTTATCCTTTCTCGCTTTTTCAGCCACCTGNACCCGAATATTAATTTCTTCNTCCACTTTTTGAATCGATGTAGCNATTAAACCGTCATAGGCNGAACGGATTGCAATACCAACATTCTGGATATTTAACCCAACGGAAGCCGCTTTNACATGATCTAACTTGATGTTCANTTCTCNTTTGCCAGGAATATAGGATGAAGCAATATCNGTCACCCCTTCTACTTTNCCTAAACGNGCTTTAATATCATTNACGATNGGCAGGATNTCATCATAGTCAGCNCCTCTCACCCCNATGTTAACCGGCTTACCAACNGGGGGACCGCCAGCAACNTGAGTATACTTAACTTGTTTAACTCCTTCGGGGNTTCCAATTTCAGCCTTTACCTTCTCAATAATCTCCGTGGCNGACCGTTCACGATCTGCTTCCGGATGAAGGAAAACCCTAATTTGGGCATATTCTGTGCCTCTACGGGCCGCAGGGTCAGCGGCACCAATACGCTGTTCACCTACCTTAGCAGTNAAATCTTTNAGTTCACTATCCGGCAANCCCATAANAANTTTTTCAACCTTCGCTGCAGCAATAGCAGTCTCTGTTAAGGATGTTCCTTCCTCAGTTTCAAGGTTGATTAAAAAGTTCTCGACTCCAGCTGCAGGAAACAACTTGATGGTCATTTTGCTGGCATACATGAAGGTTAATATCAGTCCCACAAATGCAACAAGCACTACCACATACCTAAAGTTCATCAGTCGACCGGTCAGTTTTTTATAGGCTGGCGCGATATAACCATCCCAATACCGGGCAACAACACCTGTATTGGAGACTTTGCCATCATCTTTAATCCAGTGTCCCAGGTGATGAGGCAAGATGAAAAAACATTCCAAAAGAGATACAGCTAAAGCCAAGATTACACCGATGGGAATGTTCTTGACGAATTTACCCATAATTCCAGACATAAACATCATCGGCGCAAAGGCTAACACAGTGGTCAGGACTGATACAGTCACGGGAGCCCAAATCTGGTTGGTTCCTTTGATAGCTGCCTCCATTGGGGACAAACCTTCTTCCCGCAACCGCTGGGCATTTTCGGTGACAACCACCGCATCATCAACCAGCATACCCACCACAATAATGAGACCCATCATCGAGATCAGATTAATACTGATATCGTTGAAATAAAAAATGATGATGGCCCCAAGGAAAGCAAATGGGATACCTATCGAGGTTATCACCCCAACTCTAAAAGGCAGAATCATGGCCAAAATAACCACTACCAGAACCAATCCCCAGCCAAGGTTATTGGTAAGGACAGACACCCTCCGCTTTACAAAAACACTGAGGTCATTAATGACACTGACTTCAATCGATGGAGGCAAATTAGCCCGAAATAGATCAACTGTTTTCTGAATCCCTTCCATCGCTTTGATACTATCTCCACCTTCTTTTTTCAGGACAACAAGCGTGATGGCTGGTTTACCATTGGTACGATACTTAATCGTCTCCTTAGCGAATTGCTGAGAAACCTTGGCCACATCTTTCACTTGAATCACTTGACCAACAGAGTTGGAACGGACGACGGTATTCTCTATTTCTTTAAGACTATCGTACTCTCCCATCGTTCTTAATATATACTCAGTAGCTCTACCAGACTGGGCCGACTCCAAAGTGCCACCAGGAATATTTTGATTCCGAGCACTCAAAGCACGCACTAACTCCGACAAAGACAACCGATAAGCCGAAAGTTTCTCTAAGTCAGCTTCCACCCGAATTTCCAAGTCTCTTTTACCCTGGTATTCAATTTTGGCTACCTGCTTAACTTTCTCAACCTGCTTACCCAATAATTTTGCTGTATCTCGCAGGATATTTTCATCGACCTCACCACTGATGGATAATTCCACAGTGGGAGTCAGCTTACTCTCTATGGTTTTTACATTTGGATTTTCGGCACCATCAGGTTTAATGAACCGATCTACCACTTCTTGAGCATCACTTTTTGCTTCCTCTATCGTGGTCTGATCAGGATCCACCTGCAGCAGAATAACGGAGAGACTTTCCTGAGAAACAGAAGTCATTTTTTTAATGCCGGTGACTTCCTTTAAATCCTGCTCCAATTTATTGGTCACAAGCTTTTCAACTGCATCAGGAGCTGCTCCTTGATAAACAGTAGAAATAGACAACAGGTCAAACTCTACATTGGGAAAGACTTCCCGCTGGATATTAACCATTGAATAGATACCAAGGGCAAAGACAAAGATTGTCACTAGATCAACAAAGGTTTTTTGTTTGGCAAAGTACTCAATGAATTTTTGCATACCGGATTCCTCTCTTCTTTCTTTATCTTCTAGGATACTACCTGTGCTGAAAATAAAAGACAAGTTACTGTAATTATAACGTTTGAACCATCCGATCCGATCGATTCTCATCACATAAAGCAACAAGGTCATGAACCAAACTTATGGTTATCAAGCTCATGCATCATGATTTTAATACTCACTTGCAGAGCTAAGTTATGCCACCGAATGAATGCCAAAAAACCATGACAATCGGACACCTCATTTTAACCAGTTGATCCAAATCCTTGCCACAACTGGTATGTAATGGCTCCATGGCCTGTAGTACCCCGAAGCCTCAGCAATACTACCATTAAGATCATCGCCGAATAATCTTGTTACATCAAACCAAGAACTTCGCCTGCCTTAAAACGAGGCGCTGTGATGTTTGACTATCCATTTTATCCAGCAATTTGTCGTATATCTGGTATCATTTAAAAGGCCTGATGAAAACAATCTTATGTTCATCAGGCCTTTGTCAGATCTATCTAGATCAATTCCTGCCTTACTTAGTAAGGTGATAATTTAGCCGTACAAAGGAAATCGAATTACTTCAATCTCCTTTCCTCTCCAGCCTTCACAACATCAATGATCATGTCAGCAATGGTTCCCCGGGGACATGCCTGCTCATTGAAAATGGCGTGATAGGAGGCACTATTACTAAGGGAAGTATCTAAATAGGATTCCACAAACTTTTCTCTAATAACCTGATTTTCCTTCACATAGTCTTCTGCCTTGTCTTTGCTTAAACTCTGCGTTTCTTGAATATTTTGAACTCTGAAATCAAAAGGAGCTTCTAAGCGAAATCGATATGAGTTGACCAGATCTTTCGTTAAAATAGAAGCACCTCGACCCACAATGATTGCATAACCTGGAACAGCAATATTCATAATATATTGTGTCAAATACTTAAAAGCTTCATCATGACTGACTCGATGTTTCAGAAAAGTTAAATAACGGTCGACGATCCGGGAATAATCACCTAGGTTCGCCAAAAACTTTTCAGAAATACCTTTTTCTTCACTGATCTGATGAATTAGGTCCTTATCAAAAACATGCCATTCTTTTTTGGTTTGTTCCGTCAGTCGTTCACATAGCTCACCTGCCAAAGTGGAACCTCGACAACCAAACTCACGAGACAAGCAAATAGTTGGGCCATGTTCATCTTTCAAAGCCTCATCAAACTTCCGATTTTTTGCAAACCAAGATCCTATCTGCGCATCCAAAGATAATTTCGGACTCATTCAAACATCTCCTAAGAACTGTTTCTGGAAAACTAATCATAACATCTTTGTTATGTATGATAAAGAAGAAGCAACAATAACGATAGGTTAACCATACCAACACTCAACAAATTTGACACACCGGATCGTGCTCAATGCTGGACCATAGTTAGGACCATAGTTAGGACCATAGTTAGGACCATAGTTAGGACAATAGTTACTGAGGTAAGAGTCCGCTTTAGGCAAGAAAATCAAACTATCGCTTAATCTAGCACTGGCAAAAACAGACAATGGTTACAAAGTATGTTGCTCGCTTATGTTCAATAACAAGGCACAGATTTCCATGCCTTGTTACTCTCGAGGATCAGTCAAAAATCGCTTCGCTCCACTTTTCCCAAACCAGCTTCGCCAATAGTCGAGAACCTTTGGTTGTGGGGTGGACACCGTCAGCACCGACCAGACCTGACTGTCCTTCAAAAGCATCTAAGGGGCTCACAACAATGCAGTTGGCTTCGACTCGCTCACATGCTTCCTTCATAATCTCTGTGCCAAAGTCGGTGGATTCATCCAGCCTGCTACGGGGTGGTGGCAGATGATAATAGCCCATGTATATAATCAGCTCGACACCATCATCGACCATATCCTGCATCAAGGTCACGACCCTTTGATTAACCCGGAGCAATAAGTCCTTACAGTAATCCGATAAAGGGCTCCCGCAACGGTTACTATTCCCTATCAAGACATCATTACCACCACCATTCATCACAACAGTGTCATAAGACCGATTAACCCGAGCATATTGAGTTGGAATCGGAGGAGTGAAACCAGTCCAGGAAAGCATTTTAGAACCTGAAGTCGCATTGCTATCGATATCCAAACCAGAGAGCCTTTCCAATTCTCTCTTTATCTCACCGCTCAATGCAAAGACAGAATCACCTATGACCAAAGTTTTCCCGTGAACCAAGCCGGTAAAAGAAAATAACAGACAGAGCAGCAAAATTCTCATAATGACACCACCTAGTAGATTAATAATTAATGTGCTTTACTAAATTTTAACCTTTTTTCATGATTTTAACATTTATCAGATTTTAACTCTCACCAAAAACCACTGGGATGGGATGATCTAAATTGAGTGACTAAAGGCCCGATAAAACTTCACCCCCTCCATGAATTCCCCCACCAACCGATGCCTCAACATCTTACGCCGAGTATGAATCAATCGAACACAGCTCACAAAGTTTGAAACCGTTTTCATTAGTTAAATCCTGGACAGATTGAGCAACGTTTTGAAAAACGCAAGTGCCTAAAATAAATGATATTTTACCTACTGATGTGGTGGCACTAAAGTTGCAATGAAAGAGCGTTATTTTCTATTTTTATGCCAAGCCTCAGAACCGGTATACATAGTCATATTTTTAATCGGGAGATCGACCAAAGATCACCCATGTTTACTGATTATCTGAAGTTTAAAGATTAACGAATGACGGCAGTCATAGATCCAAAACAGAGAAAGGCTATACCAATGTACCGCTTGATGCTCCTGAGTCTTTTTATTTTTTTAACTTCATGTTCCAGCAGCTTATTTAATAATAGCTCATCTCCAGCCAGTGAGGACAACTATGACCTTATAATCGCCCGTTGTCATGTGCCGCAGGGTAATGGAGGCAACTGGGCTTCTACCTTGGGTTGGTTGTCCGAAACTGTTTTCATGGCAGCACAAGAAGCAGAAGCAGAATACAAAAAAGGGAAATCTGTTGGACTGTCACTATCTTGCATGGCGGGCGGCAGCAGCGGATCGATAGCGACTACAGTATTCATGAATTTACTTAGAAATCCTAATCTCATTGCCAACCCTGGCGCCGAAATTATTTCAATTGATGAAGCTAAAAACGTAGCGAACGCACTGAAACTGATTGGTATTAGTGCCGATGTCAATTCATTGGAACTCATGAATTTCTACCGACAGGTTATATTGGAAACCGTTGAGGGAGAAGTCTTAGGAGGTTTAAGTAACATTGATTTCCTTGTAGATTTTGCCAGAAAAGTCTTAGGGAATGAAACACCATCTTGGTGGAAAAATCAAAGAGTACAAGCAGACCAAATTATTGTTGATTTTATTGTGGCCAACCGCTTAGCGCTAACCATGACCAAAGAACTGTTGTCCACTCCTATTCAGCCATTGCTAAACAGTATCCAGCAGAAAACAGCTGAATCATATAATTTAAAGACTCTAGTGGATCTGACTCGATTTCCAACCTATGAGGCAGTGCCCGATAGCAAACTAGAGGACAACAATACTGAAGTGTTAAATCAAATATTTGATATTAGAGTCAAGGCTGTTAACCAGTTGGTAGACGAATTTCTGCAAAATCAATTTCCATTCGGAGCATGGAAATCCCGCTACTTATTAGGAGCAGAACAAAATGCCCATCCCCTAATTGCTGAGATCGCTGAGATGCCTTTAGCGAATGGTTTTTGTACAATCACCATGAGTGCATTATATGAGACTAAAAAAGAGATACCTCTGGATAAGGCTCCTGACTACAAGACTCTGAAAGCCTTATATTTCTGTTCAGCCGAAACCATTGATAAAATCATGGCTGCCGAAGCCTGGCGAGCAGATAAGTCTGAAAACCCGTTCTTAAATCGATATGTTTTCATCGAGCCCCAGAATACACGAGCAGCCATTGCATTAAGCGTGCGAGAACCGGGATTGATGACAGAAACTGCAGGTATTGCTGGTGAACTGCCTTTCGAATTAGTCAGCTGGTATCAATCAAAGGACGAAACATTGAAGCGCCAGCCCATAACATCTGCAGCATTCGCTATTGCAGGAGGTTTTCCTGATCGCAGAATTACTGCATGGCCTATTTCTTATTTTTTCCAAGGTCAGATTAAAAAATTCATGCAACAATACCCCGAGGTCAGAGCTAGGGTAGAGATTTTTGGTAAGCCCGACAACCGTCAAAAAGACAAGTTCGACACCAACTCAATAAGAAATATCTTTAGCAATGATAGCATTAGCGCTCAGGAAAATATTGATGACTGGTTTAGCTTCCAGGATAGCTACTGTTCGGTCATGCAAGAGAATTTTAGCGCAACCAATATCACGATCAACACCACCGCATTTAACTGGGATATTACCGGTCTGCCTGCTGCTCAGTCTCGGGTTAGTGCTAAACTCATAGCCAAAGGCATTAATGCGGTTAGATTGCAACACCCTCAATCAGAAACATCATTTGTATATGACCCGCTAGTGAATCAAGGCTTTATCACTGAAACTCAACCTATTCCCTGCACGCTTCCATAATATAATAAGGCCTAAGATTGGTATCTATGATGAATGAACCCTAGGCTATTTATCATAGACCATACGACCATAATGGTTCCAACCAATTTCTAGACACAAACATACCTGCCCGTATAGGGAAGTAATCATCACCATCCTCATATTTGTGACAGCCAAATTAAACTCACTGTGATTCATCCTAATTTAAGCCGATAAGGGAGGTATAGGTTGAATCCAAGTATTGAGCTTCTTAGGCACTTTCAACCGAGACACTAAACAGCTTGGAAAGTTGACTGAAAATATGATTATTTCACCTTTTACCAAAACAGTGTCAGCGGACGAAAAAAAATATAGTGCGAAGCAGATGGGGTTCTTGGGGATTATTATCATGCGCTCCAACGATTAGAAAACTTCAAATGAGGTAAGTTTTTAACAACTGAGAGATCAGAATCAATAACTTCATCATCAAGGAAATTTTGTGGGTAACAGGCTAGATAAAAAAAGCATTAGATACGCCGGAGATAATAAATGAGCGACAGCGTTAATCTCCAACTCATCCGCGGGATGTCAGACCAGATCGTAAAGATGCTGGAGACATCTAAATCTAACATTGAGAATATCCTTAATGCGTTACCTGTTATTGTCGTCATTATTAAGCAAGATGGGACCATTTTTAAAGGTAATAGCGCTTTAGGCCAGTTATATAACAATGAAGTCGAAAACCTAATTTATCTCAACTTTATTGATCTATTCACTAAAAGTAATCGCCACCTATTAGCCTATGAAATATCAAAGCTAGAGGAGGAAACAGAAACAAACCATAGGGAATTCGAATTAGCGATAGACCATGTAGATCCAGATCATGGTATTCCTTCAACTTTTCTATGGAACATCAGAACTTATGAGAAAAAGTTACCTTCAGATGAAAAACTCTTTCTACTCTTAGGCACAGACATCACCGCACTACACAAGCATTCTTTGCAATTAGAAGATATTGTTGCTGAAAGAACGGCAAAGCTGGCAACAAAAACTAAAAATATCAATGCCATGTTACAAAATATGAATCAGGGTATTTTTACTATAACTAGGAAAATGACCATCCATTCCGAGTACTCTCGTTACCTCAGAGATATCTTTCAAAACGATCAGATCGCTGGCAGTGATGTCATGAACTTTTTATTCTCCAATGTGCAAATGGGCGTCGACCATCGTAACAAAATAAGAAGTATTATCGAGGCATGCCTTGGAGAAGATGACATTACTTTTATGATCAACCATAGCGTGCTGCCATCTGAAATCATCTGCAATATTGCGGGAGAAGATCGTACATTAGAACTGGCATGGAACCCTATTTATGATGATTTCAATGAAATAGACAAAATCTTGGTCAATGTCAGAGACATTACCGAACTGCGACGTTTACAAACTATATCTGCTGAAAAAGAAAAAGCCCTAGGCATTGTTCATGGTATTTTAGCTGCATCTATGCAGGAATTTGATCTATTTATTAAAAATTCCACACGCATGCTAACTGAGAATATGGATTTGATTACAAAGAATGAAAAGCTAACTAAAGATCTCATAGGTGTCCTATTTCGTAATATGCACACTATCAAAGGCAATGCCCGTATTTTTGGCTATCAAGGAGTCACAGATACAGCTCATTTGGCAGAAGATATGTATAGTCAACTCCAGAAAAAAGCCCAGGTTGTCATAGATAAAGAAATTTTGATCAGAGATGTCAATCGAGTCACTGCAGAAATCGATTTCTGTCAGAGAATCTGTAATGAACAATTAAAATCTGTATTTAAAGACTCAGCAACAAATCTAAAGG
>PBRN01000124.1 GCA_002725955.1 Pseudobdellovibrionaceae bacterium
GGAAACGGCAATCTATAAGAGAGACTTTAACTCTGAAAGTGTTCCACACATTTGTATAGCACCTCATACTATAGAAATGGCTGCGATGTGGGCTGTGATGACGAGACTGGAAGAGCCGAAGAAAGCTAATTTGACATTAATGCAAAAAATGAAACTTTATGATGGAAAATCAATTCCTGGTTTTACCGAAGATAATGTCAAAGAACTAAGAAAAGAAGCCAATCGCGAAGCAATGGACGGCATCAGTCCTCGCTATATTCAAGACAAGATCTCAAATGCTATCGTCGTTGACAAAGGAAACGGCTGTGTCAATCCATTCATAGTCCTAAACGAACTCGACTCTGGTCTAAAAAATCACTCTCTAATTAAAGATGATGAGACTAAGAAGAACTATAGAGAACTACTATCTATAGTTAAGCTCGAGTACGAGGACATTGTTAAGCATGAGGTGCAAAGAGCTATCTCCGCTGATGAAAGTGCCATAGATAAGCTTTGTGGTAACTATATCGATAACGTCAAGGCATATACGCAGAAAGAAAAAATCAAGAACCCCTATACCGGTCAAGATGAAGAGCCGGATGAGCGCCTTATGAGATCGATTGAAGATAAGATCGATATACCAGAAAGCCGTAAAGACGATTTCCGCAGGGAAATAATGAACTATATCGGAGCACTAGCCCTGGAAGGTCGCCCATTTGATTTCAGAACAAATGAGCGACTTCACAAAGCTTTAGAGTTAAAATTATTCGAGGATCAAAAAGACACGATCAAGCTGACAAGTCTAGTATCCAATGTAGTAGACAAAGAAGCCCAAGCTAAAATCGATGTAGTGAAAAATAGGTTAATCAAGAACTACGGNTATTGCGAAATNTGTGCAAATGANGCCCTAGGATTTGTNGCCAGTGTATTTGCTCGNGGCGATGTGGTTAAAACAAANAAAAAATAANAATAAAAGGGTTTACCCTCATGCCAATGAAGATGGAATCGGATCTAAATAGGTTTCGAAAAATCGTGAGGGGCAAGATAAAGAAAGAGCTCCGGCGNTTTGTATCTAGCGGTGATCTGATTGGACGCCAGGGCAAAAAGAAAGTTTCAATNCCTTTACCAAGGATCGACCTCCCAAAATTTCAGTTTGGTGACAATCAAAAAGGTGGGGTCGGTCAAGGACAAGGTGAAGTTGGTGACCCTATCGGGCAAGGAGAACCACAGCCCGGTGAGGGCCAAGCTGGTGAGCAAGAAGGCAATCACTCGTTAGAAGTGGACGTTACACTCGAAGAANTGGCTGAAATTTTAGGAGAAGAGCTCGAACTACCCAATATCGAAAACAAGGGTAAGNAGAATATAGAAGANAAAGAATATAAATATACGGGNATCCTAAAACAAGGNCCAGAATCTCTCCGGCACTTTAAAAGAACTTATGTAGAAGCTTTAAAAAGATCNATTTCAACTGGNGANTATGACCCTAATAANCCTACAGTNATACCCATAAAAGAAGATAAACGTTATCGTTCTTATCGGGTAGAAAATAAGCCAGTTGCAAATGCAGTTATCATCTACATGATGGATGTTTCAGGATCCATGGGGGATGAACAAAAAGAAATCGTCCGACTTACTAGTTTCTGGCTCGACACATGGCTTACCGGACAATATACNGGNCTCGAAAGGCGTTATATTATTCATGACGCTACAGCNCGAGAAGTAGACTCCGACACATTTTATCGAACTAAAGAATCAGGCGGTACTCTGATTAGTTCTGCTTTTAAATTAGCTATAAAATTAATNGAAGAAAATTTTAACCCTTCAGAATGGAACATNTATCTATTTCATTTCTCNGATGGTGATAACTGGTCAGGCAATGATACCNCNGACTGTATGAAACTATTAGAATCAACNCTGTTACCCATCTCGAATATCTTCTGTTACGGNCAAGTGGAATCAAGATATGGGTCCGGACAATTTCTAAGGGATCTACATAAACATTTTGGAGAAAATAACGAACAAGTCACCACAGCCCAAATTAAAGATCGAGATGCGATCATGGACACGCTCAAGGTATTTCTTGGGAAAGGAAAATGATTAATGGGGTACGTGAATACCAACTTAAATCGAAAACTCCGTGAAATTNCCAACGAGCTGGCAGAAAAAGCAAAAGAGCAGGGGCTCGACTTTTTTGATACGATCTTTGAGGTGATCGACTACAAACAGCTCAATGAAGTTGCTGCTTATGGGGGGTTTCCCACAAGATATCCACACTGGCGTTTTGGCATGGANTATGAACGCCTTTCCAAAAGTTATACCTATGGNCTATCCGTGATCTACGAAATGGTTATCAACAACGATCCATGTTATGCATACCTTTTGCGGGCTAACAACATTGNCTCTCAAAAAACCGTAATTGCTCATGTATANGGTCACTGCGACTTTTTCAAAAACAATTACTGGTTTTCNAAAACTAATCGCAAGATGTTAGACCAAATGGCTAATCATGCAACCATTGTCAGGCGATATATCGAGGCCGTTGGCCAGGATGAAGTCGAAGAATTTGTGGATAGTTGCTTGTCTCTNGAAAATCTCATCGATTTTTATGCACCTTTTAATGAACAGAAANCGACAGAAAGCTCCGAAGAGCTATATAGAAGTCTTCCCGTAAAAAAACTTAAGTCCAAAAAATATATGGACTCATATATCAACCCCAAAGATTTCATCGACGAGCAACAAGCAAAACTAGATGCCGAAACCNTAGAACCAAAGCCCTTTCCAGAAAAACCNGAAAAGGATNTTTTAAAATTTCTATTAGATCANGCACCTCTCAATCANTGGGANAAGCGAATANTAGGCATAATCAGNGATGAAGCNTATTACTTTGCTCCTCAAGGGCAAACAAAAATCTTAAATGAAGGTTGGGCCACCTACTGGCACAGCCTAATGATGACACAGATCGCTCCNCTTCAAGATGCAGAAATAATCGAGTANTGTGATCAATACTCTGGAATTGTNGCAAGCCCACCAGGACAGTTAAATCCTTATAAACTTGGNGTTGAACTCCTTAGATATATTAAACAGCGCTGGGATAAGGGCCAATTTGGGATNGACTGGGTCAACNGTCAAGACCCNAGGGAGAGAGCNGCTTGGGANACNGGAGCGATGAAAGGTAAAGAAAAGCTTTTTGAAGTTAGAAAAATTCACAATGACATTACATTCATTGATACCTTTCTCGATGAAGACTTTTGTCATGAACATAAAATGTTTCTTTACGACTATGATCGCCGTACCAATCAATANGTTATNTCNAGNCGTAACTTTAGAGAGGTGAAAAANTCNCTGCTGGATCAANTAACTAACTTCGGCCAACCNATCATTAAAGTCGANGATGGTAACTATAANAATCGNGGTGAACTGCTATTGCATCATGTACATAATGGNTCTGANCTAAAACACGATTTTACCTTAGAGTGCTTAAGAAATCTCCATCATCTTTGGAAGAGGCCTGTTCATCTGCAAACTCGTATTGAAGATGTACAAAGACGNATTTCNTTTGATGGTAGTAATCATAATATGGAAAAAGTTTGACTGGAGTTTTTTTATGAAAGCTCGTCATATGAGAAACANAATACATTACCTATTATTAACTGNCCTGCTAGGATGCTTTNTNAGCACCTTTGCATTAGCCGTAGCAACTCCAGGTAAAGTACCAATTATCAAAAATGTCGGTATTATACCTCCTCAATGGCTAGGTGATANTGATAGCTGGTTNGGACTAAAAAAAGCCCAAAACTCTATCGATAATAGTTTTTCAACTATTGTTAATAATACTAAAAGATTTCGCNGCATCGANAACAATATAGTAGCAGACCTTTGGTCAAAGCCAGATGGNCGCTTAGANCTTGAGAAAAAATATGAATTGGAAGCTTACNTNGCTCTNTCTGNNATNATNAGAGATGACATAGTTGTATTCACNGCACGTATTTTAGGTAAAGACTTCGAAAGCTACTTGATTGAATCNGAGCACATGCGCACGATATGGATCCGATCTGCGACTGAAGAACAGCTACTCGAGAAAATCACTAACCTNACATGGCGTCTTATTAACCGATTACCCAGTGATATCTATGTTACATCAATTCAAGGTAGGTACATCACTATATCTGGCGGTCANGANCAAGGTATCGTCGCCAAAGANAANATCAANTTTAGAGAAAGTTACATCTCTTCAATTCANCCTGCAAATGGAACNTGGCTTACCTATAAACATCGCAAACTAGGAAGTGCGATTGTCATAGATGCTCGNAAAACAACTTCACTTGCCCAACTAACAGAAGTCAGCTTCGAGGGCGCNCTGAAAGTNGGTCATGGAGCTAAAGTAGAACAATTAGCTGGNNGACTCAANTTCAAAGCAAAGCCTAAGGANCCCGATTTCGAANTTAGTAAACCNGGAAGNTCNATCATTGANCCACCNATGTATACTGAAAGCGGCAAAAAAATAGAACGAGTAAAACCTNAATTTGGAGANATCCCTCAAAAGCCTGCNACNCCTCGCATCACTAAATTGCCCGAAGCCCCACCGGAAGCGATCATGGANGTTGATGAAGAAGACGAGANCTTAGAAGAGANTATAGATGACNACGATATTNCAGGAAGCCGCAANCTTAGCCCCATGCTAAAACGCATTTCAAANNTNACTCCCAGCATNAAAATAATTCCAGGCCTCCAGTTATGGANCTTATCTGGCTCAACAACAGCTGCAAGTGCAGTNCCTATGTGGTTAGCCAATCAATTTGAATTTAAGGNATCATTACCAAAAATCAAAAATTGGTTCACAGATGGCAGCGCAGGNTTAATGCTTGGTCAAACCGGACGCAGCAATAGTTATTTTGGGCTTTGGCTAGAAACCATAAGCTACATAGAAGCTCCATCACCCATCGAAANCCAATATATAGAAGCTATTAGAGCTGGCTTNCANCTNCACATTAAAACTTACCGGGTAGAAAATGAAGTTTTNGGGGGTATGAATCTATTAACTTTAGGNCCNTCACTGGGAGCTAGAGGNGGGNTAGACCTTGAAGCCCTAGGNAAAATAGACTGGGTCAGTAACTTAAANCTTATCCTGTTTGCACCGCTATCNTTAAGTTCAGTGGGNACCCCCAATCAGCAGGATNTCATAAATAACATTTTCGGNCTGGAGTGGAGCAATACCGCAACCATTAGAAAAGGTCGAAATCAATGGGAATTCGGTGGTGGNCTTGACTTAGGTTATTCNACCATGACATTACCAACTACNAGCCTCACTACAAATCATNTGACACTAAAATTCATCGCCGGNATGAGATTCTAAAGTTCNAAGCTTTATGNTTCTTTNACCGANCCCAAANTATGACACTAAAGCTTCACTAGTCCACGCCCCTTGAACTTTCATNAACCTGCTAAACTGGCCATTATCGAAGACTAANGCNTTCGGTTGATCCCAACANGGCATACTGATAAGCATACCAGACCTCTTTGGGANTTTTTCTCCATAAGGTGTATGAAAATGACCAAAAACNCCATANGTAGAGCTGCTANCGTTCAACCAACCTTGAAACCGATCGAGTAAAGAATCATGATCAACTGTTCTATACTGNTCTTGTGCCCGNGATGCATGGGAAGTTTTCANCATCAGATGATCCATTAATTTNCCNGGTAACTGCCGCACAGCAAACTTAACAAACCACGATTTAACAAAACGNCGAAATTTNAAATAAGTCTCGGAAGAAAAAACCAAATCTCCATGCGCCATNATAAAACTNGTNCCATCNCTCAAAGAAAACTCATAATTACCNGAATCAATGTANTCCACACCAGNCCATTTGGCATGAGACAAGTCAAATTCATGATTCCCTTCNAAATAAATAACGCGGGTACCAGAAGCAGCTAATCNTGATAAAGCATCCCCAACTTCTTTAAATTTCTTACANTAATAAGAACTTGATCCCATAAAGAAATCAAANATATCACCAAGCAGCACAAANCACTCCAGCTTGGATTCAGACAACTCGGCAAATAACTGAATCAGCTGTTCNGCNCGGTCATCATNTGGTTGAGCAATNTGTACGTCNGAACAAACCACCANAGAACCAGCGCCAAAACGNNTCGATTCTGGCAGAATCTTTCTTAANANAGGTTNGNCTGANGAATGATCAGATGAAGTTTTACACATGAATGTCCCTNAACTGGCAGTATGAAACAATGCNACACTGCGTCAATACGGAAAAGATTACTNTAGCATTTAGTCATAAGTGCCAACCCAAAAGCAAATAGAAAAATAACCATTATAAAATAAGCCCTTTTTGTACGNGCCACCTAATTCNAATAAGGATGNAAAGAGGGACTATTTTGCTTGCATTACCTATGTTATTTTGTTTCTTATAGATTCATATTACGATTAAAATGCGTCATATTGGAGGCACATTCATGTCAGAAGAGATTCAGGAACGGCTCAAGCAAATTGTGATCAATCAACTAGGCGTNGAAGAAGANGCGGTTTCTGGGAAGGCTAAATTTATCGAAGATTTAGGNGCCGACTCTCTCGATATCGTAGAGCTAGTAATGGCAATGGAAGAGTCTTTTGATATTGATATTCCAGATGAAGAAGCTGAAAACATTAGGACCGTTGATGACGCAGTNAATTATGTGAAAAAAACGCAGGATATATAGTCCTAAAGATACTTCCTATTCATCTATTTAATTGNCTAGAAAATCGATCTGGGCAATTGCCAGGAACAAAAAATTGAAAAAAATCGGAATAGCCTCTGACCATGGAGGTAGGATTTTAAAAGATAAGATCATGAAGCTATTNNAAGACAATGNCTATCAGATCANGGACTTTGGGGTNGGNGTTAACGAAGATNANTCTGTTGACTANCCAGACTANGCNGGNCCNTTAGCATCAGCAATNTCTNANGGAACCATACCTTCTGGNATCGCAGTTTGNGGNACNGGNATNGGNATGTGCATTGCAGCAAACAAATTTAAAGGNGTGAGAGCAACTTCGGTCTGGGATGAATTCACCGCTGAAATGTCTAGGGCTCATAATAATTCTAACATCATCTGCTTGGGTGAAAGAGTTCTTAATCATGACCGAGCCCTAACATTTTTAACAATTTGGCTTAATACTGAATTTGAAGCACGACATCAAAAAAGATTAGATAAAGTTGACTCANTTGAAACACCATAGAGGACTAATGTGATGGAAAAGCCTTGGAATAGCATACGCNGTCAGGATGAAGAAATTTATAATCTGATCGAAGCTGAACTCCATAGGCAAGAGCANGGACTNGAGCTCATTGCATCAGAAAATATAGCTTCGCCGGCAGTNGTAAGCGTCATNGGCAACGTATTAACCAATAAGTANGCAGAAGGATTNCCTTCAAAGCGATACTATGGTGGNTGTGAACAAGTTGANTTAATTGAAGANATTGCCATNAGAAGNGCGTGTGNACTCTTCAATGCTAAATTTGCCAATGTACAACCNCACTCAGGCGCCCAAGCNAATGCAGCTGTTTATCTNGCCTTATGCAAACCCGGAGACAAAATATTAGGNATGGATCTATCTCATGGAGGNCATTTAACCCATGGNTCTAAAGTNAATTTCTCNGGTATAAATTACGAAAGTCACTTTTATCAATTAAANCCNAAAACTGAGACCTTGGATTACGACGCACTTTTAGCTCAGGCCAAGGAAATAAAACCTCAAATGATTGTTGCCGGCGCNAGNGCTTANCCACGNGCGATCGATTTTAAAAAGTTTCGAGAAATCGCNGATGCAGTAGANGCNAAACTCTTAGTGGACATGGCTCATATAGCTGGCTTGGTNGCAGCTGGAGTCCACCAAANCCCTATTGATTTTGCAGATGTNGTGACNACAACNACTCATAAAACCCTNCGTGGNCCANGAGGTGGNCTGATCCTCTGGAACAANCCAGACCTGAANATAAACAAGGCNGTNTTTCCNGGAACCCAAGGGGGTCCGNTGGAACACATCATTGCAGCCAAGGCTGTGAGCTTCAAAGAAGCAATGAACCCCAGCTTTAAAGAATATCAAGAAAAAGTGATCACAAATGCACGGGTACTGGGTGAAGCCCTTATTGAGGCTGGNTTTAAGNTNGTGTCTGGTGGAACAGACAATCACTTGGTATTACTGGACCTTTCGGANACNAGTATTAGTGGTAAAGAAATGGATATTGCCCTAGGTAAATGCCANATCACCGTAAACAAAAATACCGTNCCAAACGANAAAAGAAGNCCTTTCGTCACNAGCGGTNTTAGAATCGGTACCCCNGCNGTNACAACAAGAGGNATGGGNCCTGAAGAAATGAAAGCTATTGCAGGCTGGATTCAAAANGTAAAAGNANACATAGGAAATGANGGTAAGCTTNCCGAAATCAAACANGAGGTCGAAAACCTTGCCAAAAAATTTCCCATGTATCCTGATTGGAGCTAACTAACGTGAAATGTCCCCGGTGTGAATGCTCTGAAACTAAAGTACTGGAAAGTCGTATTTCTCANGAAGGNCGAAGCGTGAGNCGCAGACGCAGCTGCAGCAGCTGTGGNCACCGATATACGACCTATGAAAAGGAAGAAGAGCTAAATCTTCAGGTTAAGAAAAAAGACAATCGNTTCGAAGATTTTAGCCGATCGAAAATAACACAAGCCATTGCTACAGCCTGCAGAAAACGNCAAATCGTCAATGAGCAAATAGAAGCCTTAGTAGCTGCAATNGAATCTCAATTGCGCAGTAATGGNGAAAGGGTTGTCACATCCCAGAAAATTGGTGACCTAGTAATGAATAAGCTCATGCACACTGATCATGTCGCATATGTACGCTTCGCTTCGATNTATAAAGAATTTAAAGATCCTGAAGAATTTGTAAATGAACTCAAAACACTAAATGANAGACCATCAGCTGAGAATTAATTATGTTTACNGGCCTTATTGAAACCAANGGATCTATACTTGCACTCAAAAATACTGAGGGCATGCTTACGGTCACTATTANAGTAGATAAAAAACCATTCGATGTTAANTATGGNGATAGCGTCGCTATTAATGGCTGTTGNTTAACAGTAACAGACATAGACCAACAGAATCTNAGTTTTGAGGTAAGTAAGGAAAGCATTGAANTAACTAACTTAGGACAGCTAGACATCGGCATGGTCGTGAATATGGAACGCGCTCTTCGTCTGGGTGACCGNCTNGGTGGCCACATGGTTTCTGGTCATGTAGAAACCATGGGNACATTGGANTCNATAGAAAAAAACTCTGATGGNTGGTTAGTCGGAGTAACTGTTCCTAGAGACGCAGCCAAATACATCATTCCAAANGGATCAATATGCCTAGATGGTGTNAGCTTGACTGTNAATACCCTNANCGATTTTGAAACCAATAGTTTAATTGANTTAATGCTNATACCAACCACCGTATCTGAAACTACTTTTGGCAACCTAAAGACCGGCTGGAAACTAAATATAGAGACAGATATGACTGCAAAATTCATCGAAAGATTGCAGTCATTTTCCGTCAAANAGAGCGATTAATTCTANAANACTAATTTTAGTACAGCAAAACCACCAATCAANAACACNACAAAAACAATGGTAAGTANGTTAAAGTGCTTTTCAATAAAGACCTTGGCNGGCTTNCCTATCATACGCAGAATCGCAGCAACAAGAAAAAACCTAAAAGCTCGNGCACCTATGGAAGTCAGNACNAAGATACCAAGATCCACTCGAGCTACCCCAGCGGTAATCGTNACTAGTTTNTATGGNAACGGNGTTAANCCAAAAATGAANACNATCCAGGCNTTCCANATATCATAAACCTGAAATAAGAACTCTCCCCCCAAAGTTTCACGAAAGTTGTTCACCAAGTATGCAGGNAGGGCAATATCCATACGNCCATCCACCATCACTAACTTNACATGAGCAATGTTTTCGACAATCCACATACCAACCGTTTGCCANGCNTANACTCCAATGCCATAGCCGACAATGCCACCCAACACGGAAGCAACGGTACAAGCCAAAGCGATCGGAAACCATCTTGTGGGAGCCCCCAAAACNAAAGCAATCAACAACACATCTGGNGGGATNGGGAAAATACTNCTCTCCAGAAAGGAGATTAGCATGAGAACAGGAAGCCCATAAGGNGTCTCGGCCCAATGCAAAACCCAATCATACATACGCCTAATAATATTNGGCTTTTCCATTGGNNCCTCGCTTTCAGCAGCAGCCATACAAACCTCCCNATTTTNAAGTTCAAAACACNAATCTTCTCTAAGGATAAAGCTAAAGGCAAGTAGAGTCGTAGCNGNAATAATTATTTTTCACGTAATTCNAAAAAACNACCTTTAGACANACGCCTAAANTCAGCTGAATTAGTTCGTTTATTNAATCGCACATCTTCTACTCCATTGGATGCACATTCCTGAAAGTCTAAAAAGGCTTTATATTTNCTGGGCCTTCCTATCATCCTTGCNTTNCCNACAGCCATCNGCTCTAGAGCTGAGNTTCTTTTTTTCATCACTAAAAAGCTAACAGGTANGCTGCGAAGGTCTATATTTAATGNACGAGAAAATTTCTGCCATGAAGAGNTCTGAAATACTTCCTTCGGGGGGGAAGCAAAAAAGTGACACCAATCNGAAGCGAANGAGTCTGTAACCATNGGGCACTTACGGTCATGGGTGCATGGAGCCATAGGTAGCCACTGTTCTAAAAANCNTTCACGCACAGCGCCAAGCCGTTTAGCAGCAAAAGGAGTTCCAGGCTCGACCCAGATAACAAAGGAAGCANTATCGAGAAGCGTCAAAAGTTCTTCCANCTGTGTTTCTGTTATTTCNGTCATAACATGACTAATCAAAACCAGACGCTGACCNGGCGCATTGCCTTTTGNGTCANGTTGGGGNGCNGCAGCACCTGCATCCACCGATAGGTGGGGCCAACGAGCTTTGGTTTGCGCCGCTGCGTAGCTTCGAGCCAAGNGGGATCGNTCAAGAAAATACACNGACTTAGCCTGACCCTGGNTTTTATCGAGAAAGCGNTCTGTTGCAATACCACTGCCACAGCCCCAATCCAGTATTTCCTCAACATTGGCAAAGACTTCCTGATACCTGCGCCCTAATTCATCAAGCACAGCNTCCCATTTCCAACCNATCCTGGCTCCAAATGTCTCATGATATGACTGCAATAGCTCNCTATCAGCCCAATAATCTTTCGTACCTTGGCCGCGGCTGTCAAAAAAAATCTTCCTGATTTCAGTAAGTTTCTGGATCCGTGAATCCACTGGAGTACCTCTCACAAATTAAAAGCTACATGCCAATAATATTATTGATATAAAAAAACAAGATATTTTTATCGATATTTTATAGAATTGTATACTTGCCTGTGATAGATTGGCTTCCCTGCAAGTCNCTTGCAGTCAGCTCTTTGACAATCAGCTGCATCGGTCAACAAGACGGCCTTTCATTGAAGTTTTAACAATCCTTTGCTAGAAACGCCGAACAAGCATTAAGGAGATCCACATATGTCAACAATAGACCAAGAAAAGGCTATTACCAGAACCCTTAAAGCCATCGAAGCTATTTCCAAAGGGAAAATGGTTATCATGGTGGACGATGAAGACCGGGAAAACGAAGGTGACCTTGTCCTCGCAGCTGATCANGTAACACCAGAACATATAAATTTTATGGCGAAAGAAGCTAGAGGTTTGATCTGCTTAACCCTCGAGCCTAAAATCGTTGATAAACTGAAATTACCAATGATGGGTGATTCCACCAAAACCCTGCCCGACCAAGGCACGGCTTTTACTGTTAGTATNGAAGCACGCACCGGGGTCACNACTGGCATATCAGCCGCAGATAGAGCNCGGACGATCGTTGCTGCTATTGACCCAAAGGCCACACCTGATGATTTAGTTGTCCCAGGTCANATTTTTCCTCTCAAAGCTAAAAAAGGCGGCGTATTAGAACGAGCCGGCCACACCGAAGGNTCTGTAGATTTGGCCAAACTTGCTAANNTGTCGGGCTCTGGAGTGATCTGCGAGATCATGAAAGATGANGGNACAATGGCACGCATGGCTGACTTAGAAGTNTTTGCGGAAAAGCATGATTTACCGATTGTTGCTATCGCCGACCTCATCACCTATCGCCTGTTACAGGAACCTATGGTGGAAGAAATAAGCCGCAAAATGGTTAAAACAAAGTGGGGCACCTTCGAAAGTATTCTATTCCACAATACAGTAGATAATTCAGAACATATTGCTTTTATTAAAGGCGGCCAATTTCAAGACCACGTCGTTGACGTTAGGGTTCAAGTGCAACGCCCTTTACTGGACGTATTTGCGGACAGCGAATTCGGCAATACCTATAACCTGAACTATGGTATGAAAAAGCTATCTGAATCAGATAGAGCTGTTTTCATTTATCTCTCTAGATCAGAAAAATTAAGCTTTAAAGATCAAATAGACTCAATGGCTCTAGATATAGCAGGCGAATATAACCTACCATCTCAATCATCCGTCGATCTTCGTATGCATGGAACTGGAGCTCAGATTATTCGCGCTCTAGGGGTCAAGAAAATGAAGGTTCACACGACCTCTCCTAGAACGATGAAGGGATTATCCGGGTTCGGCCTGGAAGTGATCGATACTGAAATTATTAGAAACAGTCAGCACTAAGGAGATTGAAATGAGCCGAGGATATCTAATATTAGCTGCAAGATTCAATGATATGGTTACGAGCTCCCTCCTGCGAGGGGCTGAAGAAACATTAAAGCAGGCTGACGTTAAAAACATAGACACAATATGGGTTCCCGGAGCATGGGAACTACCTGTAGCAGCAGCCAAAGCAGCACGCAGTGGTAAATGGCAAGGTATTATATGCTTAGGTGCAGTTATCAAAGGAGATACACCACACTTTGATTATGTTGCTGGTCAAGCAGCATCAGGACTGATGAGTATTAGCATTGAAACTAGTGTCCCCGTTGTTTTTGGTGTCCTGACTACAAATACTGTGGAGCAAGCATTGAATCGAGCCGGCCTAAAACTAGGTAACAAAGGTTCTGAAGCTGCACAAACAGCGCTTGAAATGACTTCTGCCCTGAAAAAAATTGATCACTGGAGCGATAACATTGAATCATAAGCACAAACATAGCCAAGCCAGAGAATTTGCAATGCAATTTCTCTACCAGTGCGAATGCGAAAAGTTATATTATTTTTCGAAAGCCCGCTTTCGTGAATTTGCACACAACTTTAAAGTCCCCGCTGGTATATACAGTTTCACAGAAGCTTTAGCTGAACGCAGTTTGAATCAGAAAGATGAGGCTGATAAGAAAATCGAAGCTGTATCAAGACATTGGAGTGTCATGCGCATGCCTTCAATCGATCGTTGCGTTCTGCGAATGGCATGCAGTGAAATTGAGATCAATGGTACTCCACGCAAGGTCATTATCAATGAAGCCATCGAACTTGCCAAGAAATTTGGGACAAAAGATTCCGGCAGCTTCGTCAATGGTGTACTGGATAGAGTTTAGGCTAGAAGGTTAAGATCTAACCCAAAAATTATTTTATATATGGCATCACCGCATCCATCGAAGCTTCAATGTTTTTAACTGATAAGGATGATTGATCTGATAAAATCGCTTCGGGATCTTTCAACATATGACCAGTTAAGATGCCGACAACCGTATCAGATTCACCGATAATGCCCTGATCTTTTAACTTCTTAATCCCTGCTAAAGAACATGCACTTGCCGGCTCACAACCAACCCCGGCTTTATCAATGACTTTTTTAGCCGACATAATTTCCTGGTCCGAAACATCTTCAACAATACCATTAAGATTCTCAATCACCCTGTAAGCCTTAGTATAGTTTACCGGACGACCAATCCTAATGGCGGTGGCCACTGTTTCGGCCTGAACATCAAATTGCTGTTGGAATTTTTCCTTATAACTTTGGAAAAATGGATTGGCTCCAGCCGCCTGAACAGTCACTAACCTGGGTAATTTAGAAATCCATCCTGCACTCTTAGCTTCCAAAAGAGCTTTACCAAAAGCACTGGTATTACCGAGGTTACCCCCAGGAACCACCACCCAATCGGGAGCTTGCCACCCCAGATTTTGTAACATCTCCCACATAATAGTTTTCTGACCTTCAAGCCTGAAAGGATTCAATGAATTAACCATATAAACCCCTCTTTCAGAAACTTCACGCACTAAGGCCATAGCCTGATCAAAGTCTCCATCCACAGCCAAACAAGTCGCACCATAGCCAATGGCCTGAGCTATTTTTCCCACCGCAACCTTGCCAGCAGGTAAAAAAACGATAGTATTCATCCCCCCATGTGCACCATATGCAGCTAGAGAAGCAGATGTGTTGCCCGTTGATGCGCATGCAATATTTTTTTGCCCCAGTACTTTGGCTTGAGATACCGCAACTGTCATCCCTCTGTCTTTAAAAGATCCAGTCGGATTGTCGCCCTCATGTTTCAGAAATAGGTTTGATATACCGGCAAAATTCTCAAAAGCTGTTCGTTTGTATAGTCGAGTCTGACCTTCAGGGTGAGACAAACATTGATCAGTAGAAATATTCAGAACAGCTTCCCGAAAACGCCAGACACCACTTATATCGATACTTTCCCGACTGAGAAGCCTCTTATCAAATTCATCAGGTCCAACTGTTACCTTATTCCAATCTCTCTGAACTTCTAGTAATCCGGAGCAGTCGCATGAATAGCGAATCTCACCTAGAGGCCAATGCTTATGACACTCAATACATTCCAGCCATTCATTCGGAAGACTCATATTATCATCGCCCCTTTTTTTGCAACCTGACCAACATGAACTTGTGCTTCGCATTGGAATCCACTTCTCATAGCTTCACCAACTTCGTGGGCAGATTGTTCATTAGCACATATAGAAAATATAGTGGGACCTCCACCACTGATACTACACCCTAAAGCTCCGGCAGACATCGCTGATTTTTTTACGTTTGCAAACCCAGGTATAAGAGCAGATCGGTACACTTCGGCGAAGGGATCCACTAAAGCCAGCCGCATCGTGTCCTGATCACCAGACTGAAAGGCCACAATGAGAGAAGAAGTGTGCGCCATTTGTTTGACCCAGTTTTGAGTACTAAGTTGACCCGGTAACACCTCACGGGAATCCTTGGTATTCACTCTTAGAGCTGGGGTTACGGTCACTAACCACCAATTGCCCGTCATTTGCACTGGAACAACTTTTGCGGGCTCCGTGCTAAAGGAAATGGTTAACCCCCCAAATAAAGATGGAGCTATATTATCAAGATGACGGCCAGCCACCTGCTCTTCGGCTGCAAGTGCAGCCTCCATGATAGACTGGAAATCGCTTTCCTGACCATATAAAGCGGCTGTAGCAAATGCACCACCAACTGCCGATGTGGCACTGGCACCTAAACCACCTGACACAGGAAGACGACGATGAATTTTTATTTTCAAACCGTCACGATAACCAGCTTTTCTCATCCAGGCTGCAGCTGCTATTGAAGCAGTATTTTTTTCAGCCTCTCTAGGAATATCAGCTGCATCCCGACCAGTAATATCGACGATTTCGACATCAGAACCAGATTTTTCGATCTCGATTTCATCACCTAGTCCGTCTACAGCCAAACCTAAAACATCAAAACCTGGACCCACATTACCAATACTGGCAGGCACAAAGACTCTTATTGGTGTCATACTCCAAGCCCCTCGGTCATAGATGCGATGGCCAGAATATCATTTAACACGCCAGCTGCTGTTACATCAGCTCCTGCGCCGGGCCCAGTAACAATTAAAGGGTTATCATCATACATTCTAGTCTGAATACTAACCTGGTTATCTGTCCCTCGCAAACGACCCAGAGGAGAGTCTGCATCGACTTCTTCAATCCCAACGCTAACCTGATCTTGTTCAATCCGGGCAACATAACGCAAAACCTTTTTCTTGGCCTTGGCAGTCGCAATCCGCTGCGCAAAAACATCATCTAATTTTTTAAGGTTCTCACAAAAANNCTTGGGGTCATCATCACTTAATTCTTCAGGGAACAAAGGNTCCAATGCNATATCACCCAATTCAANAACCTTNCCCAAGGTCCTAGCTAAAATNAGAGCTTTCCTAGCAACATCTAAACCAGAAAGATCNTCTCTTGGGTCNGGCTCCGTATAGCCAAGTTTCCANGCTTTCAGAACTGCTGATGAAAATTTTTCNCCATCATCGACNGCAGTCATCAGNTAACCTAANGTACCTGACAAGCACCCGAGAATTCTCAATACCTNATCTCCTGCACTCTCNAGTTTTGCAATAGTATCCAGAATAGGAAGACCCGCTCCAACGGTGGCNTCATACCTNAGGCTCAATCCTTTATGATCAGCAAGAGCTAACATCTCTTTAAACTCATTTAAAGGTATAGCCAAAGGCTTCTTATTGGCTAAAACAACATGCATACCTTGCTGCAGTGCTTCGTGAACAAGCGGGGCAGTATCNTCGGCAGTNAGGTCAACAAAAATCCCATTTTGAAAAGCCCGATTCCATAAATTTTTACTTAAGTGTTGCCCGAAATCGGAAACTGAAAGNGCCTTACCGGAGGTTANCTTTCCTCCTTGTTTCTTCAGATCAGTCAAGTCTTCCACTACCTCAGGAGTAAAACCTTTTTCCTCTATCAAAAGACCTGAACTATCNGCCAAACNAACAATATGGCACTTTAGCTTCATCTTTTCCCAAAAGTAGCTGGACTGTGNCTCTATTTGCTGACTTAANGTCCTGCCNATTTGGCCAAAACCAAAAATAGCTATNTTGACCTCTGAACCCAANCGATGTGGTAAAGCTCTAATTTTCTGCANCCTATATTCTCGNTGTAAGGCCTGTAAAGATTTTGGTACATGATCATCAGCCAAAACAATTGAGATATTTAACTCAGAGGANCCTTGAGCAATGGCCATAATATTGAANTTTTCCTTAGCCAGACAACTAAAAGCTCTTGCTGCAATACCTTTAGTTCCNCTCATACCAAGNCCAACCAAAGCAATAACAGATACATTTCCATCAACTTTAATGGAATCAACTCTTTTNCGCTCTATTTCATACTGNAATTCCAAAGCTAAAACTTCTTGAGCCTGNCNACTATCNTCCTCAGCGATAACAAAGCAAATACTTGATTCACTCGATGCNTGGCTAATCATCGATACTGAAATACCTTCTCGGGCAAGGGCNCTNAAGGTNCTTCCTGCTATACCAGGTATTCCAGCCATACCTTTACCTTCNACNGAGATAAGAGTTTGACTACGAATAGCTGTCANTGCCTTNACTGGATAAGCACCNGGCAATACATCCGANGCTATNCGCGTTCCCGGGGCATCAGGATTNAANGTATTTTTAATAACTAGNGGNATNTCATTATCCACTAAAGGTATGATCGTTCTCGGATGAAGAAGTCTAGTNCCATAAAAAGCAAGTTCNGCTGCCTCGCGATAATGAAGNTCAGGAACAACCCGAGCATCTGATACCCAAGCTGGATCNGCCGTCATTAAGCCATTTACTTCTTTGTATAAAGTCACAGACTCCGCATTAGTGCAATTGGCAAGAATAGTGGCTGTATAATCCGAGCCCCCTCTACCTAATGTTCTCACCTGCAGATCGGGGCCAGAACCAATAAAACCAGGAACAACCACGATATTGATACCTTCATCAAACAGTGGCTTTAGTTTTTCATTACATGCTTCGCTACTAAGCTCAAGACTAGGAGACAGACCTACTTGATCTCTAGTTAAATATATTAAATCAGTAGCATCAACCCAGTCAGCAGATTTTGACTCANNTTTTAGCACATGAGCCAAAATCTGNGCCATCAGCCTTTCNCCTCTCGCTACCGTTCTCGCTGTCACTGCCGAAGTAAGCTCCTTGAGCGTAGCAATNCTAAAACANAGGGTAGAAAATTCGACCGAGTAAGNTTCAATAATCGACATCAGNTCTGTTCNNACATTNGCGTCAGTCACAAGCTCTTTGACAATCTTTTCGTGAATGTCACGAAACTTCTCNACAGCACCATGCAAATCAGCACTACGNCCCTNGCTAGCAGCTGATTGCGCCGCCTCAATCAGCAANTCCGTNACNCCNCCGATAGCAGACACAACGACCAGAAGCCGATCGCCTTCCCTTTNTATGACTCTGCTTACTTGTCTAATTGCATCAGCATCAGCCAGAGAAGAACCGCCAAACTTCAGCACTCGTATTTGCTTATTTGAGCTCATATCTTACTTCCAGTTCATTGTGAATCATTACGCCATTGCCCCGNTATTAACATGCAAAATATTTCATCGGGAGACGACCTGAAAACATAAACCACNAGATCATGCCCAATGGCAAGATCACATATGTTTCATTNCGCAATGAACCATATATTTGCCNNCCAATCCATTAATTAATCACAGACNAATTTATCAATTTGCGAGCAAAATATCNGCATGGATGNATATAAGAGAAAAATTCACTCTAAAAATCAACCACAGGTTCCCATCATGAACAAGCCTGTGGTANGGTATCTTCCAGTGTATTCGTATTGGGACCCAACTACTGCAGGGACTTTAAAGATAATGACAGACATAAATTTTCTTGAACAACTTAAACTAGAACAAACAAACAGTGCCATTTCGACTGGAACACAGTGGTCTGGAAGCAAGGANAATGGTTACTACGAATCATTTTCTCCCGTAGATGGCAAACTTATCGGCAAAGCCTNCAAAGCAACNACAGCTGACTATGNAAATGTAATTGCAACAGCACAAAAAGGNTTTACATACTGGCGACAACAAACAGCTCCAGCCAGAGGAGAAGTAGTACGCCTGATTGGCAANAANCTGAGACAATACAAAGAGCCCTTNGGCAAACTAGTCGCTTATGAAATGGGTAAATCCCTTCAGGAGGGGNTNGGCGAAGTCCAGGAAATGATCGATATCTGNGACTTTGCTGTGGGACTATCCCGACANCTATGCGGTCAAACCATGCACTCAGAACGGCCACACCATAGNATGTATGAACANTGGCACCCGGTCGGNCTAGTCGGCATTATTTCTGCTTTTAATTTTCCNGTAGCGGTTTGGTCATGGAACTCCATGATTGCAGCGGTCTGCGGCGATGTNTCTATCTGGAAGCCATCNGANAAAACNCCTCTATGTGCGATAGCCTGTTTTAATATCATGAGCGAAGTGCTGAAAGAAAAAAATATACCNGAAGGCGTTTTCAGCTTNGTTATTGGAGACGTCGATGNCNTTGGAGAGCCAATGATCGCAGACCGACGNATCCCNCTCATTTCTGCAACCGGCTCGACCCGCATGGGAAAAAGGGTAGGAGAAGTGGTNGGATCAAGGTTAGGAAAATCAATCCTCGANCTCGGGGGCAATAATGCCATTATCTTAACNCCAGAAGCAAACCTTAAGATGGCTATTCCCGCGATGGTATTTGGGGCCGTTGGNACAGCTGGACAAAGGTGCACCTCTACCCGCCGCCTTATTATTCATAGTTCTATTTATGACAAAGTCAAAGACTCTCTNGTCAAGGCCTACAAAGGTCTTCGCATCGGCTCACCACTCGACGAGTCTAACCATGTNGGTCCGCTTATTGACATCGATGCNGTCACTCAAATGCAAAAAGCNCTTAAAGCAGCGACAGAGCAAGGGGGCAACATCATNCATGGCGGGGAAGTCCTCGAAGGAGAACAATGGCAATCAGGNTGCTATGTNATGCCTGCCATTGTCGAAGGCAATCAAAAGATGAAGATCATTCAAGAAGAAACATTTGCCCCTATCCTTTACTTACTCAAATANGATNANGAAGTTGAAAGTGCNATCNCCACACAAAANTCAGTCACTCAGGGATTGAGCTCTTCAATCTTNACGGACAACCTGCAGGAAGCGGAAGCATTTTTAGCAGCATGGGGATCTGATTGCGGAATCGCCAATGTAAATATCGGAACTTCAGGAGCCGAAATTGGCGGAGCCTTTGGAGGAGAAAAGGATACAGGTGGTGGCCGCGAGTCAGGTTCTGACGCNTGGAAAGCTTACATGCGTCGNCAAACGAATACTATTAATTANGGNAAAAGTCTGCCGTTAGCCCANGGTATTAAATTTGACATTTGAGGATAGCACTAAAACCATATTAACAATGTAGAGGCTAGNATGAGTCAACAACCAGTATACTTACAATATTTCGACCTCGAAAATTTTAATGGTGAAAAATCTAAATATAGGGTTGCCAGCTTAGTTATCAATCGTCCTGATTCTGCNAATGCTTTTAATGGCGATATACTCATATCACTCAAAGAAAAACTTGATGAGNTAGATCAAAGATCCGACATAAGGGCGCTTCTGATTCAAGGAAGCGGGAANCACTTTTCGGCNGGNGCAGATCTAAACTGGATGAAAGAATCAGCNCAGTTATCNTACGAAGAGAATGTNGAAGAATCGAATAAACTAACNGGTATGTACGAAACAATTCANCAACTNTCNATACCAACNATAGCTGTAGTCAAGGGAGCTACTTATGGCGGTGGCGTTGGTATCGTNGCAAGTTGCGACTTCGCCATAGCCACAGAAACAGCTAGATTCTGTCTTAGCGAAGTCAACATCGGCCTNTTNCCTGCGGTAGTATTGCCTTACTTATCGCGGAAAATGGAATGTGGCCAATTAAGAAGAAATGTACTTGGTGGNAGGGTTTTCAATATGGAAGAGGCATTCCAATATGGTTTGATTCAAAAGCAAGCGAACAGCAAAGACTTGAATAACGTCATATCGGAAGAAGTAAATCAATTACTTGGNGCCAGCCCTGAAGCACAAGNTTCTTACAAGCGACTGCANCGNTATNTATCTGATCACTCATATTCACAGGGNCCTTATACNGCAGCCGCAATATCCATTGCCAGAGCCAGTGATTTTGGACAAGCNGGGNTAAATGCTTTCTTCAAAAAAGAAAAAGCCCCTTGGTGCAATCGCCTACCAAAAGACTGTNTTTTATTACCTGAATGANTTANAAATTAGGATCTACNGCCTCNTAGATCCTAATTCTACAGNAGCCGAAATCCACTGTTCNGGTGTATTAAAGTTCATAGCNACCCTCGCATCNTGNACCTCAAAGCGTCTAACCTCATTATGTGGAAGCNTTCGGATCTGATAATCNAGNCGACTATCATTTGCATCAGGACAAAGNCCAAGNAGNTCNTTCAGAAAATCAGAACTCAGATATACAGGATGACCAGCATTTCCCTGATAACTTGGNATAAAAGCTTTNGTNTCAGGATTTTCCTGAACCATNGCCACCATNGNCTCCCAAAAANCCTNCCCGGGACATGGAACATCTATTGGNAAAAGNAANAAGCCNGGATAACTGCGGGTTGTGAGCCAATCAGCAGCTGTTAGCAGNGAACTAAAAGNACCNTTTTCAGGNTTCTGATTCAATAAGGTGCAGAGAAGTGTTTTNCCNAGTACTTTCCAGCTACCCAANGANTCNTCTAGNAAAGGAATAGCTTTGAAATATTCTCCAGCCTGATGCCCTAATANNGTNAGAATTTGACGNCCACCTACTGAACCATANTGTTCANACTGATGATAAAGCCAAGGTCTATTNTCAAAGGATAGCAGNCCCTTTAAGGTCTTCATTCTTGAAGATCTGCCTCCAGCTAAAACCACCAATGGGATATTTGACAAATTATTCTTCANAATACTCTNTGCCTATCAAGATATTATCATTCGAGNTAATCAAAATAATGNATTTANCTGACTATATCAGAGAATTGATATCNNCTTCTATGATCTCCTGAATAGCNAATAGCTATCTTATGAGTTGGCAAAATAGTTTCATCCTCACCNGGAGCTTCAGGCCATTCGACAAANAAACCTTTGTACTTCCNAAAATCAAGACCAAGTTCATCAAAATTAAAATTCGTTTCAGCTCGATATANNTCCATATGAGCATACCATAANCCATCGACATCATATTCATTAATCAGTGTATANGTAGGAGANAGCACNGGCTCATCNTCNGACAAGCCCAGTTCACGCAATATGTATCNTACTAAAGTAGTCTTTCCTGCCCCCATGGGCCCATCNAACCANACNACCCAGTTACACGATTTATTCAAACAATCGATAATAGATGAAGCTAAATCTTGCAGGCCTGNCTCNCCACATTCATGGTCCGGCATAAATTGGTTAGATAAGTTCACGATNTTAGTTCCTGCCCCTTTAAANCNGGNAAAAANTTTGNATCATTTAGNAAATCTTTCATCTCCCNNACGGCTTGCTCTAAACCAACAAAAATCGCTCTCGCNACNATCGAATGACCTATATTTGCTTCTTCACAAAAAGGCACTGATTGNAGCCAATAAGCATTCCCATANTGCAGACCATGACCAAAATGAACCTGCATCCCTAAATNGNGNGCNTGAANAGCAGCTAATTTAAANGGNTCTAACAACTTAATNTGCTCGGAAGTACGGACTTCTTTTTCTAANTTGTGACAAAAATCACCCGTATGTAGNTCAATAGCTCCCGCNCCNGCTTCAGCACTGGCACTAATTATTTCTTCATCAGGNGCGATAAAAACAACAGGNAGAATACCTGCCTCCGNAATTGCTGAAATTTTNTCAGAGAGNTCNTTATAATTAGACTTTACATCTAACCCACCCTCAGTCGTCAGTTCCTGCCGCTTCTCCGGCACTAACGTCACACTATGAGGCCTCAATTTGAGAGCAATTTCCATCATTTCATCTGTAGCTGCCATTTCAAAATTNAGTGGNATGTTAATAGTTTCTTTNAAAAGAAAAACATCCCGATCTTTAATATGGCGNCGATCTTCCCTNAGNTGACAAGTTATATTATCNGCCCCACCAAGCTCAGCTATCGCNGCNGCCTGCACCGGACTTGGATANGNCTCTCCACGNGCATTCCTCACAGTTGCTACATGATCAATNTTTACACCAAGACGAATCATCTAACGANCTCCTNCCCTACAGCAGCAATNTTTGTACTAGTTGTTGTCGCTAANTCTGCTGCCATTTTCTCAATTTGATCTATATTTTCACCTTCTATCATAATNCGAGCAAGNTTCTCNGTACCTGAATAACGGAATAATATGCGACCTTTGNTTCCTAAAGANGCTTCNCATTTTGTAATGTGCTTTTTTAAATCTTCNAGTTGCTCTAAAGGAATCTTCTCTTTCACACTTACGTTTCTTAANACCTGCGGAAAGACTTCCATACAGCGGCGCAACTCCGAAACNGGCTTACCCGTTTCCAAAATAATTTCAACCAGCTTNAGCGCAGCNAATATACCGTCTCCAGTTGTTGCAACACTGCGAAAAATTAGATGCCCCGACTGTTCACCACCAAGGCTGTANCCNCCTTTTTTCATCTCATCAACAACATAACGGTCACCGACCTTAGTGCGCTTAATATCAATGCCNATGTTATTCATCGCAATATCAAGACCCATATTACTCATAACAGTNGCCACCACAGTATTTTTTTCGAGGGTACCATGGTCCTTCATATATTTNCCGCAGATGGCCATAATCTGATCGCCATCAACAATATTAGCCTTATCATCAGCAACAATAAGCCTATCAGCATCACCATCTAAAGCTAGCCCAATATCAGCTTTATATCTATGCACAGCATCGCATANTGCCTTAGGGTGTAATGCNCCTGAGTCATGATTAATATTTTGACCATTAGGGTTAACACCTAAAAGAAAAAGTTCCGCCCCCANCTCTTCGAAAACCTTTGGAGCAACCTTATAGGCTGCNCCATGAGCACAGTCCAAAACAATACGAACNCCCTCAAGACTCAAGTGCTTAGGAAANCGNTCCTTTAAAAACACNGAATACTGACCCACAGCATCATCAATNCGCTTTGCTGTTCCAATACCCATCCCAGTNGGAGTATCAGCACTACTCAGATCCTCATGAATCATTGCCTCAAGCTTATCTTCTAATAGNTCNGGNAANTTATAACCATCGGCACCAAANATCTTNATACCATTATCTTGAAAAGCATTATGTGAGGCNGAAATCACAATACCGGCACAAGCCCGCATACCTCTTGTCAAATANGCGATACCCGGAGTCGGTACAGGACCCANAAAACCAACATTGACCCCAACACTACAAATACCAGCACTTAATGCCTGTTCAAGCATATAGCCACTTCGTCTGGTNTCCTTNCCAATTAAAATACGGGGNTGAGGGTATTCCTTTTTAAAATGAATCCCAATTGCCTGACCAAGCTTTAATACCAGTTCCGGNCGCATCGGATACTTATTTACTTCACCACGAATTCCATCTGTTCCAAACAGTCTGGCCATTGCCAATCTCCAACAAATTTATGCCANTTTGNCGCCCAAGAGTATGCCTGAAGCATNGGNNCNCNAAGAAACTACCTGGACTTTTTTCTTTTGTGAATATGGACCGTAACTTTTTCTGGGGTGGTTTCGATAAGAACGGTATCTGGCGGTATTTTCACCTTTATTTCCTGCTCATAACGACCTGGACGCAAATTACGGGCATCAACAAAAGCCTTCAGATCGATTCTATTGACGAAGTCCAGAATACCTTTAGTCCCCTGAATCACGATTGCAGTATATTTTGGCCTAACAGTAGCAAAATAATCGGACCCTTCTATTTCGATAGGTATCGATCCATATCTCCTATTATCAGTTCTCTGGGCCACCTGCAAACTCACAGATGCACTACTTATGGACAACTCAGCTCCGTCTATAGGTGGAGGCAAAAGTGGCACATCAAAAGACTGTGTCTCTTTTATGCTATCAAGCTCAATAGGCTCAGTTACGATCTGTTTAATTTTTAAAAGGTCCGATCTAATCCCTGTGACTGAAACATACTTAGGATTTACGGTGACTTTCTTAATAAAATATCCATCTGCTGGCGTACCTTGCAAAACTTCTTTTACCGGAAATCTGCGAGTCGCCCGGTTACCTATATATAAATTTAAAAAAGGTTCATGAATAGTAACATGAATTCTAGGATTAAGACCTTTTATATTCTGAGCACTAATTCTGGTCCGATAGCGGCCAAATTTACCTTCAGGAACCACAACAGTACCTTCGATAACGGAAGGAGCTTCTAACATCAGCACCCTTTGCCCTCTGAGAGTAACAGCCTTTGTACGCACTCTTTCACCGCGTACCATTTTACCTTTAGGTGTCACAATTTGAAGAGCTAGCTCACTTTCTACCTCCATAGTCTGATCACCCTGAATAATGCCCCAAATAACTATAGCCAGAATCAAAGAGGCAAATTTCCAACCAAAGTTATTAAAAATTTTTTTTACGACCCCACCCGACTTCATCGAAAACCTCGTGGCTTAAATATTTTCATCCTTTCAATCATCGGATTAGATTTTTGCTTCGTGACAGCCGGTTCATCAGCTTCGCTGCTCATGAAGTTTCTTAAGGCCTTTCTTAACTCTTTAGGATCTAGGTCTCTAGATACATGGCCATCGGCAATCAAAGAAATAGCGGCATTCTCTTCCGATACAACCACTACAAGAGAGTCTGATTCCTGACTGATACCAATTGCAGCTCGATGCCTTGTACCAAAGTTCGAATCTACATTATTATCTCTTGTAAGTGGTAAAAAACAACCTGCTGCAGCTATACGCCCTTGCTGAACAATAACGGCACCATCATGTATGGGAGAAGTAGGATGAAAA
>PBRN01000020.1 GCA_002725955.1 Pseudobdellovibrionaceae bacterium
CAAATAGACAGCCTTGTTGAGGGTTATAGATTATAAAACGTAGAAGTAGACTGCCGCAGCATAGGCAACAAATGTTACCAACGTAATATAAAACACCTTTTTTGCATACAGATCTGGGTTATCTTTTTTAGGTTTCTCGCTCATATCAGAGAGATATCCTTATATTGAGAAATTTGTTTATCTTAAGGTTTGAATATAGGCAACGATATCTTTCATGGCTTGTTCACTTAAGCCAGCTGCCATGGGAGCCATGGAAGCGCCAGTAGGATCAATCATTGGATTGCCCCCACGAACTCCATTTTTAAAGTTCATGAGCTGAGTTAATAAATACCAGTCATTTGTCACAGTTAGGTTTGGAGCGTTTAAGGCTTGATTACCCCGAGCTTTTTCACCGTGGCATGCTTGACATGCAGCGAATGCTTTTCGTCCTCTTAATGGACTACCATTGACGGATTCTTTAAGTTCCGGATGTTTTAGTTTGCTGACATATTTGGAAATAGTGTCTATTGCTTTGTCACCACTCCAGAACAAAGTCTTGGCCATTGGCCTCATTCTCATTCCTGGGCGATCATCTGCGTGGGTCCCTCTCCCGCCTTTTTGAAAGTTTGTTAGTTGACGCTTGACGTACCATTCAGGCATACCTGCTATTGCAGGTGCAGCTATGCGCTTATTGCCTTCTCCTTTCATGCCATGACAGGTGCTGCATAGTTGAAAAAGTTCTTCAGCACTATGGACAGTTGCTCCCATCAAAGATGCGGATAAAAAGAGGGTTATCGCTGTTATTAAAAATTTGAGTTTCATACTTTTAGTTCCGAAGGACGGTTGATTTAAATATATTCAGATGACCACACCATTTTGGCATTTAATCACAGCTATCAACTGCTCTCAATGTCAAAATTATACCACGGCAGGTTTTATCTTTACTGAAACGGAAATGGTAGAGAAATTTTGCAATGCTCGTCGAAATTTTGTCGAAAATTAGTAGTCAAACTGCCGACAATAAGCTTTATATGCCAATTTGGTTGTGTAATAATGGCGCCAAAGCATCCACTTGCTGACCTTCTTGCTGATTTGGTAGACTAAGTGATCAATTTTTAGCTCGATGCAAGATTTTCATTTAGAATAGCTCTTGGCTCATCCGGAATGACTATGCTGGTGTGATTTGTCTCGTCTATCCATACTAGTACCGCTTTAGCCTTAGCCAAAGTATGAGTTTGTGAAAAAACTTCGTATTCTTGGTGAAACGATTTATTGGAAACATGCGTGATTCGACCTTCCACCTGGATTTTATCTGAGAGAAACCCCGGTTTTACATAGTCTATTTCTGTTCTTGCCAAGATGATTGGAACAGCCCGATTATGACTATAAATTTGACTTAATTCCATTTGCTCCAAAGATTGAATCCGACAGTATTCTAGGTAGGTATGATAAACAGCATTGTTAATATGTCCCATACCGTCGATATCTCGAAACCTGACTTGCACTTCATAACAGAACTGGCGTGCTTTACTCATTTTGGTTCTCCAAAAAAGTTTAAGAATTAGGTATCAGAAATAGTAGATAGGTCGCAATTGTTCAGTAGTGATGATTAGATTTGGAGAAAAAAAGTAAAATAAAGTTTGACAGTCGTGAATCTCATCCATATATTCCTTACCACTCTCACGGGGGAGTAGTTAAGTTGGTTATAACGCCGGCCTGTCACGCCGGAGGCCGCGGGTTCAAGTCCCGTCTCTCCCGCCATTTTCTTTTCTTTCGTTTTCGTCCCAGAGCTTTAATAGCGACACCTTATTCATCATAAAACTAAGCATTATAATTTTATAATTAATTTAGATGTACCCTTTCTATTTTTTACTGGCGGTAATAAAGTAAACTTTCTTTTTTGGGGCTTTCTGCAGATGGATGCTCCTAATCGTGTTAAGGATTTTGAGGAACAAAAGTATGAAGCTAAAGTTGCTGTTATTAATGAGTTTGTCTAGTCAGATTGCTTTTGGAGCAGTCAAACCAAAGTCGGAAGATGAAAAAACTTTGTATGCTCTAGGTCAGCTCTCAGGGAGAAACCTTGGCGGTTTCAAGTTGACTAAAAAAGAGGCGCAATTTGTCCTTTTGGGAATCGAAGACATGATTTCAAAACAAAAGGAAAAAGTAGAGCTGAAGGTATACGGTCCGAAGGTTCGTGACTGGGTGCAAAAAAGACAATTGAAGGTTGCAGTTGACACTAAGAAAGCTGGCAAAGCATTTTTAGATAAGGCGGCAGGTGAAAAAGGTGTGAAAAAGACACCGTCTGGTCTTCTATATAAAATAGTTAAAGAAGGTAAGGGCAAGAACCCGACCGCTACAGATCGTGTTAAAGTTCATTACCACGGTACTCTCACTGACGGAACCGTCTTTGATAGTTCAGTAGAGCGTGGCGAACCGATATCTTTTGGTTTGAATCAGGTTATTAAATGCTGGACTGAGGGTATGCAGAAAGTTAAGAAGGGCGGCAAGATTAAGCTGTGGTGCCCAAGTGATATTGCCTATGGAGATCGGGGTTCTCCGCCAAAGATCGATCCAGGGGCAACTCTCGTATTTGAAGTAGAGTTGTTGGATATTGAAGCGGCTAAACCAGCTCCTCATGCTCATAAAAAAACTAAGTAAGACTTTGGACGGGAACATTGGATAGTCGGTAAATGCAATAAAACGAACTTTAGCGGCGTTTATAAACCAGTGTTCTAGATTTTAGTTTTTAAGTCGGAATGATCGAGAACAAAAAGGCAGAACCGAAAAAATGGTTCTGCCTTTTTTAGTATCTGTGAATTTGAATTACTTTTCAGCGACTATGTAGGCGACCCAAGACTCGCATTCCTCGCCTTCGTTGGTTCGGGTAAATATGCCATTACCATCGCCGTCTTCATCTGTTCCTTCCCAGTATACATGAGAGTTTTTGAAGCCAGCTTCACAGAGTAGATCGGCTAGTTCTGCTAATGACCATAGGCGCCAATCGTACTGAAAAACTCTTTCTCTCTTTGGCTCTCCTTTTCTCTTGAAATGGATATAAAAAAGAGCTTCGTTCGTAAGTGGGTTGTAGGTATCCTGGTCCCAGTAATATGAGAAATTTTCATGCTCAGTTTCATGTTCGTTGGGTTCCATGGTGCCTTGTCCACCAAAGCAATCNANAATAAGAATACCNTCATCATTTAGAGCTTTTTGACAGGATTGAAAATAATTCAGTAACTGTGGGCGNGTTTTGAATCCAAAATAAGAGAAGTTCATGGCTGAGATAATATCTGCCCTTGGCAGTTCAGGNTTTAGGACGTCGCCTTGGATTAATTCCAGTCGCCTTTTTTCGGTATCNCTTAANTTAGTGAGGTAGTNTTCCCGTCCNTATTTTAGGGGCTCATTGTCNAGGTCTATTCCTAAGGCCTTGTAGCTGGGNTCTCTTTGNACCCATGCACAGCAAAGAGCGAACGCAGCNCAAAAATCTTCTCTCATTACAACTGGCTTTTTTTGTCGTGAGTCCCAGTAGGCTTGNTCCAAGAAGGCGGCGTCTTCAGTCGGAGATTGGACAGATTCTTGATAGTAATAATATTTGTCAAATTCCTGTGTCATTTGCACTGATGTTCTCCCTTATTTTAAATTTAANCTAGATTANGCNTTGGGTGGGCCTATTCTTTTGGTTTTGTCNGGTGATTTGTTNGTAATTCCTCTGCTGAGAGTTAACTTTTGACCGTCTTTNTGCCCCTCAATGTATGAACCGGTATCAGTCATNGAAGAGTTCCACTTTCGATTTTCAAGTCTAGGATGCCTTTGACTAAGCCACTTGGCAAGATGCTTGTCACCTGCATTAATNAGNGATCTATTTTGATTCAATGTTAATGCCCAGGTGGTCCCCGCCGGGGTTGTGTGCTCAGACNTTTTTGCTAGTTTTTCATCAAANCCTGCNAATANACCCAAAAAGTATGATTTTTTGGCTTTNCCCGGNTTNCCTGTTTTTTTCTGGAAGCTGAGCCAGTGNGACTCTAAGTTATTCCATAGAAAATANTANACATATTCAGCCATTTTGACGTTCTGGTTTGTCCCCAGGATTTCGAGGGTTTTGTGATCACAATNNTTGTGTTGATCGTATAGAGATGAAAAAACCACTTCTACAAAAAANTGTCGGGTGAGNATAGATGCAATCATTGACTGGTGCTGNGGCACGATTTTTTTCTTATGGTTGACGATGACGATATTATATTCGTTAGNCTGAAATCCTTGTTGTTCNTGAAGCCTCTTNATGTTGTATTTTGCATAAAGTTCACGAACCCTTTGCATTGCTAGTANAGCTTCNTGTTCATTCGAAGATGAGGCTANGGCCAGCAATTTTTCGACTCTTTTTAAGAGTTTTTCATCATCAGNGCTGAGGGTCCGAAAGCTTNGTCCAGGTTCTCGGTTGGACATTAGATCTGACTCTGATGCTGATGCCCAGCTCGAAATNCCTAGTATTTCGCAGGCNCGATGAAAGTGCNCTCCATGGGTGTGATCTGGTTCGTGAAAAATTTCATTCACGATCATGTGGGCTATTTCATGTTTTAAGATTTCTATCGTACTGTCCCAGGAGCATGTTTCNATGAGTTTNTGGGCGATTGTAATTGTTCTGGTTAGTGGNTCCCAGCTNCCCCAGCGNCTAGTTAGGACTGCGATTTTAATGACGGGTTTATCCAGCTTGAGTCGGTAATGGAAACATATAGCTGAGAATTCTTTATATAATTGCAGGGTCCAGGTTCTCTTGGTCAGCCTTAGATATTCTTCCGCATCGTATGGATTGCTGTAGGTCATAACCTAAGGCCCTTTATTAATGCTATATGGTGGCTTTCGTTCAGATACTGTCTTTATCTGTCAAAATGGTTGGTAAATCAAGTGATGTCTTGTTGGAATTGGTGCTGCCATCCTCCTTTTTCCATGAGCGATCTCTGGCCGTCGGAGTCTTCTAGNTAAATATGAGGNTCATCNATGATCCTGCCTATTTCAGTGAATTCACTANACTTAGCGGCATGAAGCTTTGTACTTTCANCGGTTGACAATGTAAAACATAGCTCGAAATCTTCCCCNTCATTTAAAGCTTTATGNAATCTATCGCNGCCAGATGAGCGNAATGGTAGTTTCTTCTGTTCAATGAGAGCGCCACACTTACTGGCGANACAGATNTGGCGTAAATCAGATGATAAGCCGTCACTTAGGTCGATCATGCTATGCACNTTGACCAAGTCTAGTAATTTTTNGGCTTCTCTTATTCNGGGNGTGAAGTCAAGGTGATGNCCTTTCAAGCTGTCNCCTAANTTTCCNNTTACCCAAATGTGATCACCAGCTCGAGCGCCGCTTCTTAGGGTAGGGCCTTTTGNNTGTGGTTCTCCGAAAGCCGTTATGCTTACCGTTAGAGGTCCATTCCAAATATTGGTATCTCCACCGACNATGGCCACCTCAAATTCCTTTGCCAATTGGTGGATTCCCTTATATAGCTCGATACCAAGGGATGGNATTTCTTTGGGAAGGCCAAGNGCAACGACGGCAGCTGTTGGTTTNCCNCCCATGGCAGCGATATCACTTAGATTGACGGCCAANCATTTTCTTCCAATCCGAAANGGTTTAGTNTTGGCTAGGTCGAAGTGAACTTGATCCATCAGCATNTCGACCGTNGTTAATTGGNCTGCTTGAGGGCGGAGAATAGCAGTGTCATCTCCTGGNCCAAGAATAACCTCGGNGTGTGATANNCAGTCTCTTGTCACTTNTTCAATAAATTCAAATTCGCTCATTTTTGATAATTATCTCCGNTAAATCAGTGATTTTGACTGGTCNTTGGCTTGAAATGATNTTTCCTAGATATAGAGCCTGNCCGATGACTTCCTCAGATGTATAACCTTTATTTTTTANGTCTCTAACAGAGCTCGCCATATCTCGTTTACTNAATTTTACCCCNTTNTNATCATNTATCAGCGGATGNTGCAGAAAAGTGGGTGGGTTGGGGCGTCCGATGACCTGACTGAGTAGTATTTGTCTCCCNGTGGATTCGGTTAAATCTTGTCCTCNTATNATTAAGTCGCAGTCNTGATCCCAATCATCGACTGCGACTGCAAATTGATAGGACCACTGACCGTCTCGATCTTTTAGTAGAATATCNCCGCATTGCTTGGCGGGGGTTTGNTTTTGTATTCCGAGAAACAAATCATTAAATTCAAGGGTGCGGTTATCAATCTGCAGCCTGATNCCNTGTTTGTTNGNGAGCTGNTTTTCACGACAGTGNCCNTCATAACGAAGTTCTTGCCCNGGCTTTCTANCCTGCATTTTTTCGATTATTTTTTTTCTAGAGCAATCACAGCTGTATACAGAATGCTNAGTTNTTATTTTATTTAGAANTTGCTCGTACCTTTCGNNNCGNAGGCTTTGCTTATAGTAGGGGTTNTGGGNTGACTCNNTGATATCAGGGNTAAANCCTAGCCACTTGAGGTCTTCTGGGATNGCTTTTTCATACTCNNTCCGTGCCCTACTTAAATCNTGGTCCTCAATACGAAGNAGTACTTCAGCTTTGGTATATCTTGCTATGGTCCAGACGAATATTGCGGATAATATATGTCCAATATGCAGATAGCCAGTTGGACTGGGNGCGAAGCGGGTTCTTTTGAACTGTTTANTTAGTTGAACCGATTCTCCCTGTTGATTTATCAAAATAGCTTTTTCCTTGTTTTATCTGTATTGTNTGCCGCAATCGATGCNGATGTTATAACATCGATGTTTTTTAGCCCAGTATAAGATGAATGGAAAAATGAGTCAATTTGGCTTAAANAAGNATATNATCGATTCAGTTTTAGTATTGGACTCAGGGGTCGGTGGGCTGTCAGTNTGTGATAGTATTGTCGCTANGCTTCCGGGNCTGAATATAACNTATGTGGCTGATCTTGGGTTTTATCCATATGGATTAAAAACNGAAGAAGAACTTATGGACCGGGTGAGCCGGGTTATGAATNCNNTGNTGAAAAATAGCAGCTTTTCTATTGCTNTTATCGCNTGCAATACAGCCAGTACTTTAGTTTTACCAAAATTAAGGTCAGAATTTAACATACCCTTTATCGGGGTGGTGCCAGCNATCAAGCCGGCCACCCAGTTTTCTGAGAATCGTAATGTGACCCTNCTCGCNACAAAAGGTACGATTGAAAGGAATTATACTAAGGCTTTGGTTGACGAATATGCTGGTGATTGTCAGGTAAATTTCTTGAGTTCGAATCGTTTGGTNGATATTGCGGAAGGCAAGATTAGGGGGCGTAACCCTGATATGGCAGAATTGAAGGCTATNGTGCAGCCTGTTATTGATTCCGGCGCAGATACTGTTGTTCTGGGCTGTACTCATTTTCCACTTCTTAGAGAAGAGATGAGCAGTTTAATGCCGGGGATTCAATTGGTTGATTCNGGTGAAGCTATTGCCAGACGAGTGGCTGATTTACTTAATGATCGAAGNCNATCTCGGTCTAATATGGNCAACGAATTTTTATATTCTGGCAATATACCGGCTGAAAATGAGTTATTAGTCTATCTCGCTCGTTTTGCTATGCATGAGCTTAGAAATATCGANGTTTAGTCTNGTTTACTTACCATAACCAAAAGAAGCTGTTGTTACCTCGGACGTCCGGTTTCTTGAAACTGGACGGTTTACTNCNATGATAGNNNGCTTTGNANAATCATAGTTGATTTGAATACAGAGCAANNTTTTTGCCATTAACTTCTAGCAACCATGTTTTGAACCGAGCGATNCGNTTCGAATTGAAAGATCTGCCGGNTGGNAGCCATGCCTGTTTATAATTNTTNTGAGAAAGAAGNCNATTGGATAGAGATTTNCGNGAACCNTTTGTGGTNATAGTTTTCATNCTAAGNGTTGCTGCNCGGTAACCTAAAATTCGATAATCTAGATCTTCTACTTGTTTNGCTTTTAAAAGAAACCCGCTTCCNGGCTTTATCGGCTNAGGTAGGTTGCTATAACTCCCAATAAAGTCNGCGAATACTGCNCCNTCCAGAATGGGTTCATTTTCTTTTAGTAATTCTTTNGAACGCCATTGGGGTATACCTATNAGTGGAANTTTATGAACGCCATGAAACTTAAATATTTTTAAGATGTGTTTGGTCATACGAAAGTTATCAGCGATCAAGATGGCGTCGTATTCAATGANAGGNGGCAGNACCACTGATCTTGGAATGAAAGGCTCATTTTTTGTTTTAGCTAGATNTTTAGCTTCATTATAGAGTGCTTGAAATTCTTTTCGACGATTTTCTTTANTCAACTTAAAAATNTTTTTAACCACATTATTGATCGAATCAAANTTTCCCCTGACGTATGNCATNGGTTGATAAATTTTGATTCCCGCTTGCAGAGCTTCCNTGCGAAAAGAATTNAATATTTGACTNGGTTTTTGTTTTTGTGGCTCTAGTATAGCTATCCGTCGATAATTTTTATATACAGAATANTTGGCTAATGATTGNCCCATCAATTTTGAATCTGGAAAAATATGAAAANTTGTATTACTTTTCTTAACCCAANTCGATGGAGATAGAAGAATTGTTGTNAGCTTTAGCTTCTGGCTCCATGATGCTAACTTTTTTGCACTATTTTTTTCTAGCCCGCCAATAATNATATCCACTTCATGATTAAACACTAGTTCTGCTAGNAGNGNTTCTGCTTTTGATGGGTCGCTTTNTGTATCCTTGATGAAGATATAGTTTTTCGGNTCAAACCCNTGAGCTGTTATTGCTTTATACATACCATCTAGTACGGTTCTGCCTAATTGAGAGTTTTTTCCNGTCAGAGGGAGTATAACCCCAATNCGACTCTTCTGCTCAAAAAGAAATTTNTCAACNTACCTTTTTTTAGAATAGACGCAGTTTTTTGAGCCTGTTCTTAAATATCTTCGTATATTTTTTTTCTTGANTTTTTTCCATTTTGGAATTTTGTCNTANAANTTAATATATTTTTCGATTAAGGATTTGTGCTTGGGGTCACANGGGTATTCATCAGNTATACCCCAAGCTAACTGGCTTATGAATAATATTTTATAGATTAATAAGAACATAATTATANCTTTTCATTATTCGAAAATTTTTCGGAAGGATCCTGAGCGGCTTATGAGCTCTAGATCCGAATTGATTTTNTTAGGTGCCTGGCCTTTNAAAAAATACATTGGAATACCATGCTTATGTATAAAACCATATTTAGGATGTATCTTGGCCATTTCNGTTCCTGTAGCNGGAGAAAAATTTTTCCCNGGATAGATTTTTCTTGCTTCCTTCATAAAATCTCCCCAGATAGGCAGAGCTAAGGAAGTTCCNGTTGCNTTTCCATTGAGGCCAAGAGATTGATCTGTNCCNACCCAAACAATACTCACTAGTTTATCTGAATAGCCACAGAACCAGTTGTCTTTTGATTCATTNGTTGTTCCTGTTTTACCNGCAGACCAATCNGCAAGATTTTTATAGCTTATCGCTGTGCCATANCTTAAAACAGATTGGAGTCCGTGGGTNATAAGCCAGTTGGCTTCTTGGGACATGACTGTTTCTTGCCTANTTTNAATNTCAGGAGATTCATATAGTATTTTTCCATTGCGGTCGGTAATTTTTCGAATGGCAATAAGTTCGGTTCTAACTCCNTTATTAGCNAAAGTTCCATAAGTTCTNGCTAAGTCGAGTAGGTTCATTTCTGCTGANCCAAGGTATATNCCGGCTTCTTTNTTTATGTTAGATCTATTACCNAGCATNGNACTGTGCTCAATGACAGATTCAATNCCAAGTTGTTTNCCCAATTCTACTGCGGTTGTNTTAATGGACATGTATAATGCTTGCATGATTGTTGTTTCCGAAAGATAGTGNGAACCATAGTTTCGGGGTTTAAAATCATCGACNGCTATCGGAGTGATATACATGACATCAGACCATTTTCTNTCTCTATTTAAAGCCAAAGAATATACGATAGGTTTAAATGCTGAGCCAACAGCTCTTTGGGAGTTTGCNGCCCTGTTGAANTGTGATACTTGATAGTTTCGTCCACCAATCATGGCGACGATCTCACCAGTTTCTGCCGTGGTAACAAGTTGTGCTACTTCGAGTGGNTTTCGAGTTTTTTTCTTTGTNGAGTTGATCAGGTTTTTTTCTGCTTTTGAGATTTTTTCTTCATTTTTGANGATAGATTTTTCTGCAATTTTTTGCAGACGACTATCGAGTGTTGTATAGATTCTTAATCCTTGACCCTTTATAGATCCNTTAAGTTTTTTTTGGGTTTCNTCTCTTATATAGTCTATGAAGTATGGTGCAGTNCTTTGATTTAATGAGGTGTATTCTTCATATCTGAGAGGNGACTTATANAGNTTTTTTGCCATTTTTTTTGATATTTTCTTTTGATGTAATAGTGCTATGATAATTTGTTTTTGNCTTTTNTTNGCCTTTTTCGGATNNCGNTATGGATTATATGCGCTAGGTGATTGAAATAGNCCTGCTATAAGAGCCATCTCATTNGGCTTTAATTNTTGTATNTTNCTTCCAAAGTACCTTTCTGCTGCTGCTCCAATACCATAGGATCCATGTCCTAAAAACATAGTATTCAGATATAACTCTAGGATTTTTTTCTTTGATATTTTTGTTTCGAGATATAGTGAAAGGATTGCTTCTTTTATTTTTCGCTTCATCGTTTTATTTCTGGATAGAAGAAAGTGCCTTACTAATTGCTGTGTTATTGTACTTCCACCTTGTTTGATTTTCTGATTTTTGACCCATGCGAGGCTAGCCCGCAATATTGCTTTAAGGTCAATTCCTGGGTGAGAAAAGAAGTTTTGGTCTTCAATAGCAATAACTGATTCTATCATTGCTCTGGGTATTGATTCATATGGAATCCATATTCTGTATTGACTAAAAAATTCTCCTATTTTTTCACCTTTATTGTCAAAAACGATGGTGTTGTCTTCAGGGGTGTAAGATAAGATGGATTCAATTTTATCTTCTGTCAGGTTTAGCATGTCTTCTGAGTGTAGCCAGTATCCCATGATAATAAATGGAGCCAGTAGACAAACTGGTGCTATGTACAAAAACATAACCCACTTAATCTTTGGATGTTTTGATATTAGTCGCATTAGCGAGTCTCTGGTTTATATAGGAATCCTATTTAAATTATCCCATTTATTATGGGGGGGGCATATAGAGAATAAATTGCCGACATATTAGAAAAGCAAAAAACCCATTAAATCTAATTACTTATTGGTTATGCTGCTGTTGCCCTTCAAGATTATTTTGGAGATTTCCGATGACTCGAACTCGGAAAGCGGCAATTTTTGCCCATCTCATAGAGGTACTATGGTCAAGTTATATAAAGAAAGAGTTATGAAGATTCTGATCGTTGAGTCCAGCTTACATGTACGTAATCGTTGGAAACAATGCCTTCAATCACCCTCTAATATTTCAGAGGCAGGATCTCCAGAAATTTTGTTATCTAATCACTTTTCGTATGAGGTTTTTGAAGCTCAATCTTTTGCAGGTGCTTTTGATATATTTGATACTATCCATCCTGATATAGTTATCTCAAGCCTCAGTGGGGGACTTTTAAAAGGGGCCAAGCTGTGCCATAAGGTTAGACATTCCGATAGTACTAGGCATATAGGTTTTATTTTTATTGGTGATAGAAATAAGATTGATTCCAAGTTGCCGGTTGAATGTCTTGAAATGGGAGCTGATGACTATATCCCCATTCAGGCAAATGAGAGAGAAATACTTGCCAGAGTCAATGCAGTATTGCGTATGAAGGCTATGACAGATGAACTGAGACAAGCCAATCATCGATTGTCAGTTTTGAGTATGACTGATGAATTAACGAGTCTTCATAATATGAGGTCTTTTAACTTGGAATATAGTCGACTTTGTAGTCGATGTAAGTTGGGAGATTTTGGTCTTGGCATGATTATGATAGATTTAGACAACTTTAAGCAAATAAACGATCTTTCCAATCATTTAGTAGGTAGTTTTGTTATTCAGAAGGTTGGTCATATCTTAAACGATTTGATGGGCCGAGATGGAGTTCCTGCTCGATATGGTGGTGATGAGTACGTTTTAGTTTGTTCTGGTCAAAGCCCTCAGGAAATTATGGCGAGAGCTGAAGAAATCAGGAATGCAATTAGAGAGTTCGTATATAAGATTGATGGTTATACTGTTCGTGTGACTTCGAGTATCGGTGCCTCCTGGGTTGAGCCAGGGTTTGAGGGGCAGCCTAGAGATTTATTAAAGGCTGCAGACGCAATGCTTTATCGTAGTAAAAAGTTAGGGCGAGATCAGGTTTCTGGAATGGTATTAAGGTATCCTGTTGATTTTAATCATATTGGTAGACTTCATTTGATTAATTGGGATCCCAGCAGTGATGACTATCATATCCCCCGAGTTCAGGATATCTAGCTCTGCTAGTAATTTAGGTAAACCCTGAAGTAATACGTCGTTATTGTAGAAGGAAGGGTTGGGTATTCCATATACTCCCCATGCCATCACCAGCCGCTGTATAACGTCTTGTCGAGGGCTAATTGCAATGATGGTCGTGTTTGGTCGCCATTTAGCGATTGATTTTGCAATAGAGCCGGTTAGTGTTAAACATACTATTGCTTTCGCTTTAATCGAGTCAGCAGCTTCACACGCTGACCTGGCTATAGCCTCATGTTCCTCCCATGTGCCCTCATTGAGATCATCTCTGACTGTTGAGAATCTAGGCTTGTTGCTAAATGTCCAGGCTTCTACTTCGCTTATAATGGAGGCCATTCTTTCCACGCATCGCACAGGATATTTACCGCTTGCTACCTCACCGGATAACATGAGGCAGTCGGCGCCATCAAGAACGCCATTAGCAACATCTGCAACTTCAGCAAGAGTAGCGCGGGGATTTTCTATCATGGATTCGAGCATTTGGGTGGCGATGATGACCGGCTTTGAATACCTTGCAGCCGTCTTAATAATAGTTTTTTGGAAATTGGGTACTCTCTCGACATTAGCTTCGACCCCAAGATCGCCACGAGCGACCATAAGTGCATCTGCAGCTATTGCTATTTCATTGATGGCGTCAATAGCAGGTAGTTTTTCTATTTTAGCTACTACTGGAACATCGGATCCAAGAGCTTTAATCATTCCTTTTATTTGATGAATATCACTTGGGTCTTGAACAAAAGATAGTGCGACAAAGTCCACCCGATGTGCAATGCCAAATAATAGATCTTTTGAATCTTTATCTG
>PBRN01000125.1 GCA_002725955.1 Pseudobdellovibrionaceae bacterium
CTGATTCTGCTGATTCTGCTGATTCTGCTGATTCTGCTGATTCTGCTGATTTTCCTGATTCTGCTGATTTTCCTGATTCTGCTCGTTCTGCTGGTTTTCTTCAACCTGCTGATTTTGAATGGTTTCTTCATTTTCCAGGCCTTGCTGATTCTCTTCTTCAACTTGACTCGGCTGATTATTCCCACTTTCTTGGCTAGATTGATTCAAGGCTTCGCCACCAATTGAGTCATTCTGAACATCTTCATCTGACTCATCATTTTCAGATCCACCATTGAAAGGACCTTCTTCTTCGGTATTTTCTTGATTATTATTGAGCCCTATTACGTTATTGCCTCGCTGTTCTACTGAACCATTAAACTCAGAATCATTTTCATTCATATCGCTATTGGCCGCCATACCGTCATCTCCACCTCTCGTTTTTCTTTCTGCGACTGTTGGAGTTACCATGATCATCAATTCCAACTGCCGCTCGCTCATGGTTCTAGATCGAAATAGAGCTCCCAAAATCGGAATGCGAGACAGATAAGGAATACCTGTTACTGTAGTTACTTTAGAGGTATTATATACACCGCCTATAACAGCTGTATCACCACTATATCTGGCCATTTTCGTCTTCAATTCTCGCGTATTTTTCCCAGCAACCTCGGCTGAAGGAGCAACCGAGTCACTAACAATTTCTAAATCCATCTGGACATTACCATCAGCAGATATTTGGGGAGTAACCCCTAAAGACAAATTAATTTTGACCTCTTCTAATCCTCCTGCATCACCGCCGCCATCTTCGCCTCCTGCAACGACTGCCCCGCCAGTTCTAAAGAATTGAGAAGTTCCTGCTAACACCGAAGCTGTTTCTCTGTCCAATACCAAAATACGCTGGGACTGAAGGATATTAACAGTGCCTCGGGATTCCTCCATTCCTAAAAATAAATCAATATCAAAGAACTTATTCAAACTACCGAGCCGGAGTGTCATCTGACCAGGTTTTCCTATAACCCCTGTATCTACAGCAAAATTGGAACTTAGCGAATTAGGGAAGTTTAAACTACCAAAACCCAAACCACGAGTGGGATCGAAGTTAAGACTATTCTGCCATGAAACACCAAAGAAATCGGTATTATCTCTATTTACTTCAACAATACGTGTAGCTATGTATACTTGGGGAGTTTCCAGATCAAGCCTATCAATAATATTTTTCATCTTTGATAACACTAGCTCTGGACCCTCGGCTATTACAGAATTAGTTCTCTCATCAGCGGTCACCTTAATCCGAGGATCCTTTTTAGTATCTGCCTCGACTAATGCTATCAATTGTTTAACTGCATCGGCAGCTTTAGCATGGGACAGTCTCATCACTAAGATTTTTGTAGTAGCTAACAAGCTTTTTTTGATCCTGGCTTCCGACAACTTAGCGAGATATTTGTTCATATTTTCAATAGTATCTATACGGGCTATATTATCTCCTACCATTACCATTGATAGACCATTAGTTTCTAATATACCCTTAAGAGCCTCATCCCAAGGTACATCATTCAGTGAAATTGTAATTTTCCTAGAGCCCACTTCATTAGGATAAACAAAATTTGTACCGCTTTCTTCTTGAAAAGTAAGTAACACTAAGTTCAGAGGTGCCTCGAAAAACTCCAATGAAAGCGGCCTACCTGTATAGACTTTCTGCTTTCCAGCTTCATCTTCTTTGCCAAAAAGGTCACCTACTTCGTCAAGGCTCTCATTCATATTCATTGGAACATTCCCACTATCGGGTATGTTCATATTAGAAATATTTAGATTATTTCCTTCGTCTGCTTGGAAGCCATCAAAGTTACCTTCCTGGGCTACACTGCCAATACCATAGGACTGTAATAGAACTAGATTAGCATCCTTTAAAATACTTTTTATCTTTAGGGGAGACGACTGACATAAAGACATACCTCGGTTTCTTTGAGGTCCCAGTGAATCTTTTTTCTTATAATTTACCTGCTCGTTCTCTTGCTGGTTCTCTTGCTGGTTCTCTTGCTGGTTCTCTTGCTGGTTCTCTTGCTGGTTCTCTTGCTGATTTCCTTCCTGTTGGTTCTCTTGCTGATTTCCTTCCTGCTGGTTCTCTTGCTGATTTCCTTCCTGCTGGTTCTCTTGCTGATTTCCTTCCTGCTGGCTCTCTTGCTGATTCTCCTGCATATTATTCATCTGAGACTGCTCTGGATTATAGCCCTGATTCAGTGAATCAATATCTTCATTATCAAAAGTATTACTATCTTGACCTTCTAATTTACCTGTTTGGATATTCTTAGCTAAATTACCAGGACTACCCGATTGGTTAGATTGATTCATATTACTTATATTATTGAAGTCTCCCGGCATTCCCTCGTCATTAACTTCCCCAATTTGGCCATTACCCTGCATCACATTTTCAATCCCAACACCTGAATCATTCGGTAGATTTTCAAATGATCCTTTTCCTGGATCCATAGAATCTAAAGCAACAAAAGCCTTAGAGCCTTCCTCCAACAATGGCATTAAATTTGCGTTAGCAATAATTTTTGCTGTAGCATCACTTTTGCTCGCTATTGGCTGATTACCCTTATATCGTTCGGGTATGGGAAAAGTTATTAGAAATTTTCCTGACTGCGCAAATAATTTAGGACGAACCTCATCCCGCAAGGTAAAAACTACATCTACATGATTGTTAAATGGATCTTCTCTCATTCTTATATATGCTACAGGAGACCTAAATTCAGAAGCATCAATATCTCTCGAAACTTTTTTCCTTAAGCGAACAGCCAAAAGACGAATAACCAATTCTGGCTGATCAGCCCTATTCTTCTCCTGAAAAACTTGATATGCCGGATCACCATCAGTCATCACTTCTACTCGAACTACGCCTTCATTTTCTCGATGATCATATCCGATCCATCTCAACAAATCGCTAACAGGCAAAACCTCGGGCACCTCTTCATTTGAGGATGTTTCAATATCAACCGATAATTCAGAATTCCTTTCATCGGCAGAGTTAGATCCAGCAGTATTATTCACATTTCCCTGATTAAACTGTTCATCAGTACCGTTCGACAATGAATCATTTTGCCCCAGTGATACTTCCTGATTTCCTGCGCCTTCTTCCATTAGTTGACTTTGATTATTATCGGAATTCATATTATTACTAAGGTTATCATCGTTATTCTGATTTAAACTATTAGAGACCTCTTGACCCGCTGGATTATTTAGGTTCTGAATATTTATTCCATTAGTATTTTGCTGCTCTAAATCATCACCATTCTCATTTTCTAAACCATCTTCNTCTTCTAAACCATCTTCATCTTCTAAACCATCTTCATCTTCTAAACCATCTTCATCTTCTAAACCATCTTCATNNTCATTTNCCAGATCATCANCTTGATTTTCATCAANATCATCNTCTTCTATNTCATTATTCTGATTTTGATCGGCGTTATCNAATTCCTCCTGATCTTCNGTATCTGNGCCTTCATCTTGAGGAGTTGTNGTACANGANAGCAAAAATAATCCNCTGAAAAACATCAAAACTATTGCGATTTTCTTCATAAATCATCCTTCGAATTATTCAATACTAGAATCTATCTCCGNCGAAATTTCTGCTTCCCTAATTATCANTCAGGTATATTTGCNATCTANTTTTTNTCGCCNGCCTTTACATCGGTNGNGTANTCTTTACGCAGAAGCAANGTAATATCCGCAAACTCTCTAGAGCCATCATCTCTTATCTTATATTGNCGGGTCACAACATGTTTGTTATCAATTTTCAGCACCTTGCCCAAAGCGATTGGATCATCTTTTCTTATGATGATACCTTGCTGATTNGGAGTCATNACCATTGCACGAAAAGGCCCCGATGAAAGCTGCCATATTCCAACAACCTTAAGTTGACCTAAATTATACTTCTGCAGTGAACTAATCATCGGCACTTCAGAATCACCGGCAGTNACNTCCTGNAAATTACCTAGTGTAAATATCGGCTGCACAAAAGGATCGGGCCTGCCAAAGGCAGCATANCGATANTCATTCCTNGCNTCAATNATATCTTGTATTTTNATCTTACTTGTAATGTCACTACCCGTGACATTCTCNTCATCATTNTCNTCNTCGCCATCTAAGTCTTCAATTTCGATAACNTCAACTTCAGATTCTATTGGNTTATCATCAAGATCTTCCTCTTGCCCATAAGAAACATGAGCTATAACTAGTAAAAGGAAAAACGATATTTTTATAGNNCGANAAATCATATTCCTGATCTTCCTANAAGCTCATAAATAAAACTAATTTNAATCTAGTGTCGATACCGACCTCACCTGCAGGCNANNNNTTTGCAGCTTGATCNTGNGATTTACTCATACTTATATCTCTTACGTTACTCAAGAANTCCATATGNACNAATGCATCCAAAAAACTGACTGACTTATTAAANTCACCTTTGAGATGCATATCNACCTCCAATTCTTTATANGAAATCTCNGGCTGAGGNTGTTTNGCTACACCNGGCTTNAATAGCTTTACAGGAACAATAAACTGATTCTCTAATTTCCCAATTTTNCCCAAGAGAGTATCGAACTCAACTTCCTGCGGGAGGTACTTTCTTGAAATATCTANTTCATCTTTTATTTTTAAAAGCTNTTCTCTCANCTNTGGCAAACCAGAGACTTTTCNCTTAACNCGATCTAGTTTNCTTTTCAGCACATCATAACGACTACTAATATCTTCTAAATTAGTTTCTATATTAGCGGTTTCATCGTCCCAAATATANTAAGGNGGAATCATAGCTAANAATANTATTAAGAAAATTCTNGTCCTAAATGGTGCTCGNCGATATTTTTCAATTAAATCATCCAAAAAAAACCTCTTAAAAAACAGTAGTATTAGGTATTCTTTCAAGGTCTAAACTAATATTTTGATTAGTTTCNTCNACTTCNCGAGTATCGTAATTNAGCTGAATAGANAACCTATATATTTCNCTTANAATANNANCTTNGNNNCCNNCTTGCACTTCNCCTGCTGCTTCGACNAGAGTAACCTTGCTAAAGTATACTAAAGTGCGAACATCACGAGAATCAGGGTCCTGAAACTTTGTAGANTTAAGAGCAGCCATAAACTCTGCGATCANGACATTACTATANGCNCTACCTTGNACTTCAATTGTTTTAGTTGCTGTATTTGTATTNAGAGANGTTAACCANAAACCATCNGGCTTCAGNTTTTGAATATGCTCAAGAGTAATGATAGGCAGGAACTTCGCCAATTTACTCTGCGTGATNTGACTAAGAGACTTTTTTATTGAATCTAAAGACGAAATTTCCTTTTGAAGATTATCAAACTCGCTACCCTGGGACCTTACGGCATTTAANGAGTCNTGCANNTCNCTNATTTGAATNGTGACACTTTTNAATTCTTCNCCCCTTACGTCTAAGTATANGTCTACAAAAAGAAGCATAGCNCCCAATGCAATAAATGCNACGGTAAGGTCNGGCACCCACCACAATTGGTTTTCTACTTCTTCATANGGAGCTAANTTAATCTTAATCATAGAAAATCATCACCTAAATATCNTCATACTTTCTTAAACCTAAACCAACGGCAACACTATACATNGAACCTTGAGATAATATGTAGTCCATATGNTCNCCATCTGANGACTGACCCAANTTTTGAAATGGGTTAACAATCTGAACCGGCATCTGNAATACGGCTGCAACTGTNGCATCTANNCCAAGAGTCTTGGANGCCCCCCCAGANANATAGATGTANTNAGTAGACCTAAATACATCTGCAGTTGCATCATCTTGATTNAAAAAATCGATCGAGGTTCTAATTTCAGCNACCAAAAGATCATTAATATCACTTAAGATTGACTGAATATTAGCAATNGCNTCTTGATCACCCATACAAGCCGCTAACTTNAANGACTCNGCAGCCTCATTATCCATNCCAAGTTCAGACGATATTTTTGCNGTATATTCATTTCCNCCNATNGGAATTTCTCGNGAAAATANAAATTCACCATTANAAGTGATCATAACCTGTGTAAANCTAGCACCAACATTAACTACNNCAACGACAGCATCAGCTATTGGATAGTTGTATTCAAACATGTTNGCAATACAAAGCAAGTCACAATCTATAACACCAACNCGCATACCCAAGGACTTAATAATCTCTACTTTTTTGTCAATTAAATCTTTTCTCGAAGCAATCATCAAAATTGCTTTTTGATCATCNGTAATATTTTGNCCATCAAGTTCAACATAACGAAANATCATNTCATGNATATCAATATGAAATTGTTGTTGGGCCTCATANTAAATNTGCTCTGAATAATCTTCTTCTTGTGGAGTTATNACNGCTCGTTTAACTAATACATTTGGNCCACTTACAGATAANGCTGCTCGCCGATTTTCNGTTGATATACCAAGCTTGTTAATNAGATTACGNAGGGTNTGNACTATCTTACTCTGATCAATAATCTCNCCATTCANTAAACAATTATCTGGCAGTAATTCCATGCCCATGGANACAAGTTTGCCNCGNTTGATCTCNACAACCTTAATTCCCGANGAACCNATATCAATAGCGATAAGTGACTTTTGAAAAAACATAAAATAATCCGATTTTTTTGCTTANAATCGAATATCACGACGATCTCGTGAAATATCTTCAGAAAACGGTGTGTGCTTACATATAATTTTTTCACTCAGTCACAAAACTGTCAAATTACGGNCAGAATAGTTATTTAGAAAATAAAATTAGATAAGCGAAGCATGAGACAAGTAAAATTNATTATTTTTTGGTTAAATNCAGTGTCAAAAATTTGACAACTAGGCAATATTTACCCAAAAATCTATTTTTTATTATTAAGGAAATCTTTCAATTGANCTTCCAGCGAAGAATCAGTAGCTCTTTTTCGCGGTTGGGAATTCTGAGTGAATAAATCATCNNNAGCTTCGGTGACATCCGTTTTTGCCTTTTTAGATTCCTTACTAAATAAAGCATCNAAGGATTCTGNNGCTCNGGNCTTTGCGGTTTGAGGCTTCTTACTAAATAAGGCATCNAGGGATTCAGTGGCTCCGGTCTTTGGGGTTTGAGACTTCTTACTAAATAAGGCATCTAGGGATTCTGTGACTCCGGCCTTTGCGGTTTGAGGCTTCTTACTAAATAAAGCATCTAATGAACCAGCTGCTGTTTTTATAGAGGATGGGCTTTGATTACCGAATAAAGCTTCAAGTTTATCCATTGAATCACCTGTCACAGAGCTTGGGGTATGCTCACCTAATCCAATGAAGTAACTACAGAAATTACCCTGCTCTTTCTCTTTAACCCAAGAGGCTTGGGATTCACGGCACTCATGATAAGAAGTTTCATCGTAAAACCGACAGTTCATACAAACTCTGACGTCATTTTGGCACGAAAGACATTCAGTACGTCTCGATATTGGGGGTGTATATTCGCCTTTTTCCCCACAATGATGACAAACAATTGCAAGCATTAATTAACCTATATTTTCAGTATCTTGACCTGTTAATAACTTTGCGAGCTTGGCCTTTAAATCTAGTTCACTTCAAGATATTATGAGGCCAATGGAAAAGGCTAACACAAATCAACAAACAATGATATAGACATGAGCCTTGATGGCAGCGCAATACAGCTCGTTTAAAACATAAAACCGCAAGCAAGTAATCATAATCTGAAGGACCAACTTATGCTGTGCAACAATATCTTAGAAGCAATCGGTAATACTCCACTCATCAAGTTAGAAAAAATATCTAAAGGACTTAAGGCTAACATTTATGCAAAGTGTGAGTTCTTTAACCCGGGTGGCTCAGTTAAAGATCGCATTGGTTACCAGATGGTTATAGATGCTGAAGCCCAGGGCCGTATTAAAGCTGGAGATACCTTAATTGAACCCACAAGTGGTAATACCGGCATCGGGTTAGCACTAGCGGGAGCTGTGCGTGGTTACCGCATAATCATAACAATGCCGGAAAAAATGAGTAAGGAAAAACAGGTGATTCTCGAAGCATTAGGAGCCGAGATTATTCGAACTCCGACAGAAGCTGCGTGGGATGACCCTGAAAGCCATATCAGTATCGCAAACAAGCTACAAAAAGAACTTCCCAATGCTCATATACTTGACCAATACTCGAATCCATCGAACCCCAATGCACACTACCATAATACCGCCGAAGAAATTATAAAGGATCTCGATGGCAAAATCGATATGGTTGTTGTTGGAACAGGTACAGGAGGCACCCTAACAGGGATAGCCAAGCGATTAAAAGAGGTTAATCCAGACATTAAAGTAGTGGGAGCAGATCCCATAGGTTCGATCTTAGCAGGTGGTAATCATGTTGCATCCTATAAAGTAGAGGGCATCGGCTACGATTTTGTCCCCGAGGTATTAGATAGGAGTCTCGTTGATATATGGGTCAAGACTCAGGATCGGGAAGCATTCCAGATGGCCAGGCGCCTGATTGGCGAAGAAGGACTTCTATGCGGCGGATCCTCAGGCACAGCCTTAGTTGCAGCTCTCCAGGCAGCTTCTGAACTTGAAGAGGGTCAAAATTGTGTCGTCATTCTCCCTGATGGTGTCAGAAATTATATGACAAAGTTTGTCGACAACAAATGGATGCAAGATAACGGCTTTACAGGCCCAGAGCCAATTCCTGGTAAAGTAGACATAATGGTACAACAAAAAACGTCAAGGCAGCTGATTACCATAGATGCTACGGAATCCCCAGAACAAGCCATTCGCATTATGAGAAACATGGGGATCTCCCAGCTACCGGTCGTCAAAGACAAAAAAGTAGTTGGAATCATCAATGAAAATAACCTACTACAATTCCTGTGCTCTGGACAAAGTCCTATAGACTTTCAGGTTCAAACTATCATGGACCACTCAGTTCCTTCCGTGACAGTAGAAACGCCAATCACAGCCTTACAGGTTATTATACAAAATACAGGGATAGCGGTAGTAATTGATAAAGACAATCACCCTCTGCATATTCTAACTAAGATAGATTTGGTAGAATGGATAACATCAACAAGATCTGATCAATAGACTTTGTCCCATCAGCACCTCAGCAATTAGGGACAATAATAAGGCTAGAGACCAGATACTTATTATTAAAGCAGTATTTTGGTCCTATTAGGAGGTCCTTGACAATGAATAACTCAGAAAACGTTGCTGTATCAAGAGAGCTCACGGATAAATTTAATGATCCATATTGGGGGGCCGAACAACTCCAAAGAATCCCTTTCTTTGCTAAATTTTCCAACGAAGAATTAGCAAGTCTTTATAAAAGGGGGGAAATAAGAACTCTGAAACCACAGGCTCACGCCATTATAGAAGGTGAGCCTACCAGAGGTGTTTTTATTATTCTCCATGGGGCAGCATCAGTGTTCAAAAATGATATAGCTACTGGATCGATGTATAGACTAGCTCGATTAGAAGAAAATCAATATTTTGGTGAGTTTAGTCTATTTGACGAGGCCCCACGATCAGCGACTGTTTTAGCAGAAACATTTAGCTACCTATTCTACCTTGACTCTCCCGAGTTCGATAACTTTCTATCAGAAAGAGGACCTGAAGCCCAAGTTAGGTTTTATAAGACTTGTGCAGAAGAGTTAAGCGTTCGCTTTAGAGCTATCAATGCAGATTATATCTCATCGCAAAAATTATTATGGAAGTATGCCTTAAGAAAAGCGACTGAAGATGACGATGAAAATACCGCAAAGTAATTATCTTTTAAAACCTATAGTTGAAACTATAGCCTTTTAAGACCTGAGCACTTTCCTAGTTTTTACTGGGTAAACAGATGTGGATAGGTTGAAGGGTACAAAAAAGCACCAAGCCCTTCTTAAAGTGGCTCTAACCAAGATGCATCAGCTCTAAGAAAGAAGTAACTATGTACTTGTGATTAGATTCGGGCATCAAACCTCTATGCATATATGTCCAACATACCGGAAAAAGAAGAAGCTGACCTGCAGCGGGCTTTATTTTTATCCCTTGATGGAAAAACTCTGTTTCACCACCCAGTGGAACGTCATTTAGATACAAAACGATTGCAACCTGTCTAGCTAAGGCCTTAGCGCCTGTTGCATCTGCATGCCACTGAAAAACCCCCTTTCCTTTTTCGTATCGGATCACTTTGTATTCGTTTAAGCCTACATTAACAGCCTGCAAAATGGGTGATCTTGAACCATAATCTCTAATGCAAGGCTCTATCGCTTGATCAATTACACTATACTCTGCTTTCCATTCATCCAACTCCGCTATCCAAAGGTCATGAGTAATCTTATCTTCAGATATTCGTATATTCCCATCCGAATGAGCCACCTTACCTTCTGTCTTATGATCAGAAATCTCAAACTTATCGATAATCTTTTTAC
>PBRN01000126.1 GCA_002725955.1 Pseudobdellovibrionaceae bacterium
TTGATATGTCAGAGGCCTATAATGAACTTCAGGATAAGATCGATCGGATACAAGTTGTTTTACCAGATGATACAAAAAAACCAAGGTTATGGCGATTCAAGGGAGAAATTCCGATCGTTGTTTATGCATTAAGTATACCTCAGTGGTTTGATAAATTGGACGAACTTGAGGATTCATTAGAATTAAAACTTTCTGCTNTAGAAGGCGTAGGAAAAGTAAATTTTAGTATAGGNCGTAACAGAGAGGTNCAGTTAAAGCTTGATCAAGAGTCGATATCCTCGCTTAATCTTACTCCTGCTAAAATCATTCAGAAATTAATATCGGCGCAGTATATAAAATCGGTGGGTCAACTTGAAGTGGAAGGTCGCTCTTTCTATCTCAGAGTAAAAAGTTGGTCNGGTGAANTAGATGATTTGAAAAAGATTATGATNGATAGCCGNAGAGGGATTACTCTAGAATCNATAGCCGAAGTAGAGGTGAGTTCAAGTAAAGATAAAACTAAAGTTCGCAGGCTTGATGGCAAGCCTGCNTTTTTTATGNNCGTTGTGAAGGAGTCTGAGGCCAATACTATTGATACAGTAAGAATTGTTGATGAAGAATTGAAAAAGATTATTTTGGACTACAATAAATCTGATNTCGACATCAAAGCGATGCTGATTTTTTCGCAAGCAGATCAAATTAAAAACTCTTTGAATGATATTTTGGGAGCTGCCATTTGGGGNGGNGGTATGTCNTTTCTGGTNTTNCTCTTNTTTTTGAGGAGGCTGGTAACGACTGTTATGGTTACTCTNGCTATTCCAGGTTCANTGTTTATAGCCGTGGTGGGTNTATATTATNTNGGTGAAGACCTTAATATAATTTCAATGCTAGGTATGATGCTGTGTATTGGNATGGTTGTTGATAATACAATAGTTGTNTTGGATGCAATTTTGTTGGCTAGNAAAGATGGNTTAACTCCGATTGGAGCAACCANAAAAGGTATTGAAACAGTNGGGCTTGCTATTGTTATGGCNACNGGCACNACTATATTGATCTTCTTGCCTGTATTNTTGATGGTTCAGGGNTCTCAGTTNGTCTTTTTTCTTCAGAAATTGGGTACTCCAATTATACTNGCTTTGTTAGCTAGCTTAATTATAGCNCTNATNTATATGCCNTCTGCAGTCCAACATATATCTNATAAGGANATTGAGGAATATAAAGTTCTAAAAAATCTTAAGGCNAGTTATCAGAGTCTTTTGGGNTTTTCTCTAGACCATAAGAAAAGNGTTTTNTTGNTAACTTTAGNTNTGATTATATCGGTNGTTTTGCCTTGGAAATTTATGGAAAAAGATAGTAGTAGGCAGGGCTTTAGAAATGCCAGAACAAAAATAAAGATTCACTTTGATGAGGTNGTCTCTNTAGATCAACGAGANGAACANTTATACGANATTGAACAATTTTTAATGAANAGGAAAGGTCTTTATCTNGCNGAATTTATTCGATTAGAAATTACGAAGGGAGAACCCGANGCNTCAGCNTTAGTGTATTTTGATGTGAANGAGAAGAANCTTACTCGNGGNCGCTTAAAAAAATTAAAACGNTCTATACTGCGGGATNTGAANGAAAAATTTTCNCAGCCNGGTACNAAAATCGGTAGNTCGATTTCAGGNANTGATGAAACCGAAGTTTTTAGTGTCTTTGTGGAAGGTCAAAATCATGANAAATTACTTGGNTTAACGAANGCNTTAAAAGCTCGTTTTGAAGGTATCGANGGTATTGATAAAGTAGAAACTATTCTAGATCAAAANCAAGATTTTGGNTATCGNTATGCTCCCTACGCATATACAACCCAGCATTTAGAAATATCTACNTCTCGATTAGCACGGCAATTAGGTTTTTATCTTGGAGAAAATAAAGTTGGTCAAATGTCGATCAATAATAGTAAGCCNTTNGANATTTCATTNTCAGTNGATGATGATGCNTGGACTTCNCTNGATGATATAGCGGGAATCGAAATTGATTCGATGGGAAANCAGTATCCATTTTTTTCGTTAGGTGAGTTTGAAAAGGANGAGATTCCGGATGCTCTAACCCGCAGGAACAGAAGGAATATTGTGGAAATTCGNTTTACCACACTNTCAGAGGATATGGAGAGNTTGANGGAAGGTATAGAAGNTTCAATAGANGAATTTCAATTCCCAGCAGGTTATGGNCTTAATTTAGCTGATACATTNTCGAGTGCTGATGACGATCTGAGCGACCTCTTTTTTGCAGGTATGATTTCATGCGTTTTTGTTTTCTTATTGATGGGTGTTCTATTCGAATCATTTTTACTTCCGTTTATCATCATTACTACGGTACCTGCATCATTTGTAGGTGCTGTATGGGCGATTTTTGTCACAGGTATTCCTATGAATGTTTTGGGCTATCTTGGATTATTGATTTTGGTGGGTATTATTGTTAACAACTCTATTGTTTACATTGATGCTATTGGCTATTGTCATCGGCAGGGTATGGTGATTCGGACAGCTATATTAGAAGCAGCTCGTCAACGGTTTAGGCCTATTATTATGACCGCAATGACAACGTTAGCGGGATCACTTCCGATGGCATTGACGGCGGATTCAGCAGCCAGTTTAGATTATCGGCCGATGGCGGTAGTCGTGATTGGAGGTCTGGTTTCAGGTACTCTGTTTACCTTATTTCTCATACCGATTCAGTTTTCATTGCTCCAAACTTTTAAAGAAAAGGCTTCTAAGGTAGGAATGCAAATTATATGGCTATGGAGAAATGCATAGATTTTTTCGGGTAAGGCGTGTCTCAGTTGTTGGTACCACTCCATATTAAATCTATTATATTCAGGAACTGTTCCTGAGAAAAATCAGACCCACTGATATAATTCCAGTTCAGGCCATCTGATGATGATTCTAGATGTATTTGGTCAGCTGCTCCAGAAACATTAATTTGATCTGACGATTCTGGGTCACCAAGCCTTAAACCTTGTATATTGCTTGCTTCATTCAATGTAAAAATCATGTATACGGGTTCAGTAGCAGTGTCGTGAGGGGGAGAGCTTTGAAAGCTTGTTGGTTTATTAACCAAGTCCGGTTGTTGGAAGACACCGGGAAATAATATATCTGTACCTTCTTGACCTGCTATTGACCAAATTAAGAGCTCTAATGTGTTTCTTTGTTCAGTCTCACTAGGTTCTGTTTCATATTGAATTTGAGCTGAACCTATCGAATTATCAAAACTTCCGAGACTGAGGCTACCATTTGGATTCTCGGGGGTAATACTAATAGGATCAAAAAGTATGGGGTACCATTGGCCATTTACCAGTATTTCAAACTTCTTAAAAGGAACCTCATCCCCGGCAGACTGTAGGCTAATTGAATTAATTGCCAGACGCATATAGCGGACATCCTCGAGCCTTTTAAGAATATTAGCGAGAGTATCTTGTGCTCTCTGATCTTGATTATTATTAGCAACTTTATAGTCGAATATAATAATAGTTTCTAGCAATTCAGTATTTAAGATATTGCGGTCTGTAGCAGAAGAAAATTTAAAGATTACATCCCACTCGGCACTAGTATTTTGAGGCTGAATAGAAGTATCAGCATCAAAGCCTTCAATTGACCAATTAAACTCGGTGGTGAAATTCGCTGGTGGTGTCCGATTACCGTCAATATTGGTTGTGCAGCCTACTTCTTCTTCAGAAAAATTAGCTTCTTGTGATGTAAAACTACATATCAGATAAGCCCCTGCTATATTTTCGGGTATCTCTGCACTTTCCTCTCCTGTGTCGCTACTTGAAGTGGATAAGATACTTCTTTGCTCTGTTGTTTGAGGTTCACAAGCTAAAAGTAGCCCTACCAGAGCTGATAGTCTGATCATTTGGTGATATTTATTTTTGAATCCTGAACGCCTCATAGCCATGTTATCGGTGATTGTAAGACAAAAACTTAACTGAAAGTGTTAATTATTTTTGTGATAGTCCCAAGAAAAAAAATTCAATAATAATAAATAGTTATGGTCTTTGGGGTGTGGGAAAACGGATTGATTTTATGCAGCAGAAATTAATAGGACTAAACAAACTTAGATTAGTCATACTTTTTCTGCTGAAGTGGGAGAGAAAAGAATTGTCCTATTACAGTGATGAAACCCAATTGACAATATCGGAGTAGCTTTGATGCAGTATCGTAATGTGATTTGCATCCTTTACCAATGCGACTCGATCCTTAGGGTTTTGGCGCAATTGTTTCATTAGTGAGTTAACTTTGCGTCCATCAAATACTTCATCTTTTGTTCCAATCCAGAGNCCAANAGGGCTGCTTATTGCTTTAATCTGGTCTTCAGGCGTTTCAGGGATATAACCTAATGCTAGATTAACNGTCTGGTAAGGTACAAGTAATGGGTCGTCTTTAAGAATTTTTTCCGGATAATTTANTGTTACTCCTTTTGCNGAGCTAAAAAANGTTCCCCCCGAAAGACGATTCATAGCAAAATAAAAGAAAGAAGATTCTGTAAAGGAGTCACCGTCATAATCGTCATTNTCTATATCCGTGTCATACCCTAAGTANGGAGATATTANAACAANGCCATNAAATTTTCGTGAGTAATTGGAAAGGTAGTTGATCACTAGACCTCCNCCAGTAGAATGNCCACCAATNAGTACGGGNAAATTTCCNGCAATTTCAGTAACTTGATGAGANATGATTTCGATGTCTTGCCAAAGTAATGCAGGTTCAGGGGTATGNCCACGAGGNCCCCCTGAGTGGCCATGTCCGCGGATGTCAGGTGTGATAACAGTTATGCCNGCTCCTGCTAGAGAAACCCCAAAATGTCCGTAACCTGCGGCGCTATGAGCNCCAGCTCCATGATAAAATAATAAGACNGCTTTCGGCTTTGCTGCTTTATAAACCCTGTACCCTAGGTTTACTCCATCCGCNGCTGGCATAAATTGAACGCGAGCTAGTTGGCTTTGGTTAACAATTTCTTCGAATGCGAAAGGTTCTGCTCCAAAAGATACTGTTACCCAAAATANCCATTTCCAGATTAAGATCACAACTTGTCCTTTTTTACTGAATTAAAGTCAATCGATCAAATTATTCTTCTAACTTATTTTACCAAAAATTTTGATTAATTACTGGGTAAACTTTGAATCNTAAANTCTTCTGATTAGATCACTTTGTTCATACCCTTAAGCACAGTCGATTACTTATATAGAGNTTCTTTTCTGTTTTNAAAATGTTCATTGNTAACCCTAAAATAATGGTTTTTATCAATTTGATTGACGATGGTGGGTATCGGGNTTTTTTTAAATATGAGTATGATAAGGCATAAGTGTATNCTTAGGCATACANAATAATTACTTCAATCGGTCTCCTAGCTGTTATCATTTTTAGGATNGCTAGATATTAGAGCGTCGAGAGATATACTCAAGCTTCTACCCCGTTTGGAGATTATTTTTATCAGTTTTTTGGGAGTATTAAAATTATATCATTGTAACTTATTGTAACGCGAAATAGCTAAGGCATNATTTAAAATAGATAAATTTATCTAGGCTGCTACACAAATTTACAAAGTCCTATAAATTTAGATACGGATCTGCTTTAGCATAAAAGCTAACGTAATGAGAAGTGTCTTCTCGTTANGCATTAATAATGTAGAGGCTTAATTTATGCGATACCTGATTCCCTTTAAAATTTTCATTTTGTTTATGCCNGCAGNAGTCAAAGCANAACAGGTNCGTGGTGATCGTTACTGTGAGGTTGTCTTAGCAGAGAGAAATGGATTTAATGTCGATTTAAATATTTACTTGAGTCATCCCTTAAATTTTTGTTCAGAAGAAAAATTTAAGAAAATGGATCAAACCAAAATTAAAAATNACAGAAAAGTTGATAGAGTATTAGTGAATGGTCCGAGATATTGGGTGGTGGACGAGTTCATAAAATCCAAGCCTATGATAANCAAAGTAGAGAAATTTATGGGAATAGATATGCGTTTGGCTGGTAAATTAACTATGAGTGTTGTGAAGGCTATGAGCATGCAAACAGATAGTTACAAGGAGCGCAGCATTAAGAGAACTGCAGCTTTAAGGTTTGANGCGGGTAANCCAGTTTACAAGTTAAAAAGTTCNGAAGGAAAGGTTTACTATATGCAGTCATTCACCAGTCAAGTCCAAANCCTNCAACAACAAGANCTGAAAGATCTTGGANTGCGGCTAGATTTACCANGAGGATGGAGTTATGAGGTGGAAATATTGAAAAAGGATCTCATATTGNCTTCTGTGAACAGTGAGGCCAGAGTCGTTCAGGATAATTTGAAAAANACCTACACNAAAAAAGANTTATAGNANCNNAAGGTCNTTNCNAANNNNGTNGATTCTGCAGGNTGNNTTTTTTAAGGTTTTGATAATAAAGAAGATATNATTATTNTNCTAAAAACNGNAGGGTGCCTTAGGNGGTAAACTGNCNTAGNGTAGAGTGGCAGGAGANTAGNTTCCATTTCCGAAGNTCNNTCACAGCCACTCACATTAGCTGTTATTAATTTGTNTTTAAGTNCNTNGAATAAAAANCTATTCCAGCTGTTTAAAACAGTTTTTGGCTAGATNTNGCTTCTGAGTCNTTTCCAAGGACTTAGTAGTGGCNTGTCATTAAGGNCGCTGCTATAATTGTCTATTAGCCGCTTGGACCCANATGATATCCNNGGCTCTGCTGGTTGACTGGTGTGTGGTTTCGTATTAAGACNAACTTAGTTTCAGCTCCAATTTGCCCTTATTAACTTTTCAAGCTTTACCAGAGATACTGTGGATGAAATCAATTTTCAATCAAATCTTGTTAGCAAGAGTCTATGATCATGCTGTTCATACTCCTTTGCAAAAGGCAGAGTCTTTATCTAAAGAACTNAAAAACCACATCTATTTGAAACGTGAAGACTTGCAGACTGTTTTTTCTTTCAAAATTAGAGGGGCATATAACAAGATTGCTAATTTNAGCAAGCAAGAACAGGCAAAAGGGGTAATTTGCTCTAGTGCNGGNAATCATGGGCAGGGAGTNGCGTTATCCGCCAAAAAGCTTGGTATTCAGGCTACAGTAGTAATGCCNGTAACGACGCCACCTATAAAAATAGACGCTGTNAAGAATTTTGGTGCCNATGTAGTTTTAAGAGGTGATAATTACTCTGAAGCNTCGGATTATTGCAGTCAGTTGGCTTCAGAATTGGANCAGATATATATTCATCCNTTTGATGATCCATTGGTGATTGCTGGGCAGGGTACTATAGGNAAAGAGATCTTACAGGACTGTCCGGAAGTTGATCTGGTTTTTGTTCCTATAGGCGGCGGNGGTTTAGCTGCAGGTGTTGCCTGTTTTTTGAAAGAATTAAAACCGGAGATTAGAATCATCGGTGTTGAACCGTCTGATAGTAATGCGATGACNCTNTCTGTTCGTNAGGGNGAGAGGATTAAACTACCACACGTTGGTATTTTTGCAGATGGTGTAGCTGTCAAACAAGTTGGCGAAAATACATTCAATCTTTGTCGTAAATTAATTGATGATTTTGTAGAAGTTACTACCGATGAGATCTGTTCTGCGATGAAAAAAAATTATCAGGAAACTAGGACGATTCTTGAGCCTGCGGGAGCTTTATCCTTGGCTGGTATGATCACTTATCTCCGGGATCATAAAATAGAAGGTAAAAATGCTGTAGCTATCAATAGTGGCGCTAATCTTAATTTTCAGCGCATGCAGTTCATAGCAGAAAGGGCACAGACAGGTGAATTGAAAGAACAAATCTTGGCGATTCATCTCCCCGAGGAAAGAGGGGCTTTAACTAGATTATGCCGGACTGCTCTAGCCGGAAAGTCCATTACGGAATTCAATTATCGTAGCAATGGTAAGTCGCGTGCCGTAATTTTTGTAGGTATTCATCATGATGATGAGATCGATTGGATCGACCTTGCCACTACATTGAAACAGCTCAATTACTCTTATGAGGATTTTACTGATAATGAGCTCGCTAAACAGCATGTTCGCCATATGGTCGGTGGGATTGGGGCCGATGTTAAAGACGAGGTGCTATATCGTTTCTTATTTCCGGAACGAAGCAATGCCTTAGGAGATTTTCTCGGAAAGCTAGGTAGCCGTTGGAATATCTCATTGTTTCAATATCGTTCCTACGGAAATGACTTTGGGCGCGTATTGATGGGATTACAGGTTCCTCCGAAGGAGCTCGATGAGTTTAAAGATTTTGTTCAGGATTTGGATATGCAAGCCATAGATGAGTCAGAAAACCACGCATACAAGCTTTTTCTTCAAGCTCCACATCAAATAGATTCGCAGGAATATGTTGAACCTCCGCACAACTCTATTGATGGCTGAGTCATTAGAGCTGCACCATGTCATTTTCAGCAAATGTAAAATTTAAGCATATTTTACATTTTTCGCATGATTAACATGAAATGAGGGTCGAGCTATATATTTTTGGCGTGTTTCAGCCTGCTCTTCGTTCCAAAGCCCTCAGGTACTTACATATCACAGGTGGATTTTCTAAAGACGAACATAGTTGGCTGGCCGGTCAATTTCAAGCGAAAAATCACTTCTAACGGGATCTTAACCTAAATTAATCACTTAACTATTTAACAATGTAAGTATGTTCTTCCAGGGAGCATCTGTGTCGCCGAAAGCAATGAAGCCAGGGTTGCGTATGCTTTTCTTGTTATACCGCAATAGTTCTCCATCTAATGTGCGTACCCCACCGCCTGCGGCCTCTAGAATAGCTTGTGCTGCAGCTGTATCCCACTCTGAAGTCGGTTGCGTTCTCACTGCTAGGTCTGCATAGCCTTCGGCAATGCGGACATATTTGAGCGAGCTTCCCATTGGCTGTAGGCTTTTTGTCGGATAGTGTCTCGAAAGTGATTGGATTTCATCAGATTGGTGGCTGCGAGAAAGTAGCATTACTATTTCGGCTGGTTGCCATGTTTTGGTTTGAATCGGTGTTGATTGCTGGTTGTGGCGTTTCCAGGCCTTATTATTGAAAGCCCAATATAGCTCCCCTGAAGCTGGGACATAAACGACTCCTCCGATAGGCTTACCGGCTTCAACTAAACCTAAATTCACTGTAAATTCATCTGTCTTGTTAATGAACTCTTTGGTGCCATCAAGAGGATCTACTAACCAAAAAGTGTTGAAGCTTTGTCTTTTGTCCCATGCAGGTAAATTCTCTTCTTCACTGATAACTTTGATGTCAGGGGTCTCTGCTCTGAGCTCATTTACTATATATTGGTTGGCTTCTAAATCAGCAGCCGTTACTGGGGACTGGTCATCCTTTGTGTTAATGGCAAAATCTTCATTGTAATACTGCATGATCTTTTCGCCTGCAACGACAGCGATATTTAGAATTTTATCAATATTCATTGGTTATCCTTTGTTTAGGCTTCTGCCGCCGGTTTCTTTCTGGTTGTCTCTATACTTACATTTTATTCTACCTGCTGAGATTCCTAATCTAATGTGCTAAGGCCCTTTTTATTAGTTCAAGTTGTTTGCGACTTTCATCAAAGTAATTTGGAAGCCATCGATCGATGATCGCAACTTTAGCTTCCTTTTCGCTGGCATCATCATATTTAAGGCTTGAATTTCCGGATGGATCGTAAACCACATATTGTAGCTCAGGTGTTATTTTCTTTTCTAGGCAGAAATCCAGAAAGTTTGCTATTTCAGAAAAATTCTGGTCTATGACCGCCAATGAACATACGAAGTCAAATGGGTCACTTCTGCTGTTGCGATAGTCTAACCACTTGTTGAGAGTATTCAGAGTTAGATTTAGGTTGCCTTTCCTGATCAATTGATAATTAGCAGGAATAAGACTATCTAAGCTGAGCTGTATTTTTCTAATTTTTATTTTATCTAATGCCTTTGTTAAGGCTTTAGTGAATCGATAATGGCCATTAGTAACGAATGACCAGAGGCAATCTTTATTAATTGCGGATACGGTCTCTATCAATCTATATGTGTCTTTTTGAACAAATGGTTCTCCCCCGAGTAGGTCTATTTCCTGTAATTGGGGGAATAGAGTGATTGGCCCGTCTTCCCAGAAATTGCTGTCATCCCAACGATGATTTGGTTGTTGCCAAACATCGCACATCACACAACGTAAGTTGCATAACCCATTCAACCTCAAATCTAAACGCATCGGCTGTTTTGACATAATAACGGCAGGCTTTTCTGGTAGCTGCAATCGTTCAAAATTTTGGTGGCATTGGATTTGTTGCATTCTTCCGCGGCAAGTTTTGGGCTTTCCTTCAAGGAACTCTTTTCTTAATTTTTGGATTTTTTTACCATTCCAAACTGCACTTAATTCATCGTTTTTCATGTCACCAAGCTTTGCGCCAAAATGGTAACAACAAGGAAAAAAACGGCCTTCTGGGTTAAGTAACAATTGGCTAAACGGAGCCTTGCAGAATATATCGTTTGAACTCATGGATGAGGCTTTTACTAAAAAAAAAGCGACGAATCAATGGATCCGTCGCAGAATAAAAGGAGAAAGGATTATTTGCCGGGTTTAAACCAACAGAGTGGTCTTACCCCAACGCCAAATCCATTAGAGCGAGTGCATGTTACCTTTGCACTAGATGATTCGTTTTTAGGAATACGTTCTATATCCCATTCGTTATCGCACAATGCTCCTTGGGCATATGTGTCGAGTCGGCATTGACCTTTAGGGTGAGACCTATTGGTTTTGGATACGACTTTTTCATCAGGTGTATCTATAGCTACTTTTTCACCTCTTGCCAGTAGGTTTGCTAGTGATTTTGCTCCATTCATAACACGGTAGCATAAGTTTTGATCGCTAGTATTGGCCCAGCTATCATCACATAATTCCTTTGCAACTGGTCCAACCTTCTTGGCTGCTTGAGCATTTATTTGTGTTTCATTTTCCCAAAGGTTGCGGGTACATGACAGGCTGGTAAAATAGTCTGACTGACCTTCGTTGGCTGCCCAGCTTCTACTGTATGGGAAACCACCTAAATGATGACCTAGTTCATGGCATAGCACCATAGCAAAGCCATCGGGAGTTATTTCAGGGCGTCTCGCAAGGCCTCCATACATATTCACCGTCCAGGTACCGAATGTTCTGGTGGCGCTGGCATTTACAGTATCGTTGCTCCAGAGTCTTTTTATGGAAAGTTTTCCCCCCAATTCTTTAACTACTGGTCTGTAGTAATCTTCTGCTTTTTTGATGATTTCGTTAAATAGTTCTTCAGTCATTCCGTTGGATTCAGCTTCGTCTTCAAGATGCAGGGTGTTATCAGGTAGAAATTTTGCTGATGCTGTGCTGGCTAACACAAATAAACCGGCAAAAAGCATACTTGTTATGGTGTACGATTTCATAGCGAATCTCCGTTTCCATTATGACCTTGATCTGTTTTTGATCAATGAGCCATGATTTTTGTGACTTCACTTTCAGATATTAACTGGCCGGCTGGTCAAACGTCAGTATTTTGTTATATATTTTTTTAGCTGTTTAATAACAAGTAGTTACATTGATTAACATTGTTAACGAGGTTTTGTCGACGAGGTGTTTTGCTAAAAAAAATAATAAAAACAGTTATTTACATGTTGCCGTGATTTCATTTTCAAAGCCATGAGGTAGTTTTGAGCTGTAAATTGCCTGCGCCGATTTCAGCTGTATTGTTAATTTGGATATGACTGGATAGTACTAGCGTTTGTTTTAAGAGAGGTATTGTCTTTGGATGTGCATACTAGACAGCAAAGGTCGCACAATATGGCTGCGATCAAATCAAATTGGACGAAGCCAGAGAAAGAGGTGGCTGCATGGTTGAAAAACCAAAGAATTTTGTTTGAGTCTCATGTATCAAGCCTGCCAGGCACGCCAGATTTTGTTTTTCCCGGGGACAAGGTTGCGCTATTGATTCATGGTTGTTTTTGGCATGGACATGATTGTCCGCTGTTCGTTTGGCCTAAAACACGTCAAAAATTCTGGTCTGCTAAGATTATGGGCAATCGTATTAGAGATACTAAGGTTCGGGGGGAATTGCGGGACCTTGGTTGGAAAGTGGAGGTTATTTGGGAGTGTCAACTGAAAGCTAATGCTGATCACTGGCTTTTACGTTTTGTTGATCGATTTGGCCTGGAAGCGACTATAGCCAAACGCAGTTTTTACCTTCAGCCCTTATTTCAAAATTAAGCTGGTTTTTCAGGCAGAAACATCTTCATGCGGGTTTGTCGGTTGAGTGCTGTGTTTTCTGAAGGTGTTCCCATCAAGTATTCCACCTTTATTGCTTCCTTCACTCCATTTTTCTTATGAATTTGGTGGCTAATTTTTACTATTGGCTTTTCCCATTTAGTTATAATTTTTTCAGCTTTTCGGAAAGCCTGTGAGACGATATGTATTAATTGCTCAGTCTCTTGTACGATTTCACGATGAATATCCCATGAGTCTTGTTGATTCCAGGTCTTACTTAATTCAGTAAATAATTGATTGATTTGTTCGACAGTGGATTTGATTGTTTTCGTATAATGCTTCAGCATCGGGTCGCCAATCTTCTCACTTATAATATGTAAATGCTCGTATGAAACCATTTTGACTTCAAGCTGCTTTCTAATTTTGCGTACTTTCTTGGCTAAAGTATCCCGATCTATTATTACTTCTCGGGTTTGTTTGTGGCTGCGTGATAATCGATTTGATTTCGACGGGTTCTTTTGAGTTCTTCTTGATCTAGATGGCTTGTTTTGTATGATTTCTACCCAACCGGCCTTTACGCAAAACTCCGTAATCTTTTGAGCGATTTTCTGTTCAGTTTTCATTTCAACTTTCGATTCTATTTCAGCATAAGAATAACAACGGCAAAATTATCAATTTATTGTAATGCAAGGTACGGGCCAAACGTAAGTTCCTGTATATTCTTTCAAATACCTATGTTGGTCATATACAGTTGTCTAATTAACGGAGTTATCTGGAATTATTCTAACGATATTGTTCTATTTTAGGCGGTTTTCCGCCCATAGAAGTCTTTTTTGTCGATATACATCCGCTGATCAGCGACTTTGAGGGTTTCATGAGGGCAGCATTCTGATGTGCTGGCAAGCCCGATTGATAGGGTAATAGAAATGTTTTTATTATTTATTAACATGTTTAGACTTTCTTCTTTTTCTCTAATTCGCTCCAGCAGCTTTTCTCCATTAGCTGTAGCCGGGCATAAAATCACGAATTCATCGCCTCCTAAACGACTAACGGTATCGGATTTTCTACAAGTATTTCGAAGAGTATGAGCTACTTTCCGAATCATTAGATCCCCATGGTGATGTCCATGGTTATCGTTAACAGCTTTGAGTCCATTGACATCTATCAATAAAATAGAAAAGTTAAGATCGGGAAATTTTTTAACTGCTTCAATTTCTTTTTTCAGTTCTTTGTCAAAAAAGTTGCGGTTAAACGTCTTTGTTAAGGCGTCGGTATTAGCCAGCTTTTCAAGTCTCTGGTTAAGTTGGAGATTATCGCAAAAAGAAGTAACTAGAGTTAGAAAAAGAGTGATAACTTCTATGGACTGCTGATTTAGTTCTTCTCCGGTAATAACAAGCTTACCTGTGACAGTACCATTTCTACGTTTCATTGGTAAAATTTGAACTGACTTGCTAGTAGTATATTCTCGAATATTTGTCTTAATTAGGTCCCTATTTTG
>PBRN01000127.1 GCA_002725955.1 Pseudobdellovibrionaceae bacterium
TCACACTGAAGCAGGAACTGGATTAGGACTAGCTTTAGTAGAATCTTTAGCAAAAGAGATGAACGCAGAAGTTGGAGTAGAAAGTGAGTCGAAAAAAGGTAGCGTATTCTGGATCGACTTTCCCTTATCTTCAGATAATAAGAATGTAGCAAAAATTTTAGTAGTTGAAAGTAATGAAAAACTCAGAAAAAAGATGGTAGATTCGATTGTTAAAAATATGGAAATAGAAAGAAATGAAATAAAAGTAGCCTCCACGGTAGCCGACGCAATCCGAATCATGGAACATCACTTCATACTTTTAATTGTCGCAGATTACGACCTTCATGGGCCACAAAATGGCCTAGATTTGCTCAAAGAGGTATATAAGCGTTACCCGAAAGCATATAAGATACTNATGACAACAGATCTNAGTTTTGATNTATTGGANCGTGGAGCAAANAAAAAGTTAGCAGANCANTTCTTCAAAAAAACGTCTGATACCGANGAATTGATAAATAGGATAGANATAGCAATNGCTCAGAATATGCCNAANAATAGTAATCTAATNCCACCTACCAAGAAAATAATCGATNTNCTGATAGTCGAAGATGANNAANNNCTTCTCAAANGCTTGCTCAAACTACTTTCAAAATCAGACCCACCATTAATATGCGAAGGATNNTCATCANTAGGCGAAGCAAGAGATCTACTTGATAATTTTATNGTTCGCNGCGTACTATCNGATTACCATCTTGNAGATCAAAACGGGCTTCATTTNATGCAAGAAGTNGAAGAATATTANCCAGAGNNNAAAAGGNTATTAATGACAGGAACCGCCANTCCACNNTNTATAGATNCAGCCTTAAANNAGGGAAAGATCCANCATATATTTTACAANCCACTAGACTATGAGGCCCTAATAGAAACCCTCACCGAAATTAAGCACAAGAGTAAAATAATACAAAATAGGAAATTNGAGAGACCATCCTGGTCNATCGATGAAGAAGATGANATAGGACANNTATCATTAGGGGATATNACTGACAACCAAAAAGANGGTAAAGGAGAAATNATTCTTGTAGTAGATGATCTGGCTGANATGCGAAATCTTATTCAAAGTATATTAAATAAAGCCCATTACCGCGTAGTTTTNGCNACAAACGGTAAGGAGGCTATTGAATTGGCANNCGAGATTAAACCAGATCTTATTATAACTGACTGGATGATGACAGTTATGGGAGGACCTGAACTNATCACAAGACTAAAAGAAGACCCNGAAATGCGTCCAATCCCTGTTATATTNCTTACNGCTAAGAGTGATGAAGAAAGCAAAATCATCGGNACAGAAATTGGAGCAGATGCNTTTTTAGGCAAACCTTTCAATTTACACGAACTTATTTGTACCGTTCATAANCTCTTACAGCTCAAGTCAAGTGAAGTAANATTGAAGCATACCCTNGAAGAACTAAAGCAAACAAGTGAACGAGAATTAAATCACGCAAAAAATCTACTGACACAGTCAGAAAAACTAGCGAGNCTAGGTTCAATGGTCTCTAGTATTGGCCATGAGATATCNAACCCTATATCTTTAATTGGAATAGAATGTTTTAACGAAAAGCGNATTCTCAATAAGTTAAAGAAANCTCTCGATNTTTCGAAACCAACCGAAGAAGGAAAACAGNTNCNTCGNGCCCTTGCAGANCTAGAAATCATNAACACGGCTATNACNACAGGTGCNAAGCGGCTCAAAGATTTAAGCCTTGCTCTNCGNACTCAAAGCAGNATGGAAAAGGTCCCTTCCGATAGAGTTGATCTNAATCAAATAATCAGAGAGTCTATGCTNATTGTNCGGGGAAGAACCGTNATGCATAAAATNACAGAGTCTTTCGGAGATATCGTTNAGGTAACATGCTATCCAAGTAAAGTTGGCCAGATTATAACAAACCTNCTNGCTAATGCTGCTGATTCNGTNTCGGAGAAAGCAGANGAATTNAANACTCCANATGANGCTCCTTATGTNGGGGAAATNAGANTTTCAAGTGAGNTTAGTTCNCAAAATGANAANCCTGGGGTCTTAATCACTATTGCCGATAACGGAGGAGGAGTTCCNGCTGATATTAAGGATAGAATCTTCGAACAGTTTTTTACTACAAAAAAAGCAGGTTCAGGAACNGGCCTNGGATTATCATTATCTATNCACTTAGCTAAAGAACACGGAGGCACATTGCAGGTAAAAGATGACTCCCTACTCGGAGGAGCCCGGTTCGAACTGTGGCTACCANTTACTTTACAAAATGATAACGTAGACCATGATGCAGCATAGNTCCNAGTNTTATCCTCTTCCTTCTTAACTTAGATCNTCTATATAGCCAGATCAGAAACTATTGGATAGNTAACTCNGAGTGTCTGGCTNGTAGCCAGACGCAGNATNAGATCAAAGCNCTCTATGGTTATGGTAAGTTAANGCAAATCGATTTGTTAAATTATTCCTATGACATTCANNTTGTAACGATTACAATGTNGCACTGATTAATATTTTAGNAAAGCTGGAGAATAAGATGCCAGGAGCTACAATCTTAATTTCGTTTNTAGTAAGCTCTGCGATTTGGTTTACAATTTTTTCAATTAAAATAGAGCANGATGCAGGACTAGGAAGTAGTATTAANAATTTNGTTTGCCAAGGTAATACNACNTTNTTTATTAAAATTCACGAACTGATTGGAGACCCATTCGAACTNATAGGGAAAAGATAAANGAAACCCTAGCCCAGAAAATTGANNGNTAACATANTAATATATCTATAGTTTTAANNNCCCANAGCTTNNTGACAAATTGACGCTCAACCCTTTGACAATTAGGNCANNTTGTCATATCATGTTACAGCCTCTTTCTACGGCATAAATCNCTAACGGAGTTAAAATGAAATACATCANCCTCANACTAACCATTATAGCNTTTATCCTTGGTGCCTGTTCAACTGAGAACGGACAAGATTCATCCGATAATCAAGCCATCTATGCAAATGCAAAAATTGAAATTATGTCAGACATCGAGAAAATGAATGATAACTATACCTTCGAGCTGATCAACTATCAGACTCCAAGTACTGGGGGCGTTCTGGTCATAGATGTAAAAAATGGCAATGTAAATAAGCAAGCTCTCTATTCTTTAGATCGCCAGCAGATCTATTGGGAAGAAACAGGAACGAAGATTGGTTTGAATACACAAAACACAGCGGTGGATATAGACTCNGTCTTTGCGAAGTGCGAATCNTACCTAGCTTTACCACTTACAGNCAAAGTANTCACAACAGTNACCTACAATAAAGCAGACGGATTAACCTGCGGTTATACTAAAACCGAACTCTGTTTCGAAAACTGTAACGAATCACTGCAGCTAAAAGTGCTTNATTAGAAAAATACTATNTTTTTANAAGTACTATATNTTTAAAAAGCCGTTGTNAGTTAATNCTACANCGGCTTTTTNTTAATGNGATTAAGTACTTCTTTANGCTTCAGTNNAAGACTTCATAGATNGAGGTCTTAAACGACTTCTAAAGTGTGTCGTGCTTGGTTGAGACTTGCGATAAAGCCGCTGTTCATCATCNGANAAAGCAAGGATAGCTTGACACTTTTCTGAACAGCANCCACGATACTGATNACNACAAGNTTTACATTGAATAAATAATAGNTGACAAGCATCGTTAGCACAGTTTGTATGNTCATCACATGAANTATCACATTGNTGGCAATTGCTAATGANATCCTCAGTAATCCGCTCGCCTAAGCGACCATCAAAAACAAAGTTTTTACCTTTGTACATGGACTCAAGTTTTTCTTCTTCGACCTGNCGGGCGTAATCTATAATNCCACCGCGGAGTTGGTTAACNTCTTTAAAGCCTTCATGCTTAAGCCATGCCGAAGCTTTCTCACAACGAATACCACCGGTACAATACAGTAAGATTTTTTTGTCCTTATCATCCTGCANGAGATCACGCACATAAGGGAGCTCTTCTCTAAACGTATCTACATCTGGGCAAATAGCACCTTCAAAATGNCCCACTTCACTNTCATATTGGTTNCGCATATCAACCACAACNGNACTGTCGTCTTTCATTGCNTCNTTGAACTCACGNGCTGAGAGATGAGTGCCAGTATTGGCTGGATTAAAACTNTCATCATCCAAGCCATCTGCAACAATCTTAGGCTTGACCTTGATAATTAATTTATAAAAGGAAANAGTTGTTTCTTCCCGGGCTACTTTCAGTGGAATATCTGGAAAATGACNAAATAAAGAGGCCNTAAATTTATCTTCATAATCAACAGGGTAACTAATCTGAGCATTAACCCCTTCTTTNGCAAGATAGATNCGCCCCAANACACCTAAAGAAAACCANTCTTCATAAAGCAAGTTTTTTAGAGCNNCAGGNTCTGCAATCGAAACATANCGATAAAAAGAGATGGTTCGATAATCCTNACCCTGCTCTTCGAATCGTTTCTTCAAAGTAGCTTTATCATATATATTNTGTAAGNNCTTNTTATCACTCATCTTTTTNTCTATCCCNCCNTTGATTCNTAGGAGATNCCTTTATACCAAGTTAACGTGACAGTGCAAGNGAGGAAGNAACANNANANGGCCTNAATTACCTCCCNAAGAATGNCAATATGACCAAATNAAATAGCAAATTTGCAATTTGCCGTAACNAGGTTAAAACCTATTTTGANTCCAGAGCCAAAGGCCAAGATTCAGNTTAACTAAAATTAAAATGACACTTCAAAAATGAATTAATCATTCATAAATAGGGAGTAACCAATGCCAAACGAGACCAGCCCATTACTGCGGGAAATACTCAANCGACGCAGCACTGGCAAATTAACAACACCGGTACCTAATNCCGAAGAACTAAAACTAATCTTTCAAGCAGCAGTCACTGTGCCTGATCATGGNCNACTNCACCCCTATCGATTTATAGCTATATCAGGTGAAGAACGAGAATTNTTCGCAGAGGGACTTCTCCAATCCGCNAAAGAAATTGGCGAGGTTAATGANACTATGGANAANAAAGTCCGGAAAAAAGCATATGCAGCTCCAATGCAACTAATTATCATTTTCAGCCCAAAGGAATCAAAAATTCCTGAATGGGAGCAAATGGCAACCTGTTCCTGNACTGGCTACGCTATGTCCCTNGCAGCCAATTCGTTGGGCTANGATACTATCTGGAAAAGTATTGGCGTCGGNGCTGGCAGCCAATTAAGGGAACTATTTAATATGACACCAACAGAATCATTAATGGGATGGATCAATATAGGAACTTCAGAAACTAAAACGGATAGCAAACTCAATCGGATTAAAACTAACCAGGTAAGCTTTGCCCTAAAAAGTGCTAACCTTGAACCTATAGGTTAGTTCTTCCAGAAAGCACCACAACATCATCATCTTATCACTGGAGCCGGGCACCTGGTTTTGCTACTTTCTATAGATGGAGTTGCCATTAGGAAACTCTCAGCTAAAGAACCTTCAAAACGGGTGCATCTATGCCCAAAAAAAGTAAAACAAATATAAAAACATCCGGGGATAGACCACTATACAGACCACTATGGCAAGGTCGTGGTTCACGCAAAATACGCAGAGTCATCATCAAAATTGGCTCTGCAGCAATCACCATGCCTGACGGAGGTGCAAATAAAAAGCAGATACGAAAAATTGCGTCAGACTGCATCGCTCTTCAGGAAGCCGGTATTGAAGTTATCATAGTGTCTTCAGGAGCAATACAAATAGGCAAAGAACATCTATTTAGTAAGCACCCATCAATGGCGATACTTCAAGCCTGCAGCGCCATTGGCCAGCCGCTACTAGTTGCACAGTGGCAACAGGCTTTCGCAAAAAACAATATCATTTGCGCTCAAGTACTATTGACGCATGACGACCTAGGTAAACGAGAACGATTTCTTAACTTAAGAAACACTCTTATTACTCTAATCCATAAAAAAATCATTCCAGTGATTAACGAAAATGACTCTGTCAGCTTTGAGGAGATTTCAGTTGGAGATAACGATCAACTGGCAGCCATGGTTGCGGAAATGTTAGAAGCTGATTGCCTTATTATGCTTACCGAAGCTGATGGCCTCTTTCTTTCTGCCCCCAAACCATCCAATGATCACTCTCAACCGATCAAAGAGATAAAATGGGATCAAAAGTTTAATAAACTAGATTTAGGTTCAAAAACTGCCGTTGGCAGAGGAGGTATGAAAACCAAGCTGGAAGCGATCCGCAAGGTCACTCCTCTAGGCATTCCAGTACTCCTTGGAAGTTATACCAAATCACAGCCGGTATTGAGGTTGTTTGCGCAAAATGGCTCTTTCTTTGAAGGAGCCCCACTACCAAAAACCGAAAAAAGAAAAAGATGGCTCATTACTACATCCAGGCCAAATGCTAAAATTAGTATTGATCGAGGGGCAGAAAAAGCGATCAAAAATAGAGGCTCACTCCTGGCATCCGGCATCACAGGTATCACCGGTAAATTCAAAAGAGGAGACTCGATTCAAATTTGGCAGGCCGACCATCATATAGCCACCGGCTTAGCCGAATATGATGCATCCGACGTAGAGAAGATTATTGGTATAAAAAGCACCGAAATTGAAAAGACCATCGGTTATATCCATAGTGATTCGGTTATCCATCGTAATAATTTAGTTATATTAAAAAAGGATCATGAATAGTGAGTATCATGAAACAACATGCGCAACAGGCAAAAGCAGCTACAGCGCTTCTTTTCAAAGCCAGTGAAACGAATCGTAATGATGCCTTAAAAGCGATAGCTAACAGTCTGATCAATGATAAACACCAAATCCTCGAAGCTAATAAGTTAGACCTAGAGGAAGCTAATAGAAGCCAATTATCAAGCGCTATGGCCGATCGTTTAAGGCTCACGGGTGAACGCATCAAGGCAATTGCAAATAGTGTTCTTGAAATCGCTGCACAGCCTCCTGTTATTGGCGAAATTATCTCGACTCATACCAGAGATGATGGACTCACTATCAAAAAGCAGAGAATCCCACTTGGCACGATCGGTATGATCTTTGAGAGTCGTCCCAATGTGGTCATAGATTGCTCAGCTCTAGCTATTAAGTCAGGCAATGCCATCATACTTAAAGGGGGCAAGGAAGCAGCAAATACTAATCAGCAACTAGGTGAACTGGTTAAGTCAGCCATAGCACCTCATATACCTGCAGAAAGTGTCCAAATAGCAGACTCCTGCGATCGAAATGGAGTAGCTACAATGTTAACTCTGAATGAGTATATCGATTTGATTATACCGCGCGGAGGCATGTCACTTATCGACTTCGTCAGTAAAAACTCGAGAATACCCGTTATTTCACACTATAAAGGAGTGTGCCATGCCTTTGTTAACCAAGACGCACCAGCAGATATGGCGCAAAATATTATAGTGAACAGCAAAGTACAAAGACCTGGAGTATGCAACGCTCTCGAAACTTTGCTCATTCACCAGGACTGGCCGCAAGATCATATCATTGAGCTCCTCACTAAACTCAATGATTTAGGAGTAGAAATCCGCGGCGACCAACAGGTAGGTGATTTATTTAGTAAAGCCATACCTGCTAAAGAGATGGACTGGGACGAAGAATACCTCGACCTCATCTTATCTGTAAAGATTGTTGCTACATTAGAGGATGCGATAAATCATATCCGGATTTATGGATCTAATCATACTGAAACCATTATCACTACTAGTGACACTGCCAGTCTTAGCTTTCAGCAGCAAGTGGACGCATCTTGCATCATGGTTAATGCATCTACTCGGTTTAACGATGGCGGCCAACTAGGTTTAGGCGCAGAGCTAGGTATTTCAACATCAAAACTGCATGCCTATGGCCCAATGGGAGCACGAGAAATGACTGCTGTGCGTTTCTTAGTCGAGGGAGAAGGGCATATCCGCAAATAAACTAGCCCCCGACGTTACATGAGGGGAATCCTGCCCTCTTGAGTTGCATGCATGCCTTAATTACTGGGTACAATAGTATCTGAACCTTAGCTCCGGCCACCCAAGATGCTGCTGTATTGTCCATATCATCAAGCCCACTAATCAAGCCTAGCTTATCAATAGCTTTCTGCATTTGATTTTCACGGGTTTCTGTCAATACCGTTTTAGCCAAATTTTCCTCAAGAGATGAAGTATCACCACCGGCTAAATCGGGCGCCAGGAGTAATATATCTGCAGCAGTTATACCGGCAGCACCGGCGTAAGAAGCTGCTGCTAAAGGATAAAGTTCGTAAGTCCTATCTGCAGCATCTTTTTTCTCAATCTCGTCAATAATTGGATCAAACAGCTCAGCGGCTGCCAGATAATCTGCCGAATCTTCAGCTT
>PBRN01000011.1 GCA_002725955.1 Pseudobdellovibrionaceae bacterium
CAGAAAGGTTCCAAACGTTCAATTCTAGTTGTGTCCCTACAACTTTGAATATCAGATTCTTTAGCCATCTCATAGAAAGATTTTTCCTGATCTTCCAAGGATTGAATCGTCTCGTCGATAACGTCTATGAGGCGCTGTGCCAGAGGATCCTTACCAAGAGCATCAAGATAATCCGTTAAGCCATACCCGTCTTCCAATTCAATTTCATAAGATTCGGGCATTTGTCCCGTCAACAGAGTCCTAAGACCGTAAAGATTAGCAAGTACAGATCTCTTTGAGGTCTGCGACCAATAATGCTCTACATTGCGGGGACAGGGCCTTCCACCGCAATAATTATCTTGATATTTACCATAGCGAGCAGGAACACGGACTTTCACATTCTTGACATAGTCTACATAAAATAGAGAAGTAACTATTTCCTGAATCAATGCTTGCTGCTCTTCAGCAGTCAAATCTTCCTTAACAAAACGATCTATGTATTGCCCCGGTAACCAAGCCTCTCTTAAAGTACCGGTAAACCCCTCTACTTTTTTTGCAACTAGTGAAGCATAGCGACACCGGGCGGCGCGTCTTTCGCTGAGAGGACGATTGTCCCACTGATCCAAAGGTGGTCTGCTGCGACAGGAATTGAGATGGTCAGTCGAAAATAACAAGTACTCCAAAGAACCTAAAGTCGTGACGCTAGCTTGCTCACTCAATTTATAGTTCGCCTGAGATTCTAACTTCACAACCTCTCGGTCAATACCGCAGGGATTAACTGAACCAACCCCACCATAGATCTGTACCCGCAACAATTCTTGCTGCGCCAAGGCCGGACCCATCTGAAACGCCGACAGGAACTGCCAATAGTCCATCACTTCCAGCCACTGTTCTTGCGCCGCCTGCTCAGTAACAGTATCATTGCGCAAACATAGAGCCTCAATGGCACCAACCAAAAAACCCATTTCTTGATGTAAGCCGTCGATAGTAGCTAGGGATGTTTGTCCGGCTTGGGCAATCATAGCCTCCCTGGAAAAGGCTTCCGATTGGTCTGCACTAGGTTCGGGAATCTCAGGCAATGGCTGAGGATCAGAATTAGCAGGCCCATCATTTGGTCTTGTTAAGTTAGTTCGTTCATCCGGTGAAGTATCTTTATTGTAAGATAAGTCACATCCCGTGAATGATGCTAATAATAGTAGCCCAATTATCGAGCTTAAGGTCTTCATCATCAATCTCCTATGAAGTTCAGTTGAAGAAAATTTAGCCACTCTCTACTTCAAGAGAGTGCTGTTAAATATAATAAAGTGCACAGGTTTACCACTTAGCTTTATTCAAAGCGTTACAATATGCATCCAGTGAGACACAGCTAAAGCACACGGGGAAAAAATGACCTGCATGGCTAATTTAAGCTGCACAACCACAAGCCCGACACAACTTCGTGCTTAACAGCTCACCAGTATGTTTTGTAGCTGCAATAGGTCATAACAACTTCAGTGTTCATGCCAAGCGGTATGGGTCAAAAGGTCCCAGAGCACGACGAATATATGACTGACTGCGAGGCGAGGCAAGGCCTAAAAGATAAATATTATGAATATCATTCTCAATAAAACATAGGAAAGAATAGGACAACAATATATCAAATATCTGTTTTTATTGAAAAAAAATTTTTTAGTAGCTGTTTTAGACTAATTTCTGCACCATCGATCTCACTGCCGCCGTATTGACATCACAGAGCCGGAGTAGTATGTCTTTATGGCCATTGTCTTTTGCGACTTGGATAGGCTATAAACCCGAGATGCTTGGAATTAAACCGGGCATGACCTCATTCTTGGAATACTGATGGATAAGCTAGGGCAACAAGGCAACCAAGATCTAGAACCCTGGATCAATATGATGGTGACCTCATTGTTAGAACCGTTGGCTTGGTTAGCACAGCCGTCAAAGCGCATTTATTGGCTTGGCCTATTAATATCAGCTCTCTTGGTATATTGGTTTTACCGCCGTGAAAATAAAACATTATCTGCATTATGGTCATCCAAATACTGGAAACACCCGTCCGCCTTACTAGACTACAAACTCATTTTCATAAATCATTGGCTAGATATTTTTTTAATCGGACCAGCACTCATTACCATGGGAACCGTTAGTATAGGCATTGCGACTGTCCTACAATTATGCTTCCCTATCTCACCTGTAATATGGCCAACAACATTAATCATGATAGTTTTCACTATCACGGCCTTCTTATGCGAAGATTTGAGCCGCTGGTGGTTACACCGGAAACTGCATACGTGGCCTCTACTATGGCGCTTCCATCAGGTACATCACAGCGCAGAAGTATTGACACCGTTAACTTTATATCGCATGCATCCAGTTGAAAAACTCTTGTTTGCTCTACGCCATAGTCTGAGCCTAGGAATCGTAACAGGTGTGTTTTTCTGGTTATTTCGTTCTCAACTATCCGGCTGGCAAATTCTTGGGGTAGACGGCATTGGCTTTCTCTTGAACCTGGCCGGAGCCAACCTTCGTCATAGTCATATACCCATTAGCTGGGGAAAATGGGAGCGATGGATCATCAGTCCATCTCAACATCAAATTCATCATAGCGCTCTACCCGAACATTATGACAAAAATTTCGGTAGTTTTCTCAGTATCTGGGATCGCTACTCCGGCAGCTGGTACCAAGGATCAGCAAAAATAAAACTTTCATATGGGCTAAAAGAAAAACCAAGCCCTTTGTTTGCAACATCGCTGATGATGGCTCTGTTTTTGCCGTTCCGAAGGAAAAAACTTAGTCCTTAAGGACAACAAAACGATAAAGCAATAAATTAGTATTACATTAACTCATGATATAGTGGTTTCAATGACGGATATAACTTTTCATACACCTTGCCATAAAGATGCTCATAAGTCTTTACATGAGAACTTTGTGGTAAGAATGTTTCATTAGAATGGGTCATCGCATTTATAGCAGATCGATAAGAATCAAAATCACCAACACCAACCGCACCACAAATTGCCGCTCCCAGCCCCGAAGTTTCGTAGGTATGTGGTCTTTCTACAGGTAAATTAAAAATATCGGCCGTGATCTGCATAACCGTATCACTCTGAGATCCACCTCCTGAACAGCGCAAGCGCCTCAATCTAGTACCCATTCGTTTTTCGATCTTATTCCGACCTTCTCTAAGAGCGAAGGCAATACCTTCGAGAATCGCTCGATAAACATGCGCCTTGGTATGACCACCATGGAAACCGATCATAGCACCTCTAGCTTCTGGTCCGGGGTATCTAATCCCTGGAGACCAGTATGGCTGAACCAACAGTCCATCACTACCCGGAGCAATCTGTCTAATTTGATCTTCCAGAAGATCTTCTGTCATCAGTCCTTTTGCTTTAGCTTCCTTTTCTTCTCTATGAGCAAACTCTTTTTTAAACCAACTAACTAACCAATAGCCTTTTTCTACCTGATTCTCGACATTGTAGAATCCAGGAATTGCCGATGGATATGGAGGAACAAAAGGGATGCATTCTACATAGCGATTTGAAGTGACATTAATCGAAGCAGCAGTGCCATAACTTAAACATCCGACATTATAATCAAGACAACCTGAACCGATCACTTCACAAGCCTTGTCGGCTGCAGCAGCTATCAGTGGTATCCCTTCAGGTATACCTGTCGCTGCCGCTGCTTCTTTTGATATTTCACCTAGTGGCGATCCCTGCGATATCAAGGCNGGAAGNTTATCTCGTGGAATCGCAACAGCCTTCCACTTCCAACTCAAATTATTAGCCCAACGATGCTTTTTGTAATCAAAAGGAATATACCCCACCTGACTACCCACTGAATCAACCATAGANCCAANCAANTTGAAACTTAAATAACCCGAAAGCAATAAGAACTTATGGGTTCTGNNCCAGATCTCAGGCTGAAATTCTCGAATCCAATTNGCTTCAGCCTGCTTTTGAAAATTCTTGATTGTTTCCTGNACACCTACAAGGTGAAATAACTGACGCCANAGCAGATTAGGTTTACTCTTAACGTCAGCCTCTCTCTGATCCATCCAAATCATAGCTGGGCGCAAAGGATTGCCATACCTATCAACATTGATCAGAGTGCCCCGCTGGGTAGTCAAAGTTACAGATTTTATAGTNGATCTAAATTTAGGCTGNGCCGCAAACAACTTCTGACAAGCCTGAGCCAGATTNTGCCAAAAAATTTCTGGATCCTGCTCTGCCCAGCCTGGTTCTTCACTTACANCTGGATTCTCCACAATCCGCGCTTTGGCTAANAGCTCTCCATTGCGATCAAAAACCATTGCCCTAACACTTTGGGTACCATAGTCAATACTTAGATAGTGGCTCATAAATTACNCCGGNATACTGTAATTTTGTTGCCAAATTTTCTGATAGCGNGTTTTCTCATGAGCAAAATGCTGTGCATCCCAACCCAAAAACNTTTCACAAAGAGCCTGTANNTCAGGTAATATAGNATTTCCACCTTGGGGTAAGATGAGNCCGAGACGTGTTCTTCTTAACATNAGATCATCCAAATGAACNACAGACTCCTGCTTTAANATATATGANATTTCAGCCCAATAGACATCAGATTCAGGTATCTGCTGCCACTCNGATNANGAGCTCTCTTCGGCCATTAGATCCAAGTGATGCCCATAGNAACCTGATAANCGNTCATGNGCAGATGCAGGAACGCTCAATTTGAANCCCTGAACTCTCGGACTCAAAGGAAGAGGAGTCAATGGAGAAGGCATAGGCAGACGCTTGTTGGTTANACNACCTNTTTGNTTGGTGTCTCTAACGGCCCTTTTAATAATCTTGTTCATTACTTCTCTAGCCATTGGCCTGAAAGTTGTTANTTTTCCACCGGTGATACTNATCAAACCATCATCTTCATATAGACTATGGGNTCTCTTCTCCTTAGATGGACTTAAACCACTNCCTCGTTTAATCACAGGCCTAATACCNGAATAGGTTGAAATAATTTGTTCATCGGGAATTTCAGANCCNGGAATAATATCGGCAAGGCTCCTCTTCAGATACGAATACTCNGTTTTCGTNATGCTTGCCTCTTNGTCAATAGATCCNTCATGATCGATATCGGTNGTNCCTATCACAGTNCGCCCAGCCCAAGGAAAGGCATACACNGGACGTTTNTCATCTGGATGAAANAAAGTAATAGATTGGGTCACTGGCAATAGATCTGGAGCAAGAANTANATGACTTCCTCTTAANGGCCGAATNACNGGTTTTTTATTAATTTGCCCCCTTAGNTCGTCAACCCAAGCTCCCGTAGCATTTACCACTGCTGATGCTCTTAAAGTTTTTTCTTCACCAGTTAAACCNCAGCGTGCTANGACTCCATTGACTTGACCATCACCATCTCTTTTTAGNCTAACAACCTTNGTATAATTCAAAGCTATGCCNCCCCAACGAACAGCATCGTGCAATACNCGGGTTACCAACCGGGCATCATCAGTAATGGCATCCTCATAGGNACTTGCCCCCACGATTTCATCTTTCATCAATCGAGGNGCNATAAAATGAGATTGAGCTTTGGAAAAAAATNTTCTTGTTCGNCTNCGCGACATAANCTCATATAAAAACAACAANATTCTAAAAAGAAAAGGAGGCGGGAATTGTCCTTTTAAATGAGGAAACACATATACCAAAGGTTTGACCAGACCNGGAAGGNTTTGCAGCANAGACTCNCTTTCTTCCAGAGCTTCGAAGGTTAAACCGAACTGCCCTTGAGGCAAATAGCGTAAACCNCCATGTATCATCTTGGAGGATCGAGAAGAGGTCCCCCATGCAAAATCCTTAGCATCCAATAGTAACGTTTTATAACCTTTTTTGGATGCTTCTTCGATGATACCTGCACCGGTAATACCACCGCCAACAACAATGATATCCCAAGAAAGATCTAGGTCTTTCCAGGTTTCATATCGAGCTTTCATATCAGCGTCCCCGGGTTCATCATAGTTTTAGGATCCATAGTGGACATCAATGAAGAAATGATATCCATACCCAGGTCATCCTTTTCTCTCAGGAGATAGTCTCGATGATCTTTACCCACACCATGCTGATGACTAATCGTCCCCCCTTCCAAGGTAATAGCTTCGGAAGCAATAGATTTTAACTTTTGCCAACGCTTATAGGTTTCCTCATAGTCTTGCCCCACTCTAAAGACGTAAGTAGTATAACAGCTTGAGCCCTGAGTATACATATGTGATAAATGAGTGAATCCGTGAACCTCTTCACTCTCATCGGCTAAGCCTTCGCGAAGATCATTCTCAAGACGATAGATCAGTCGATCAATGCGATTCCAATCAGCAGCAGTTTCTACGGTATCAACCATATAACCTTTTTCCCATAGTGCTTCTCTAAGGTATGGAGCCTTAAACCGACCTTCAGCCCATTTGGTTCCCAAAATAGTGCTAGTAGAAACTCCGCCATAGCGATTCAAAATTTTAAAAGCTTGGTTTCTCGAGCTCTGCACTTGTTGGGCATCCCCGGTCAACCCCATCATTAACATACATTTACCATCAGCAACTCCTCTTAGCCGAAGATATGACTCTAAAGCACCTATAGATGTTTTATGACCAGCCAAAGTTAAATTAGTGCGGGTTTCGATAGGATTACTTAAACGCATCATCGAAAGCGGAATATGATGCTGGAGAACCTCACGAACACATGTCAAAGCTTTGTGCCATTCAGGAAAGAATACTCCAATAAAAGTTTCTTTTTCAGGAATTCTAGCAACCCGAACCTTCACCCTAGTAATCACTCCAAGTCGCCCTTCTGAGCCTAAAACCATTTCACGAATATCCGGCCCAGCGGAGGAAGCCGGGAAAGTAGGGATATCTAAAGTACCACGCGGGGTTTCTACTGTACCGCCAGCAAATAACTGTTCGATCCTACCATAGCGCAATGATTGCTGACCGCTAGAACGAGTTGCCACCCACCCACCGATTGTGGACAACTCGAAAGATTGGGGAAAATGCCCTAAAGTATATCCATACCCTCTCAGTTGCGACTCAACCTCAGGCCCATTAGCTCCTGCACCAAAAGTTGCAATCTGGCTTTCTGTGTCAATCGACTCCAGTTGATTAAGGGACCGAAGAGACAAAGTCACAATAGGTCTGGCAGAAGGAGCTGGCGTAATATGACCGGCAACGCTCGTACCACCTCCATAGGGAATCACTAAATAATCTTGCTTGGCAATAAGATCCATCAAGATCCGCACTTCTCCCTGGTTCTTAGGCTCTGCCACCGCATCTGGAAAAACTCCAAAATCACCACTTTTCATGGCAAGCCAATCCCCAGCACTTTGCCCGCGTCCATGACGGATCCTGGTTTCTGCATCCGTCTTGAGCAAGGGATGGTCATCCACTCTTGAAGGAGGTACCTCGGCAATCACCTGCTTCAAATCAGCGTTCTGTAGAGGTTTACCTGGCCCCAGGACCCGATGAAGAAACTCAAGAGCCTCTGGTTTTAGGGGATAATCTCGTTCTTTATCGCCCCAGCCATTCCAACGCCTCATCGTAACCTCCTCAATTTATGGTGGTATCTTCGTGATGGTTATATAACAAATAGCAATCGTAAATACCAGTGGGCTTAAATTGTGAAGAGCAATCTTTAAAGAGATTCATGGTGGATGATCACAATCATAGGGGAAATATATTTTATAAAAATTTTAATGAGTAACCTTAGCTCCATCATTATGATAAAGATAACGAAACTTAGATAAAATCATGCACACCTGCCTTTACCATTGTAGTCCAAAATAAGCACATTTGTATTGGAATCAAATTTCGAATGAGTCACTACCGAGAAAGCGATCTAGTCGTCGGAATTTGAGCTTCAGTAACTTATCAGATTTAGTTTAAAGAGCCTCGCTGTTACCGATAAGATTTTCACCCAACCTTCTATTCAGGACATTGTATTCATAAAGATACCACTATGCATAACCCATATCAGTAAAAACTACGAAATTGTCTGNAGGATGGATCCACGCCTAACGTTGTGNATCATATTCTACTCAACTATGATGTAACTATAAAGATGCAGATACAGATCGACGAGCGATAGGAGTATCGACCTTGAAAAAAATACGGGAAAAAGTGCGAATCATAATCTTTGAAGCAGACACTCCAAGCGGTAAAGCTTTTGANGTCATTCTTTTCTGGTTGATTCTTTTCTCAACCTTTTGCGTGATTATGGAAAGCGTGCCATCATTTCGCAGTGAATATNCAGCCGTATTACTGCAAGCGGAGTGGATCATCACTATTTTGTTCACAATTGAATACATCGCANGGATCATATCTACCAATCAACCACTGCGCTATATTTTTAGCTTTTATGGGATTATNGATATCCTNTCCATCCTTCCCGGTTACCTNGGACTTATGATGGGAGAGCTGCCTTCTTTTCTAGTCATTAGATGCCTGCGGCTAATGAGAGTTTTTAGGGTGCTCAAGCTAGTAAACTTCGNAGGAGAAGCNGATATACTCAAAGAAGCNTTAATTGCAAGTCGACGAAAAATCATTGTATTTATTTANGCNGTCCTNGCNGCCGTCNTCATCATCGGNGCTCTAATGTATTTCNTAGAAGGTGATCAGCCAGGNTTNGAAAGTATNCCNAGTGCTATCTATTGGACCATAGTCACCTTAACGACTGTCGGCTACGGCGATATCGTACCTGTCACAGTCCTCGGCAAAACGATAGCATCCATTGTTATGATNCTNGGCTATGGCATCATTGCTGTACCAACAGGCATTGTGACAGCNGAACTTTCTCAGGTNAGCTTAAAACACCCNNNNAACANCAGAAGNTGTTATCATTGCTCNCTCGAAGGTCACGTTTATGACGCTCGTTTCTGCCGAGGCTGCGGTAAGTCGCTTGAACCAGCCAACCCCCAATAAACTTAAANCATAATATNAGTAAAGTAAGTGACCTATAAGCTAAAAAGATGTATTTTAGATTAAAAGCTCATCACCAAATCATCANTTAAAAAGGCTTTATGAAATGAGGCAANTCACNGTGANTCAAACTTCATTGATCTTTGCTATNTTATTCACANGTCAAGTTTTGACTGGTCAAGAGANCNCANTGACNGCAGAAGATCGAGCCNTAATTGGTAAAAAGCCNCTCGAAGAAAATATTNTGGCNGCCAAAANAGANNNGGGNTATTTCACNGGACTNCCTCTAATCAATTCAGATCCGGATAAAGGAATTGGCTATGGGGTCCGCGTGAACCACTTTAACAATGGAACCACTGATNATNGNTTCTTTCGCTANACTCCTTACCTAACTAAAACTTTTATNCAATACTTTGCCACNACCAACGGNTTTCAATATCACACTGTTGACTTCGATGCTCCTTATTTTCGGGGCAGCCCTTATCGACTCAGAACAAGTATTATNATNGGNCGAAATATCAANGCNAACTACTTTGGTACTGGCAGNGAAACACTNGCCNCTCTAAAGGCACCTAATGGCCAAACTTACGATACCTACGAAAAGTACAGAAAAGAACTCCGTAAAATTGAAAGTGGCAGTACTTATTCCTATTACAATACTTTNGACATGCAAAAACAAACTCTAAAATTGACCATNGATCGTGATTTATGGAAAGCTCTGCCTATCAAATTATTCGTCAACCTTCGCATTGAAGAAGTNGNTATCAAAGACTACTCAGGAACTCAGGTCTTAGCCAGTCAGGGGGAAAAGGCCTTAATGAAAACAACAAAGCTAAAAGAAGACAATGATGCAGGTAAAATAAAAGGATTTTCCGGCGGAAACAATAACGCATTGAAACTAGGTTTAGCATATGACAGNCGGGATTTCGAACCAGATCCGAGGAAGGGNTTTTTTGCTGAGCTGACTTATGAATGGGCNAACANANCGATGGGNTCAGNCTATGACTATCAGCGGCTACTCTTATCCAAAAAGGNTTTTTTCAANCCTTCACCNAATTTAGTATTCGCCATGCGGACCACTTANCAAACAGTGGAAGGCAANCTNCCTTTTTANNCCTATAGTCGNCTAGGNTACATCGAAGGTGATGTCAACGGCCTAGGGGGNCTAAGNAGTTTACGAGGATTTAAAGACCGTCGTTTTGTAGGNTCAGTGATGGCACTAGCAAATATAGAAACGAGATACCAGCTCACGCAAGCAATGTTNGGCAATCAACGGTTCGAATTTAAACTTGTTCCNTTTCTTGANTGGGGCACTATCGCAGATAAACAAGCTATNACCGANCTCCAAGATGGCAGATCTAGCGTTGGCTTAGGTATTAGAGCCGCCTGGAACCAAGCGACAATTATCATGATAGACTATGGCACAAGCCCAGAAAGNAGTGGNCTATACATAAACTTNAACCATATATTTTAANCCAACAAGGCAAGTTTCAGGACNACGNCCACTTCCTCTTNCATACTTTTCAANCGGTATAAACTNCATGNCCNNACAAAAGATGGACATTAAGTTTAGATTGTTNACTNGNTCCTTTTAAAGCTCGTTCAATNATTAACGAATGAAAACAATGACACCCCGACAAACNACTAAATCAACCTGTGACGATTCAGTTNATTTTATAAACTNTGTGGAACAACTTGCAGTACTGNTATAGATGATCTAAAAGANCTATAGCAATTCCATTTAGCCATNTATTAGAAAGAGGGACGTCAAATGTTCTCGCTTTGGATAGTATTACTTCTCAATATATATAGTTTNAATGCNACGGCAGCAAAAGTAACCAACTTACCACCAGAAATAATCNATAAGTTGATCGACGCTAACAAAGGTAGCACCGAGNACTATGACTCAACGAGTGGCNAACTGGAAATGCTCGACAAGGTGAAGTTAACTTANACTTANTTTNTCCCCAAAAACCTGGGCGACAAAAAAGCNCCNACCGTCGTAATGCCATGCCCATGGGGTTGGTTAGCTGAAGTATATCTACTNACTCAANTNCCTCAAGAATTGGCNAAAGAAGGTTTCATTGTCATGATGTATACCTCGAGGGGTTTTTGGGACTCTGAAGGNCTGGTNGATCTGGGTGGNCCTGCNGATGTTAAAGACTTTAAGTTCGTAGTCGACTGGATGGAGGCAAACCTTCCTATCGATACTGATCGACTGGGAACNAGCGGTATATCTTTTGGAGCAGGCATGGCACTGAATACCCTAGCACTAGACCCCAGAGTCAAAACAGCCGTAGCTCTGAGCAGCTGGGCCCACTTATTTGATGGGGGCCTTTTTTACGGTGATGCTGTGAATGAAAAGGGCTTAGGCGAGTTACTAGCCACAAAAGGCGGGCCCGGTGATCGAAAAAAGGGCATTGAACCTGTAAAGAAAAGAATCAGCGATTTGGCAAAGGGAGTGAACTTTGAGCAAACCAGGGCATGGGCTAACATCAGGTCACCAATTTTTCACATCGACAAAATAAACGCAAAACCCGGGGCCAGCGTATACATCATGCATACCTATGGCGATGAGATGTTCTCCCCAAATTCACTGCTAAATTTTTATAATNNAATCACTATCGATAAAAAAATCGAATTCATATCCGGGTCCCATGGGGTTTCGCATTTANTNGATTATTTTGCAAGGTCTGGCGTCAAAGACCGTGCTANAAAGTGGTTTCACAATCAACTCGGTGAACAAGAACAGATTGAAAATGGGATTACGTTACAANTCAGACAACCTTTAAACNNNNAGAATTCAAAAACAAAAACAAAAATAAAGCGTCGGTATGAAACATTTAGCAAAATACCCGCNAAAAACTGGACTAAAGAGAAATTTTACTTTGATACTGCCGATGGAACACTAAAGCTGANTTCTATATTACCNGAATCAGATCATTCACAAACACTATATTCAGATTCTCAGCCTTCCGTATTTCCCAACCAAAATCTGAAAACTGCTTTCATTTTTGAATCTATTACAGGAGTCCTTGTAGCNGAAAAACTNAAGGACTTACCATCTACTACGCTGATGTACAAAACTCCNAGAATAACAGAAAAAATGGAAGTAAGNGGTATTGCCAAGCTTGATCTNAAATTANAGAGCTCATCCAACAGAGGCTTGCTAGTTGCATACCTCTTCGATCTNGACTCAGNTGGCACCCTNCACTTAATAAGTTCGGGAAGACANTCTTANACAAATCAAATACCAGAAGATATATTTAGCTTAGAGTTAGAATTAAAAATAGCAGCTTATGACATCACNCCNGGANATCAACTCGNTGTCATTCTNGATACTCAAGCGAATGGCATAANATCNCCTGAACCTGATNATTATAGTATTNAAATAGTAGAAGGNCNNGANGCTCCATCTTACTTAGAGTTTCACANCAAGACANCAAGATGAGAGCGATAATCATCAAAAAAGNCCCCGANCAGAAATATCCNNGCTCNGGCNANGNAATAGGGGCTTCNTCNTCATATTTANATGCAACACACAATCACCCTGATGNCTAAATCTGACCTTTTTAAAAGATTTTGAACGCNCAGTCACCTCTCNCNANAAAATAATCTCTTTTATAACAANCNCTTATGNNTTTTTNGGCAAAACNAGNAACCNCTNNGTTTTTAANTATAAAAACAAGCCNTTAAATGATTCTTAAACATTCTTACANAGTGANCCGATAACCTTCATGCNCTGCTGNTTATCCTTAAACNGGAAATGACAGCATTTTGATCGCACTGTGGCTACGGAAATNGAATGATAAAATTNATCNTACTCANAATCTTCTTCATGNNCAGTGNCTGTGGCAAAAAGTTTNTNTACGAAGAGNAAATTCCNTATCCNGACAAATCCTCTATNGCTATTTCTTTAAACGAANANGACGACTACGGACTNAAACCACTNTTAAAGGGNTTNGTTATAAGAAGCGATATTCGCCCTGGCTATGCTAGTTCGTTANCTGGCTTTGAAAACCCNAATAATATTANNCCNGGCCANCCTAATGATTGGCCCAAATACGTCGATGGAATCGTAGTACAGGAAGAATGGGCNAATNTTCAACCAACCAAGGNAAAGCTAAATACNAAAACCATCGATGAAGCAATTCAAGCAGTTCAGTCATTCAATGANAATCACNAGAANCAAGAACTGAAAATCAAANTAAGAATTTTTGCCGGCATATATAGTCCCGAATGGGTAAGAGATGAAATAGGNAGCACAGCATTAACATTCTATCCAGATTCAAAAGACCAAACCAAGACTCAGNAAGTTTATCTACCGCACTTTTGGAACGCACCATTTAAAATNAGATANGAAAATTTTCAAAAAGCTTTAGCCGANAAATATGATAATCACCCTCTCGTAAGCGAAATCGCTATTACTGGATGTATGATTGCNAGCGCCGANATGAAGAGGTCAACCGAGGATGTTCCNTACGGTAAAGTTAACCACCTCTGGTCTTTANTNAACAGCNAACATAAGCCACTGACGATCAAAAAAGANTTTGACTGTCAGATCTGGCAAATCAGTGCCATTGCNAAAATCTGGAAAAAAACAAGNATTTCNATTGCNCGCGCCNATTTTGATGATTACAGCAACATTAGCAAATATCGCAACCTAGANCAAAAACAATGGCCCTTTAAACCCGACTTTATGAAAGATNTTGTAAATGAGTGCCGNCTCAATAGAAATTGTATTATNGGAAACCACAGCCTCGAAGGTAAGGGAGCNAAACTNAAATCCTTTTCTNNTAATAACAACCCNTTATANTATGTCGGTCAAAAATATGTAAGAAAAGGACGTCATGCACCTATCTATTTTCAAACCGTCACTAAAATAAGAGATGCAGATAACATTCACATATTAAANGCTATTCAATANGCAATAAAAAATACAGATGTCCATATGATTGAGCTCCCGCCTTTACAAAAATTCAAAAANTATGGNTATAAAAGCTTCGAAGATATTTTTGAGCTAAAAAAGATGAGAAATCAGCTNAAAAAATAGCTAAAAATATANCACNTCTAANTATCAAAAGANGAGTGGNACTTCAAGGCNAGCCANTGGGCTGGCNGTCCNTCAANNATAACTTAAAGGACCNCCNTTACTAAAAATTTANATTAGTACCCCTGAAGCGTAGCATACCTATCACGATGAAACACGCTATCGCCAAAAGTCATCTCGGCGACTCTTGCTCTTTTTATATAGAAACCAATATCATGCTCGTCGGTAACNCCAATNCCCCCATGCATTTGCACNGCCTCATTAGTNACCAAGTAAAGCAGTTCACCCATGATAGCTTTAGCCATGCTGGCAAGGACAGGCACAGACGAAGGNTCTTCCTCCAAAGCAGTAAGAGCTTTATAAACTGCNGACTTAGCAACTTCNATCTCGCTAAACATATGTGNAGCTCGATGCTGAAGCGCNTGGAAAGATCCAATGGGAACNCCAAACTGCTCCCTCTCTTTCAACCANTCAAGGGTCATTTCAAAAGANCGAGTCGCTATACCCAGCATTTCAGCNGCCAAAATAATACGACCTTTATCTAAGGTTTGATCNAAAAATTTCCAGCCACCATCAATTTCACCTAAAAGCTGACCATNATTCACTTGCAGATTATTAANNCTTACNGCCGAAACTGGCCTTGAATCCACCAACAAAGAAGTANTAATGGTTAGATTAGGATCATCTTGAGGNACCATAAACAGACTAATACCATGAGTATCATCCGATTCACCTGCAGTGCGNACCGCNATNATCATTTGATCTGCNACATGAGCATCAGTAACCATAACTTTTCGACCNTTTNCGATCCANCCATCTNGNTTTTTTTCTGCAANACTCATAATCATCTCTGGTCGATGCCGCCCTTCTTCTTCGAGNGCAAGCGACACCAANGTATCACCNGAAATAATAGAAGGTAANTANTTNGATTTCAGCTCTTCTGAACCAGCTTGTTCAATCAATGANGCACCTAGGGCCACTGTTTGCAACAGAGGTGACGGCACTAAAGTCGTNCCCAGAGTTTCCATAACNACTCCGAGGCCTTGCCAACCAAAAGCAAGTCCNCCATAAGCTTCATCTACAGNAATGCCNGCCCANCCCAACTCACACATTTGCTTCCATACATCNCGACTAAAACCATCGGCAGACTTACTATCCCGNAGACTGCGAAAATGAGTAATGGGGCCGGTATTTTTNCAAAAGTCCATTGCTGAACGACGCAACATCAATTGNTCTTCATTCAATACTAATGCCATCAGCGTTTTCCTCCATCTGGTAATCCCAGTACCCGNCTGGAAATAATATTCAACTGAATTTCAGAAGTTCCACCTTCAATAGAATTNCCNTTGGTNCTTAACCAATCTCTGGTTGTTTTCAATTCGGNTTCANTGAAAAGCTCACCCTCCCANCCCAGTGACTGGTACCCTATGATNTTAAGCATTAACTCATACTTTTCTTTATTAAGTTCGGTGCCATAATATTTAAACATAGATGCCGCTGGTCCAGGNGGNTGNCCTGCCTCGGTTTCTTCNNTAAATTTTTGCATNGTCAACTGAAAGGCATCATTTTTCATATCAANCTGCGCAATTTTATCNCTCAAAANCCGATCTNATAATTTACCNTCCTGACTNTGAGTATACTTCTGCGCTAAAACTGACAAAGGAGNCAATTCCTGATGACTTCCNANGTCTCCGATCATAGTTCGTTCGTGCTGCAGCANGGCCTTTGCAATNGTCCAGCCGAAGCCTTCCTCACCTATTCTATTCACTTTNGGCACTTTTACATTNGTNAAGAATGTTTCACAAAATGGGGAATTGCCACTAATTAACTGAATNGGAACAGCTTTAACCCCAGGGTCATCCATATCAAGNAAGACAAAGCTAATGCCCTTATGCTTNTTCTTAAAGTCAGTGCGCACCAAGCAGAACATCATATCAGAGTAGTCAGCATAAGANGTCCANACCTTCGAACCATTTAGCATATAATGATCACCCANATCATCAGCTTTACACTGAAGACTGGCAAGGTCTGAACCTGCATTAGGCTCACTATAACCTTGGCACCAGCGAATCTCACCCTTGGTAATTTTAGGAAGATGCTCTAATTTTTGCTCTTCGCTAGCAAATTCAAGCAGAGCGGGTCCAAGCATCCAGATACCAAAGCTCGACAATGGAGATCGACATTTTAAACGAGCCATCTCTTCTTGCAGAATCATATGCTCCTGCCTTGATAAACCACCGCCACCATATTTCGTTGGCCATTCAGGAGCAGTCCAGCCTTTGGCTGCCATCAGATCTAACCAAACTTTTGTTTCAGGATTTTTATATGTTGGGCGTCGCCCCCCCCAACAGACTTCATCTGGAGGCATCGGGGTTCGCATACTTTGTGGGCAATTGGCCTCAAGCCAAGCCCTAGTATCAAGCCGAAAGGATTCGAGACTCACGTTAGTTACCTCCTTGATCACACGGGCCTACTTACTAAAGTTAGTGCCCCAGATATTATTGCAAGACTTCAATATTATTGACTCCAAAGACATCCGTCAATGGCACTCTATGACAGCTATCTTGATACGGACAAAACCTATGCAATCCTGTCACACTAACAGAAAGCTGCGAAGCTATTTATAAAGCGGGAAAGATATAAAAAGACAACTTGATTTATGTTTAGGAAGTTTAAATTGAACAACAGAAGTAAAATCAATATGAGAGCTCTTAATCTAGATCATAAGAACAGTGGTGATTTTACTACAAATTTGATTCCACTCCTGTTGTAAAAATCACTATGGCTTTGGCAACCTACAGTCTTGGGCTGTCAAATCAAGCCTTCTCTCTTCGTTACGGCAATCATATAACCACGAAATCTGCTGACCATAGTTGTAACCTCGTTCATAGATAATACCGCCATCTTGATCAATTTCACAGGGGTTGTTCATAGTGCATCGACGTCCGGATTGATTACCAGTGTTATTAACACCGATCACAGTTCGCGTGCCCTTCAAAAGAATAGGTGATCCAGACGTCCCTCCAATAACTTCGCAGCCAGGTCGAGAATATCGAATCGAATCTGCAAACTCCCAATCATCTTCTTTTAGCCGATAAATAAATTTTTCTACCTCGCAGACATAACCTCTTTTCCAGTACCCTGAAATAATCTCGATATCGTCACCAACCTCACTTTTCATGCGAGATAGGGTCAGAGCCTCAACTCCATATCGATCATAAATATCAGCAAAAGTTAATCTCAACCGAAATAAAGCCATATCGGTATCAGTC
>PBRN01000128.1 GCA_002725955.1 Pseudobdellovibrionaceae bacterium
TCTTCGAATACAATAAAGGGTGCGTTGCCACCTAATTCCATTGCAACCTTTTTGATAGTTGGTGCAGCTTGCGTATTTAGTAAACGTCCAACTGCAGTGGAACCAGTAAAAGACAGCATTTTGACTCTTGGGTCTTGGGTCAGGACATCACCCACAGAAGCCGGATCGTTAGCTGGAATCACATTCAGAACACCTGCGGGTATAGACGCAGCCAGAGCTAGCTCAGCTATCGCTGATGCACAAAGAGGTGTTTCCTCGCTAGGCTTCAAGACAACAGTGCATCCAGCAGTGATTGCCGCCCCACATTTTACAAGAATACTGACAGCTGGAAAGTTCCAAGGTGTAACAGCAGCCATAACGCCAACAGGTTGAGATATAGTAAGGTTTCTCTGATTTTCCTGATTACTTGGTAGAGTTGATCCGTGTACACGCTGAGCTTCCTCCGCATACCACTCTAGACACCGGGCTCCATGTAGCCACTCTCCTTCGGCTTCTGCTAGAGGCTTGCCTTGCTCTAGCGTCATCAACAATGCTAATGATTCACTATGATTTCTAATTTCTTGGGCCCAGCGATAGATTGCTGCCACTCTAGCCGCAACAGTAAGCTTGCTCCAAGATCGAAAAGCTTGATCTGCCGCCGCAACAGCCTCGACGGTTTCCTCTGCCCCCATTGCGGTAATCTCAGCCAACAAATCACCATTAGCAGGATTATAATCTGGAAAAGAGCTTTTGCCACTCACCCAAAGACCATTGATCAAACCATTGGTATTTCTCAAGGCAGCTGGAATACTTTCTATCGTCATATTTTCAGACACAATTTCCTCTCTAGACATAATGAGTGTATTCGTCTTTAATCAAAGGCCACTCTTCTTCCATATAACGATGCATTCTACTTTCACAGTCAGCATCCTCAGAAACAAAACCTTCCGGAATCTTTTTATAGTTTGCGCCTTTTAAGAAAAAATCTTCATTACGCGCAAAGTGACAAGGCATGTGGTCAAAATTTCTTAAGCCCAAACTAATCCTTGGTTTTTCTAAAGTAGGCACTCTGTGCCGAAGGTTGATATTATCGAAAAGAACCAGGTCACCTGGGTTCAGAATGGGAGCATAGACTTTACCATTCTGTTTATCCAAAATTTCCACACCACGACCGTCATTTTCATTTTCCAATACCATAACTCCGACATATCGAGGAAGAATCCCTTCAAGCAGATTAAATTCTACACCATCTGAAGCTTTATCTGCTCTTAGGTATTCGCCATCGAAATGTTCGCCAACAGGCTTACTTCCACACATATACTTTTGATAGTTTAGCAGAGACCGAGCACCGCCATCCACGGGCTTACCAGTGAGTTCGCTTAGCAGTTGATTTTGGGATTGAAGAAAAGATTTAATCTGAGGATAGTCATCATGGTCGACTTTGGGAAACTGTGATTTGCCTTCTGAAATCATCATAGCGTGACTAACACGACTATCGGTCTTATCACTTGGATAAACACTATGCTTCAGTAGTTCAGTTTCATTGTAGTAACGTTCTACAAAACTAGAAACCTCAGCAATGAGTCGAGTTGCCTGTTCGGGCTCATAAAAACCAGGCCAACGCATGAAACCAGATTGTTGCAAAGATTCTTGACACGCTGAAGTCAACAAAGCTGTCTCCTATTCTATCCTCAAGAGGAAATGGCTAAAAATGCTGCGAATGCTTAACACATGACGCTCACTTATATCCTGTTATTTCATTGACTTAATATCATATTGATCAAGTTGATGGCGTATAGGTAAATATTAGGCTAAGCCGAACTACAGTAACCAGTTTAAGTCATTTTGGCAACACAAAATACATGTTTTCCGAGAAAACAGGGTGTTGAGGAAAGCCTATTATTTTAACTTAAGCCCAGGTAAAGTGCCCTATCAAGGAGGTGGCCAAAATGATGATTCATAGCCAAAAACTGACCAAACAATTCAGAATTTGGGAAAAAGAACCGGGGTTTATAGGGGCGTTAAAGTCATTCGTAAAACGGAGCCACCAGACCATCACTGGAGTTTCGTCCTTTGACCTAGAAGTAGAACCTGGCGAAATGATTGGCCTTCTGGGTCCAAATGGCGCCGGAAAAACAACCCTAATGAAGATGTTCACCGGTATCATAGTTCCTTCCAAAGGCAGCCTAACCATCGCAGGATATCAACCCTGGGAAAGAAATATTGCTTTCCGCCGTAAAATAGCTCTCGTTATGGGCCAAAAGTCACAGCTCTGGTGGGATATTCCTGCCATGGATTCTTTTGAATTGCTCCGCAACTATTATGAAATAGATGATAGAGCCTTTAAAAGAAGACTAGGTCATTTAACTTCAGTCCTTAGTGTTAATCACAAACTTAATACTCAATTAAGAAAGTTATCATTAGGGGAGAGAATGAAGATGGAGCTGATAGCTAGTCTGCTGCATCAACCGGATATCGTATTTCTTGATGAACCAACCATCGGTCTAGATCTCGTCGCTCAGAAAAACGTCAGAGAATTTTTGAAGGACTGGCAGGAAACACACGGGACAACAATGGTTCTAACATCCCATTACATGGCTGACGTACAGGCTCTCTGCTCTCGCATCACTTTGATCCTAGCAGGAGAAAAGAGATTTGATGGTCCTATTACAGATTTTGAAAAGCTTCTCGGTAAAGAGAAGATGGCAAGCCTGACATTTTCTAGCCCCGTGCATCCGGATTCAGGATTCTGGCAGGACTTAGACCCTAGGTGGAGTGAAAATAATCACAAAGTTGATATCAAAATACCTGAAAAAGAGTTTAGAAACATTGCTATGAACATATTGAAAAGTTTTCCAGTGGTAGACTTTTCGACGGAAGAAATGCCTATTGAAAGAGTACTCAACTCCTTATTGATGAACCCTGATCTCATCAAGCCACTAGGGAGTGAAGAATGACCCGCGATCTACATAAGTGGCTGGCTACGATTAGGGTGAATTGGACTAAGCATCTAACCTGGAAACTAAACCTTCTGCTCATGGTGATTGGACCAGCAGTTATTTTTTATGTGGTGAAGATAAACCTTTGGCAGTCGATTTTTGAATTTAATGAACTGGAAGTTTTTCAGGGTTATACTTTAGGAAAGATGCTTAGCTATCAACTATGGGTTCTCGTAGTGAGTATGCTAGCTCAAGGATATAACAGCATGAACCTAGCAGAAGATATAAGGCTAGGCCGTATCTCTGCTTACCTTATATATCCTTTCAGCTTTGCTAATTTTCACCTTGCAGGCTTCTTTGCATTTCAGGGAGTACAAATTATTGTTGCTGGCTTGACTTTAGCAGTGGCTTTAACCAGCGCCCTGATGCCCATGCCAGAACTATTAGACTTAGGTAAAGGTTTCTTCATCTCAATGCTAGTCGGCTTGGTCTGGTTCCAAATATCTTTCGTGATTGGTTTAGGTGCTTTCTGGCTCGAAGAGACATGGGTCCTGCGGGTCATGTTTCTGAATATAGCCAGTTTACTGTCGGGATCAATACTACCTCTAGAAGTATTCCCTGAGTGGTTGCAACAAGGGCTAATGTATACCCCATTTCCTTGGTTAACTTGGTTTCCCGCAAAAGTGTTCATGGGTGAAGCTGAAGCCTCGATAGTGACAGCAGCTCTGGTACTCTTGTTCTGGTATGGTGTATTCCGCTACATATCTCATCTCATATGGTCCAGAGGTCTTCAACTTTATACTGCAGCCGGTATGTGAAATATCACTTAGGAAAATTTAATTATGAAACAAACCTTAGTAAAATATTTTCGCATTTATCGCAGCTTCATCGCCAATGCGATGACCGAAGGTATGAGTTTTCGAGTCCATTTTATCTTATTGATTCTCATGGATCTCATTTTCTATATTTCTACTCTTGCTAGCGTCGATTTCATTTTTAATTACGTTGATCACATAGGACCGTGGGATCACACCCAATTCATGTTCTTTATTGCATTTATGCTGGCAATGGATCAATTCCATATGACTTTTATTAGTGAGAGTTTTTGGGATTTTTCTTTCAATATTCGCACCGGAGCTTTGGACTTTATTTTACTGAAACCAATAGGATCTCTATTCCCTATTTTTTTCGGCAAGATCAGGGCTGGCAGTGCCGCTAATTTTCTATTTCCCTGGGGGGTTCTGATCTGGTTCGGCCTTAAATGCGATCTGTCTCTATGGGCATGGGTTGCCATCCCTTTCTTAATAATTTTATCACTCAGCTTACTGGTAAGTATCGAAATACTAATCTCAATGGCGATGTTCTGGACTGTTGAATCTTTTGGAATTAATTTCATAAGAATGGGTTTTCAAACAATGTCTAGGTGGCCAGACTTTATATACGGCTACTATATGCAAAAAGCCTTTACTATTGTGCTGCCAATCCTAACCATAGGAAGTTTGCCGGTAAAGGTCCTTTTAGGTCAGCAATCTCCGGCTATGCTCTATGAGATATTTATAGGTTTAGGAGTCAGCTGGTTTCTTATCGGTATTTTTTGGCGAAAAGGACTGAAGGGATATGAATCAGCCTCTTCCTAGCAAAAAACCATATGATACAAGCGGCTAATATTAGCCGCCACCATTGACAGACAACCAAGCTAAGGTTCCATACCCCTCAGGAATAACGAGGATACCTTTTTGGTTGCCATCAGGCGACAATAACCAAGCAACGCTCTCTTCAGAACTAGTCGGGTACCAATGATTGATGTCAAAAAGATTATCAGAAGGTTCCTGCAGCGTTTTTAGATCACCGGGTTCCAGTAACTCGGATTCGTAGACTCCATCATAACTCAGCAATAATAAACGCTGGCCGGTGGGATCCAGATCCGCTCCAGTGATAGATCCTATATCCTTCCTTTTAATCATCTTCGGTAATTTTATGAGTCTTTGAAATCTATCAGAATTAAAAGTGCCTTCATAAAAAACAATAGTTTCGCTTTTGTCAATGACCCAAAAGCTATCTCCATTAGGGTTTACCACAAAAGCTTCTGCATCTGCACTGTTAAAGCTAATTTGATAACTACTCACTTGATCCTTACTGGGAACAATCTTTTGTTTCTTTTTTGCACTAGATTCAGGTTCAATCTCAGGTTCAATAAACGCATGAATAAAGTGTGAATCTGCATAACTGCCAATAACCGCCAGATACAAACATTGCTTGTTCTGTCCCCATCGTTCTCTTAATGCTGGAGGACAGATGCCTAGACCGATATCTTCTGGGTCCTTCAACTTCCAACGTGAAATCGCATTCAAAGAAATCCTGGCTACTTCGCTAAGTTTATTATCATCCGTATCTAATCGAAANCCGATGATTTGAGGGCCAAAACTATTATCNTGATGAGCCCAAATTAAACCAGGGTTCTGACGTGAACTTACAACTCCAGAAACCTCACCAAATGTTTTACCTGAACCAAATAATGCTCTGGTGCTTTCNGTATCAACATAGTTCCCGATTTCACTTTCGGCAGAACCCTGAGCCNATCCATAATTGCTAAACCANAGCAAAGTAAACAGAAACANTCTGCTCAAAAAAACATCCATCAGCATTACCCCTCACAAGTAATATCCAAAAAATCCTCGTNTGAGAGAGCACTATTAAACTTACTATAGGCACTTCAANCCCNTATAGTTGAGCTTNAAAGTAGCCTCAATTATACANNAGAACCCAAAGGCCCTCTACCAAAGCTCACTCCATAATNACNAGNAATCCTTGTCTCTTTCTCAAAAAAAGCTAAATCAGANCNACTAATNAGCCGATTAGCAGTNTAGTGCAATTGGTGGGGAAAAAAATGAANATANGGTTAATATTGGATGAAATTAGCAGATTAAGCATCATTCTGCTNTTGATGACTCAGTTGTCAGGNTGCAANTCAGGTANNGAANGGATATATCAGAATGGCAGAACCTCNCCTGACAATCCCACCGATGAAACCATAACNAATGAAACGACAGACCCTGAAAATCAAGTNCCAGAGGAACANGTCGACCCAGAGTTATTCTTCAATGAAATTGTAGTGGCTTCATTTAAAAGAGAAAANTGTGATNACTGCCANGCTGCNGGNCCAGGCCCCAACACCATNTATGACTATAAATTAATGAAACAAAGNTTAAACAACGACATATTGATANCGAAAATCAATATCAGTTCCAATCATGGNGGTAATGATGTCTGCCTCAGTGGAATTAATGATTCNCCTTGNAGCGAAATTGCTCAATGGTGGGAATACGAATTCGGAGCCATTCCNACTAGGGCAGGTCANCGGCCATTGCCNGATCTGGGAGCTATAGATNCCGTTAGTCTCAGTGGTNTNGCGACCGGCTTTGCCATTAATCCCAGAGACCTTACCCAAACCATNACTGTTANTGCATATATGAACGGAGATGAAGANACNGGGCAAGCCCTTACTCCAGTTCAAGCCAATGTCGATGCTGCNGACCAAAAAAACCCAGGTTCCCATGCTTACACCCTGCAAGTTCCGCCACAGTATTTAGATGGAGAANTACAGAACATTTANTTATATGCGGTGCAGGGCAATGAAAGAAATTTATTACCNGGNNCNCCGTTTAGTTTCAGAGCATGGNCTTTAGGTNCTGCGGGCGAACCGGCTTTTGATTATTTCGAAAATACAGTCAAACCNGGGCTGCANNTAAGATGCATGGGTTGTCATGCTAATGTCACTTACGAATACAACTGGAATCGCCTCCTTAAACCAAATACNCCGGCTGCAGGTGGNACCGACACGACCAACTCAATGGTAGCAAAAGGCAGTGGCGCAGTCAGTCATGTCGGGGGAAATGCATGNGGAANTACNACTCTATGTGCNGATCTCGCCGAATGGTGGCGGTTGGAATTTTCCATCTAAAAAACATAAANCTCGATCAAANCTACCAAAGCCTCATCTAAATCTCATATTTACTGCTAACATTAAAATGCATTAACNGCGTTGAAAGAGATTTCNAATACCATGTTGACNCNCATGGTCAATTCTTTATAATGCCATCAGTATTTTTTAGATTGGAACTGAAGTTTGAGTTGGCAGTTTTGAATGTCTGAGTTGGAGGAGACACACCTTAGCTCAGTACCTGAATCTGAGCTTCCAGCTTCATGCTCCTGCCATCAACCTCAGGTTCCTTCCTTAATTACAGTTTCCTGGTGTCGCTATCTCCCTCTATGTAGGGACATCAGGAAACTGTCCTCTATTCAGGAAATGNTTTCTATGGAAGCCTAAACCTAAAGATTGTTTAACTGCTATAGCTTGCCTGAATCGTCAAAAAACTGCTGGCACGCTGCCAATAAGAATTGCCTACCGTAACCCGATCTCCCGTAGAAGAGCCGTATAAGATACCCAGCGATAGATTGGGAGACCATTGATGTTGATAGTAGAGCCTCAAGTCATTTCGAGATATAGTAGCAATACTTACCTTGGACTGATCTTCCCATGAATCTGGNGTAACCTTTAACCAAATTCCCCAAGAAGAAGACTCGAACATAACTTCACTGGTCGTAATATCTTTAACTCCACTCCCTCNTTTACTCTCCCCTCTAGCTTCGGCNGCGTACATCATCATNAAGCCTTTGAATTGGGTATAAAACGCCANCCTCAANTTAGCNGGTTTAAANTCGGTAAAATATAGCTTGGTAACCTTAGCCCCAGACTCATATCGTGCCAANAAAGTTAAATATTCACTCCTAGCTATCAACTCTGCAACAGCATCTTCATGCCCCAATCTTTCTTCGATCCCTTGCAAACCATAGCGGCAACATTCTGTAAAAACTTCTCCCTCATTTTTNGCCACCACANTAATACCAATTGATTCTGTTAGGTATNAACTTAAAGANAAGNGATAAANCGTTTCTCGAATTTGACTGGCATANCGTGCGGGATTTTCNACATCCAGTAATTTCAAGGATAGAAGTTGCCTATAATGAAAACGATCGATACCAACTTCTAAGATAATAGGACTATCTTTTAATGACAAAGTAGAGCGATATCGCCATCCATCACTATTATCGTAATCGTATCTGTAGACAAATGGAGATACCTTGACATCTATTTCTGCATTTAAAGAGGTATACTCACCATGACTCATTACGGTATCCTGCTGAGTATAGAACAAAGGACTCCAACCGGGGCCATATGCAACAGGTATTTTCTCATCTAGATTTCCGGAAAGAGAAATGGAATCGCTACTTTGGTTAACCTCGGGGTTAGAACGAGTCTCATTACTTTGATCAATGTCTGCAGCTAGTTTAATGCCATTTGCAAAAACTAAATTATTTAGCAAGAAGTATATAAGCCAACAACCGGTAGCAAACATTCATGGCTCCATGCAACAAAATATTCTTTCTGTAAGGATACTCTGCCACAGGATCCCCCGCAAGCATCATGCTCATTATGCATCTGAACCGAGAATACCCGGATATTCGCTTTCAAGCTGGCTAACAAAATGCTTCTTTTGTTTATGTTTTTGCCATCGAATGCCTGCTGGAGGCGTATTCCAGCGTTTTTTTAATTCCAAAATCCTTTGGTAAGCTTCTTTCAACTCAACCCCATTACGATTAATCATGTCTGAAGAAATACCTTCTTTATCAAAGCTATGACAATGATCAATAGTTCCCGCACCAGGGGGTCTAACTAAGCGAGCATAGGATTCGAAAACAGCTCCGGTTTCAGAATGCACAGCTTGGGCAGTAACCTTCCAGATCTTAGAATCACTCATCCGCGTCTGCAAACCGACCTCAAGTATTACATCTTCCATCTCAACTCCTTAGAAGGGCGAAGAAAAGCCCGCTATATCTACCAATATAGTTTTATAACACCATGCTTAGTCTATATTGCAGCTATATAAAAAAAGAACATCTGTTTGTTGTTATAAAACAATTTTTTTATTTTTTTCAGCACTTTTTTGAACACTGAGGAGCCACCATTAAGCACATCTATATTGGTGCCTATGGCCATCGAAATCTAGCCAGAGCTACGCCAATATTTTATATTCAGAAAACTCACCTGAAACCAAAAATAACATAGAGCAATACAATTAAGTACCAGCTGAAGCAGCTTATTTTGACACTGTCATTAGCTGCAAATATTGGCTCGAAGGCATGATCCTATTGGTTTATAACGGAAGCATGTGCTAAAGGAGATAATATAAGCCATTTCGCCAATACGAGTTTTGAAAAGTGAGGACAGCAAATGAAAACAGTCATTATCGGCAGCGATTCCATTAGTTCAGCTCTTGGCGAAAAATGGAAAAAAAGAGGGTGGGAAGTCACAGGAATAACTAACTCTCCAGCAGAGCTTAATAAAATCGAACAAGTAACGACCAAGGCCGAACTCGTTGATGCTCACGAGCGGCATAAAATTATGAAGCACTCAGCCCCCGCTGACTTGGTCGTTTTCAATAGTCTACCCCGCTTTCATAGAAGCATTTCGTCCATTATGGAAATGAAAAGAAATGCTGATGCTATCACTGAAAGCTGTCGCCATATTACCGATGTTAACCCCCGCTGCATTTTTCTTTCGACATTTGCAGTCTATGGTCAGCAGCCCAGGTTAAGGGGATCCGTCGATGAGTATAGCCATCGCTACTCATCACATGACGCCTTGTCACGGAGTTATCAGCAGGCAGAAGATATTATTTTATCAGCTGATGAAGGCTGTGTGCTCCGTCTGCCTGACATTTACGGCATTCCGGAAAATATATCGGTAAAGGAAAGAGTCAAGCTAGGCATGAGAAATAACACTAAGGAAATTCCACTGGACGCTAACGCTTCTTTTCACCATATCCATTATCTAGATGTGATTAGGGTCATTGATCACGTAATTACAAAAGGGTTGAGTGGAAGTTTTAATGTCTGCGATGACGATGGCCAACACTCAACTAATCAACAAGTTTACAATAAAGTCTGTGATCGCGAAGGATGGCCACGATTAAAATTTACGGATCACATTAAAATGCCTCATCGACCCGTTTCAGCAGCAAAAATCCGTCATACCGGGTTTCAAATAGGCCATACAAGCATGGATTTTTGAGAACTCTATGAGACTATAAGTCACTCAGATCTGACCAAAACAAAAATCAGCTCTGTCAACAACCTTATTGGTTGTTAACAAGTTCGCTTTACCCGCAAGCAGCCGATTCACAAGTTTCAATATTATCAGTAAGTTACTTTGTTAAATAGTCTGGCACAATTCCTGAATAGTATTAGATGAAGCAGCTGGGTTTCCTGCTGACTTTTGATGAGATTACTGCTATCTATTCTCCTGTTGTTGCTGTCTGTTGTTGATAAGGATCCCCATGGCTTCGCCCGGTTATAATGAATACAAGTATAAGGTAACGAATGAACAGTTGCCGATGATCAGAACACTCTTACATAATTTCTATGGTAGTACTGATCACTTTCCAGAAGGAGTGGTCGATTCGATCTATTACGATACGAATGACCGTAAAATGTATCAACAATGTGCCAACGGAGATTTGACCAAATCGAAATTCCGAATCCGCGGATATGGTGGTACATTCAATCAAGTCCAAATGAAAAGCAAAGACATGTACGGTGTTAGCAAATATAAGAATGCTATTGAGCCTGTCAGCATGGTAGGAAACCATATACCATCATGGTTCGAGCTGAACCCAGCAGAAGGAAAGTCCAGAAAAGGGTTTGATAAAATTCAAATGCTAGCTTCACACTTTGGTGATCTAAGGCCCGTTATAAGAGTTAGATACTTCCGTCATCGATATCGAGTTAACGACTATCGCATCACACTTGATTCCCGTATTGAAGTTATGGGCTTCTCTAATGAGATTGATCGCACTATGGATCACGGGATACTGCCACATCATGTTCTCGAAGTAAAAACACCAGACACCCGACCAAAATTACCGTTATTTGGCATTACCAAACTACCACAAATTTCATGTTCAAAGTTCTTTTTGGGCTTGAACCAACTGGAACATGGCACAACTATGATAGCCTGATCTTTTTTCAGCTGTCTGATTATGGTGATGCAAATTTAGTGACTAACCTACCTAAGACAACACCATCAGCGCCAAACGAAAACACGGTAAAAGACTCGTCAGAGGAAACCTTGACCGTAGCCAAACCTTTAAAAATCGCTTTTTGGTCGAAGTCAGCTTCAGTAATTCTTTCAAAGGCAACAAAACCATCTTGCCCCTCATTACACTCTGTAACATCACCCCGACAAATCACTGCAGCCTCTGCCCCTCCTGAAGAAGCTAAAAGCTCCAATTCATCATTTTCATTTTGCCATTCAATCCTTAACTTGATACCCGGATCCAAATCGATGCAATCATCACCAGGATCGTTCGTCAGATTATGGCCGGCAAATGCTCTTTGAATAAGACAATTATCTGGAGATACGGTAGCAGGATTACCATCATCATCATTCAGCCGTAATACGGCATCCATGGACTCTATATAGGAATCGGTAGTAAGTAAGTGAGTGAAAAACAACTTACTAGCCACATCTGCCCCTTCTTTAGGACCATATTTTTTAATCATACTTGAACGCAAATCCCAGAAAGTACCTCCAATAATCTGACCTTGCACATGGACTTGCTGCTCTTGCTGATTAGCTGGAGGATAAGTTGCATTATTGTCAAGATTTCTAATACCTGCTTCCTGACCTATAAAAAAACCTGGCGCCATATTTGAACTACCTGTCATATAAGCCGAGATAATATCTCCAATACCTTCCGAAAAAGCACCATCCGTAATACCCCCTTGTCCTCCTTGAGTCCCCATATTATCGTCAAGAGCATGGCCCCATTCATGATAAACAATATCACTGATCAAAGAAGTATTTGAACAACCATTTCCGGATACAAAAAAGTTGAGGTTACCGTCATAATATGCGTTACAAGTGTCTGGTCGATCCACAATAACATTAATGGGGTTGGCTAAGAAAGGAACCTGATCCGGATCAAGGAACCGACGAGCAAATTCTTGGACTTCATTAATTGCAACATAAACATTCAATGCTGCCGGATTAACTTGGGATTGCAGTACCTCCACCTTATTATCGACAACATTTACTGGGAAACGGTAATAGGGATTATTATTTTGATTACCTTGAAGCGCATTAAACTCGTAAACGCTCGAATAATTGCCTGTAAGACCTAATTCAAAACTAAGTAAATCCGTTTCAAAAATACCAGCTGCATCCGCATTAAGTTGACCATTAACAGCAGCATAAGCCAAAGGTCGCTGCACAGATTGATTGTAGTAAACACTACGATTAAAAACTTCACCTGTAATTTTCACGCCCGCTGACAATCTATGACTCCAAGCACCGATCACAGATCCATCATTTTTTTTAGTCATCAAGGTAAATGTCTCTCCTTGATCTGACTTGACCAACCACTGCTGACTAACATAACCCGCATACCCATTGTCACCGCCTACGATATAGATAACCTCTTTCTCGTCATATTGAGTTAGATTTTTATGACTGATAGATAGATCACCCCATGCCATTTTTTCTGAATCAGCACCCTCTAGAGAGAAATCACCATAACTGTGATTCACGATTTCTCTTAGTTTCCATGAGTCACCAGACTTTGCAAAAACCATTTTTATCCTAGCATCATATACTAAAACATCATTAATCATTCGATTCCAAGTAAGCACAAGAATATTATGATTGGGGCGAATACGGTGACGGGGAGCTTCAAACCACTGATTCACAGGAACACCTAACTTATCTGACCAACCCTGTAAAAAGCTAAGACTCCATTTATCGAGTTGCTCCTCCCTGATCAAAGGCATTTTATCAGTATCAAAGGCAACATACCCGGGATCTCCAGAAACAGCATCAAGGTTTAGCTGATATATTTCTGATGCTAGCAAACTTTTATGATCATCAAGAAGGCCCGTTTTATTTTGATTCGAAAGTTTTAGGTAAGCGGGTTTACGCCCTTCCTTTAACATCTGATTTAAAGCATCTGACTTGGAGTCGCTCTTATCTATATCAATAGTATGTTTATGGTTGTGCAGGGGAGACGGCCCCCCTGCAGCCCATCCGGCTCCAGCAATTCCTATCAGAAAAAACAATAGACACAAGCTCCACATTTTAACTTCCTGTTTCATTCTATTCTCCTTCATCTTCCCGCTGATCTTTAAAAAACTTGTATCTTCGTTTCTATTCCCCAATAGACATTCACTATCGTTCTTCACCCAATAACCTCAACAGTTTCAGTTTCAGTTTCAGTTTCAGTTTCAGTTTCAGTTTCAGTTTCAGTTT
>PBRN01000021.1 GCA_002725955.1 Pseudobdellovibrionaceae bacterium
ATATTTTTCGATCACCTTATTGGCTCTTTTGTGTGTACGTTCGTATGATTTCATAGGTATTTTTTGTTGATGCCACCAGTTAAACCAAGCAAAGTGGCTTGTTAGTTCATTGGAGTAACCAGCTAAATCTAAAAATATAAGCTCTCTAATAATGCTGATCCCGCGGAAAGCATCACCTGCTTCTCGCTTTTTTATGCGAGCTTTGCTGTAGTACCGACCGCAGATGATCTGGTAGGGCCTATCGATATGTAGATCTCTTAAGGTATTTATAAAGATCTTATTCATTGCTGAGTTTATCTTTTCTGTGGTGACTTCTTTTAACTCAGGGTAATCATCAGGTGTAATCGGGATATCGTCGGTTCCAAGAATAAGGCTTTCCCACATCTTTGTCTTAGCTTTTTCAAACGCCGCATTTGCTTCGCTGCTTTCTCCAAACCCAATGGCATATACTTTTCTTTCAGACTTTTTTGCATTCTGAAACCACTTTGGTGGTTTACAGTTGTCTGCAGCATGCGCAGTTATCGATGATAGTAATAGTGTGATAAGAATTCGCACTTTTCCATTCCTTTATTTCTTCACTTGACGTACTGCAAGCTCTTTAATATCGGTGGAAACTTTCTTTATTTGAGCACTGTATTTGAATGGAGAATATTGCTTATAACCTGAGTGCTGATATTAAAGGTTAAAGGTGGTTAATTATGGTTTTTACCAATGCGATATAGGTCAACCATGTGCGAAATCATCTATAATCTTGTTAGGAAACCTTGAACGAAGATTTTGATTATAGTGGGAGAAGCCCTTGATGATGAAATGGACTATATTAACAATCTTAATTTTCAGCGGGTCTCTTTTTGCTCAGGGGACAGAGACTAAGACTCCAAGTAAATTGCAAACAGCAGATAGAAACGCAGAAAAAGGCAAGAATGTAGGGAAGAAAGTTAAGAAGGCGAAAAAAAAGAAGTCAGCAAAAAAGTCGAAGAAAAAGTCAGTGAAGCAAAAAGAATGGGTGATGAATAAGCAGCTATATATCGAAACTATCATCCAGGTATATGAAAAAGGTTTGAAGGCTGAGCCTGAAAACGTTTCGCTTCGCAGTCGATTGATCAAATTCTTGTTAGCCTATGATAGGTCTGCTGAAGCTTTAGTTCAGGTCAAAGAGTTAGAAACTAAAGTCAAACCTGATGACGACCCTTTGGGGGTATCGGCCCAGATTGCTCAATGGAAAGAGGAAATTAATTCCAAGGAAAGTGCCTCTGGTGGAAAATAATATCGTTCGAATGAACTCATCTGTTTAGCATAGCTAACACCATTGACACACGTCACTAGCCGGATTGCCGCGAAGGAACTGTATCCAAATAGTATCCATGACGGCGTGAATAATTGCCGCAGGGAATACCCCGCATTTCAGCCAGGTTCGCCCATAAAAATAACCTGCGATAGAGCCGAAGAAAACATAGCGTATATCAGGTACTGGTCCTCCCGGAAAAGCTTCGTTATTGATATGGGCAAATCCAAAAATGATGGATGCAATAATTAAAGCTAGACGTTGATTTTTCATTGATTTTTGTAATAAGTTTTGAAGAAATCCTCTAAAGAAGATCTCTTCGGGTATGGCGACCATTAGCAGAAGGCCGACAAAAAGAGATAGAAATTGTGTGATTTCAAATTCTTGGGGTGACCAACGGACAAAGCCTACTAGAAGTCCAGCTGGGATAATGCATACTGTAGCTAGGTTAAGATTGAGGGACATTATCTTCCAGTCTTGTTTCTGGATGGCGAACTTATAGCGCACTCCATCAAGACCTCTGACGCCAATCATGAGCATAATGGTAATACAAGTAGCCGTTGAGGTTACATATGCGCTTGAACCGTGCCCTAGAGGCCAATGCCAGGCATTCTGAATGATAGCTGCATCGATAGGAGCCCATATCACGACGACAAAAGCTAGATCTGACCAAGTCAGTTTCTGCGAGCCAACAGGAGCAGCCATCATGCATAAAACAGGTAACCATAGGAACAAAAAAACATAGGCTATATGATGAGGCTGATTTTCACCGGTACCAAAGAAATAAATGAGGTAGTTTATTAATAAGGGAAGTGGAATTAGCAAGCTACGAATTTTATGATCTTTGGTCCATTCAAGTATACGGTGGTTTAAATCTGTGGTACCTAAAATAAAGTACAAGAAGATTGTCAAAAATAAGCTGCCTAGGCCAGACCAGAGTATCGAAGCATTGAAGTTATTTTGTTGTAGCTGCAGGTTTAGGCCTAGGCAAATAAATAGAGCTACGATGCCACTAATGATGACTCCAAATTTATTTTGTCGATAAAAATTCATAAAAATTCATCTCTCCTATTTTTGGTGGCGATTTGAGATGGATATGTTACTTCTGATCGTTGATGAGATATGATATCTGCATACATCTTTATTTTATCACATTGTTTGCGATAGCCTCTGGTCGAGCTATAACAGAGGTGCGTAAATGAGTAACGCTCTGTTATAACCGGGGTACAGCTTCGATTTTTTTAGTATTATAATTAGATCTGCAATTTTGAAATGTCTAAAGATAACCAGTAAAATAATTGAAGTAGATATTTGGCTGTTGAAGATTGAGTAAAGAATTCTTTATATTTCAATGGTGATTTTAAGGGAACTTATAGGTGGAACCATTATGTTATTGTTTACGGGAATTTGTGGTAAATTTTTTCGCGGTGGATTCGCTTCTACGATTTTATTTTTAGCTACCGTCATCAATGTTTTTATGTTTGTTCTGATTCATACATTCAGTCGAGAGCGCAAGCGGGCTCATAGTCGTAATATGTACTATGGTATGAAGGTGTATTCTTGGTTCTTATATCTTATCTGGTGGATTGATATAGAAGTGGTGAAAACTGAGATTCCAAAAGCAACTCAATATATCTTGACCAGTAACCATATTAGTTATCTCGATATATTTGTTATGGCCCGAGGGATTACTTCTTGTCTACCCAGGGAAACCTGCGAGACCATGAGATTGATCTACTGGGAAGAACTGAATAACGTTCCTGTGCTGAATTATATCTTTAAGCTGACCGGATGCATCCCCATTCAAATGGCAAAAACTAATGACCGGTCTTTGGAGAATCAATATGATAAAGACTCGGTTAAGCAGATGTATCGGGAAGTAGAGTATGCTCTGAAAGAAGAAGGTCTATCTATTGGTATGTCTTTTGAGGGGCGGAGAAATAACAATCCTGGTAAGTTAAATAAGATCCAGAAGGGTATGTGGCGTATTTCTGATCAATATAATGTACCTGTAATATTCTTTCGTCTGCAGGGGGTTGATAAGATCTGGCCTATTGATGAGTTGCCTCATGGGGCGGGCAAAGTCACTGTAGAATTGTTTCCTGATACCACGAACTTTGCAGGACAAACATATGAGCAGTATCAGGGTGCCATCAGGCAGCGCTACGAGAAAAATGTATCTTAATGATTTCCTGCTGAAGTAGCTGAATGAAATCATTAAGTTTTTGGAAAATCTGTTAAGACTTATTTTTTTCTATTTGAGATCGGATCAGATCACGCAATCCTTCATACCCAAATTCTTGCAATGGTATACCGTTTACGAAAAATGTTGGTGTTTGTCTTACATTCAGTTGCTTGCCGTCGATGCCATCTTGCTCAATTAGTTTGAGGATGGCTGGGTCATTCATATCTTCTTTAATTTTTGCTATATCGACTCCCAGCTGTTCAAGGTAGCCCCAGACCAGTTCGGGGTTGGGATTGTGGTGATTACCCCATTCAGGTTGATGAACAAATAAAGTGTCCATGACCTCCCAGTACTTTCCCTGCATGCGGGCTGCTTCTAAGATTTGAGTGACATATTTAGAGTTCTTGTGAAAGGTAGCATAGCGAATTACCAATTGCACTTGGCCCGGATGATCTTCAAGAATCTTTTTTACATAGGGGTAGAATTGACGGCAGCTTTCACATTCGATGTCCAGAAATTCGGTAAGATAGACTTTGCTCTTGTCATTGCCAAGTTTCATAGCATGTTTGGGTACATATAGTTCAAAGTTTTCGCTGGAGAAGAAGTTATCGTTAGATGCTACCTGATCTTTGTAAGCCTGAGTGCCCGCAAGGTATATAATTCCCAATAACACAGTAGCAATAATGATGATGATGTTTTTATTTTTCATATTTTATTAGTTCTCCTGAGATAAAGTAGTAATGTAATAATCATAGAAAAAGATACGAGAGAAAGAAATGGAATCGTGATAAAGCCTAACCAGTTTAGGTAGACTGTTGAACAGGGAACCCCTTGGACACATGGACTCATGGTCTCAGGGACTATACCCCAATGCAGTAAGTTATGATAAAGAGCGAAAAAACAACCAATGATAGCCAAGGGGAGGCTATAGAAAAAGACTTGTTTATCATTTCTGAGCATAGCAATNAGGAANATNAGAGCCAGCGGATACATGGCAATTCTTTGGTACCAGCACATGGAACATGGGACGAACTGCATCACCTCGCTAAAGAACAGGCTACCGATGGTTGCCNAGCTTGCGATNAGCCATGCGATAAAGATACCATACCAGCCTTGACCACTTAGCTCGGGGGTATTCATGAATAGTGACTCCTATNTGTTATTAGCGCCTTTNAACTCTTTTGGCATAGGAAGCTTGTTNAGNCATTATAAGAATAATCAAAAAGTCAGTGGAAACAATAATAAACNAAACATTGTTTCTATTTCGCTATTTTATGTGTAACAGGANCTTTACNTTTTGACGGTGAGAATTTTCTAAGCANCAAGGTTTTGCTCTCTGANTNGTTCAAATGGTTCTGCTGGGTCATCATATTATTAACTAAGTGATTNCTGTATTGNATCGTATGTTCGACGGTCTCAAAGTTAAANACGCCGCCAGTAAACCATAGACCATCCNTGCCTTGTAGGNCANNCCATGCCTNATAAAACCCAGACTTNATAGTNTTTCCNGATACATGGGGAAAGTACCGCCATTTTTTATGGGTGAGNACTTCCGTGACCATTCCGCCCATTTGCTGAANNGNGAGCTTTATATTNGTAAGGATTTGATCTTCATNGATGGTTTTGTCNGTTTGAGTGTATACCATATAAACATTCGCATCTGGGTGAGGGCTTGTGATTGCTATAGGTTGCCCNAGTTGGTCTCNCTGACGATTTTTTCTTAAATACCANGTTTTCTCGCGCTCAAAGTTATCTATTTTNACGACNGTGACCTGATAATCATAGTAGCGTACTTCCTTGGCCAACCTAGCTAGTTGAGGNATCTCAGGTAGCAAGTTAGCNCTAATATCTGGTGTNACGGATAAAATGATCTGGTCAAATGTNTTTGTGCCATTGNCNGTCTTAACCTTCCAGCANTNGCCATCTTTTTCTATTTTTTCCACGGGGCTATTTAAATGAACCGCCAAACTGCTNGCAACGGTTTGCCAGAGATGTTGATAACCNTGAACNGGNGTGGATAAGCTGGTTTTGCCNAAAGTTAAGGCTTTTCTTAATTTGGCCCAGAACAAGAGGCTAAAGAGTTTCATAATATAGGCGGCNGGTATCTCTTTAAANTAACCGTAGCCTAATCCAACCATCATTGGNTCCATAGGGTNACTAAGAGGNTCTANTTTATGCATGCAGATATACTTATCCATGGTCAGAGTAAGAGAATCAGGAACNGCTTCTAANCCAACTTGCATTTGGNTTTTTTCCTGTNNGCTGAGCCATACATATCTGANNGTGGCTTTGATGAGNTCTAACTTAGAAAAGTNAGCTNCTGTCCAATCTTTAAATCGATAAATTTTTCCGTCTTCATCNACGAGCGATGGNGAGTGATAATTTCGCATGGGTATGGAAAATTCGTCAGCAATTTTTTTGACCTCGTGGAAATTAGCTGTCAGNAAAATAGCTCCGAGNTCATAAGGTTTACCTTCATANATATAAGAATTAACTTTACCNCCTGCTGNCGTNTCTTTTTCAAAAATTTNGATATTGGAATAACCTTTTTTTCTAAGAGCTAGAGCTGCTGACAAACCTCCGGGNCCAGCTCCTATGATGGCGAACCTCGTGCCTGAATGAAACATTTCACTTTGACCTTTCTTGGTTAAANCAATCTAGTNGCAANANTTTGAGGGTTGGATCAGCTTGCAGCTTGATCTTTANTTCCCTNTGGTATTAGCTTCGAATCNAATATTGGNTTGATNAACATGTGGGCNGCCTTNGGGAGGATNCGCATTTCNAGNGGAGTTGAGCCAATGTTATTGCCATCGAAGTTTAATGCTTCAGGATGAGGNGTTTCAATTCGGATTGTTTTGTTTGCTCNAAGATACANGACGCTTTCATCATANAGATGTTTACCTCCCGCTTTGACCTTATTGAATAGTTCTAGAGTTGCNCGCCNTCCGTGTTGAGGTAAAATNAGTATNTCCATCTTNCCATCATCAACTTGTGAGAATGGAGCNAACATAAATCCATGTCCTGCNGTTTTATTATTAAGCCCTANGATAATAGCGACATTCATATTGATTTCTTCATCATCTATCCAAATTTTGGTTGGATTCTTTTTGTTGCGTAAGATAGCTATCAANGANGAAATATCGTAGCGNAGCGGTCCCAGTAACCTTAGTTTCTCTGCTGTTATATTCGCATCAACACCCAATCCGAAAGCTAATAAACAGGCNACATAAGTTGTTATTTTTTCTCTTACATCAAAGTCCGCTGATTCGGGAATACCCTTGGCGTAAGTTGCTTCTGCCAGATCGAATGGTACAGCCAAGCCATGTTTGATAGCAGCTGCAGCTGATTCAACATCAGCAATACCAATATCTCTCGCCATGTTGTTACCTGTGCCCCCAGGGACTAAGGCTATCGTCACCCATTCGACTGCTCGATCTTCTCGACGCATCAGTCCAGTGATAACTTCACTTAGAGTGCCATCCCCACCGACCACAGTAATCACATCTCCTTGTTTGAGGTCGAACCTTTCCATCATATCTGCGGCATGCCAGGCATACTCGGTTGGTAAAGTTTCTACGTCCTTACCATCTGCGCTGAGCAGTGCTTCGAGCCGTTGGGTCATTTTCGCAGACTTTTTTAAACCACTGACCGGGTTATAGATGATGAGGATTCGTTGAACAGGACGCTGTTTAGGTGGTGTCGACCATGGTAGTGATTGTTTGGGAGCCGATCTTTTGCCGCTAGAATCGACAGTACTTTGCGCCATTCTCTCTTCGAGCTCAATTCTTTCAGCTCGTTCTTTCTCTTTTGTCAATGAGACCTCCTAAGGCAGACCATACCGCAGCACTGTTTCTGGCAGTAAATCAAAAAGGTGAAGAATTGAGAAAATTATTCTGATTGTTTTATTAAATTTAGCACTGAGTCACTTTATCTACAACTATAGGCATTGGAATAAGTTGGATCCAGGACTCATAGATTGCATTCCAGTCATGAGAGCTATGGAGTGAGCTAGGAGCTAGACTTCGTGACGGTCGACCATTGGAAACCAATTACGCTCATAAGTATGTTGGGTTGGTTTTTGGCTCGTTCTATTTTTGTGGGTGAAAACACCAGTTCATTCTGGTGAAGTTATATCAAAGAATCCCATAGTAGATAGATTTACGAAAAACATTTTAATGAAAGGATTTTTGGATAATTCTTTATCAACACTTTCAATATGGGTATATTAGTGTCGTCTGAATATATATGTATAGAATTATTAGGTGGTTAGCCCTTGGCTGGCTGTGCTTTTATGAGCGTTTTGATGGGGTGACAGTGCAATTTGCGCTGAAGAGCCCTTAAATAAAACCGCTTAGGTCAGCCAGACGGATCAGCATGAACATGGGATTTTAACTGCAGGGGCATAGAATCTGGCTAGATTTGGCCTTTTTCTTTACAGTACTGCTCATCTGATAATCCGGCATTTTGCTTTTTTGACCAGAAAGGTGATGAAACTGCAAGCTTTTTGCCCCGAAAAAACTGTTTTACTGGCTGATCAGGTGCACCCTTTGACGCGGTTTATCTGGTGTGCGGTCGGACTTATTTGTTGGTTCATATCCAGCTTGGGTTTTTCTGCTGTCAGCCTTTCGACTCAGTGCCCGCCGGGTTTTGATAAAAACCAGCAGAATCGCTGCAAGTTGTTCACCATGTATGATGCCTATGATTCCCTTAAAGATAAGGGTGTTGGGGGGCTGAAAACTGGGTTGCCTGCCCGGCGCGATGGTTTTCGCCCTGAGCAAATTGATCTAGGCCGTTATCTCTTTTTTGACCCTATTCTATCGGCGCAGCAAGATATGTCTTGTGCCAGTTGTCATGACCCTCATCAGGGGTTCAGTGATGGTAAGGGGCGGAGTGTGGGAGCTGACGGTAAAGCCTTGGCTCGCGGGGCACCCACCCTTTGGAACAGTGCTTTTCTTAATCGTTTCTTTTGGGATGCAAGAGCCAGGGGGCTGGAAGAACAGGCGAAGGGGCCTTTGTATTCAGTCCATGAAATGGGGAACGATGAACCCTCATTGCTGAATCGACTTAATAATAGTAAGGCCTACAGAGATCTTTTTGCTCAAGCCTTTCCGGCAAGTAACACACCGGGTATTAAGTCAGATCAGATTTATATTGCTCTGGCAGCCTTTGAGTCTTCACTTATCTCCTTTAATAGCCGCTATGATCATTATGCTCACGGCTATGCGGAAGCTCTGACAGAAAATGAATTAAAGGGTTTAAATATTTTTCGTTCTTTTGTTGCACGTTGTGCCGAGTGCCATACCCCACCTTTATTCACGAATCAGCAAGTTGCTGTACTAGGAACCCCAGAGCCCGAAGGGCTGCCTTTTGATATCGGCGCAGAAACTACGTTTAAAAATAAAATGCTCAAAGGGGGGTTTAAAGTGCCTACCCTTAGGAATATTGCCAAGACAGCCCCCTATATGCATTCTGGCCGTTTTGCTAATTTGCGTGAAGCGGTTGCGTTTTATACGAAAGGCCGCGGCCATGCTGTTCCTGATGGGGTTGAATTATCTATTCACTGGCATATTTGGGAACCTAATTTAACTGAACAAGAGCTGGATTTTTTGGTTGATTTTCTTAAAGCGTTAACAGATGAATCTTTCATGCCAAGGATTCCTGAAGTGTTACCGTCGGGGTTATCACCCCTCGTTGGTTTTGTTAAGGGTTATCAAAAGGAGTTATAGATGAAAAAAATGATTTTACTGGTAACTGTTTTGATCGGGACAGTCTTTTATGTTGGTTACTACTGGGGGAATCAGGGGCGTCTTGCCGACGAGATGAATGAGGAACAGGTGGCTTCGTCTTATGCTGCCGCAGATAAAAAGTCCACTCAGTCTCGGCATGTTCTTCCTCAGGGTAAAAGAACCGGTACTATCCATGAAGTCAAAGATGGTGACTCAATTATGGTGGCGGTAAAAAAAGCTAAACCTGGCGATACGATTAAGGTCTTTCCCGGGACCTACAAAGAAACTGTTTATATTGATAAAGATGATATCTATCTCAGTGGGGTGATTCAGGAAGGCAAGAGGCCTTTGCTGGAAGGGGAGGGACGTCTTAATGATGCCATTCTTTATTCTGGCAATAACATCCTGGTGGAAAACTTTCGCATCACTAATTACAAGGGTAATGCGATTATGGGGCAGGCAGGTAATAACTTCGAGATTCGTAACAATATCGTCGTCGATACTGGTGTTTATGGTATTTTTCCCCAGTTAGGGAAGAACGGTTATATCCATCACAATGTGTTATCTGGTATTGAAGATGCTGCTATCTATGTGGGGATGAGTGATAACATTCAGGTGACTCATAATGAGGTGTTTGCCAATGTTGCTGGGATCGAAATAGAAAATTCCAGGCATGCCATCGTTGAAAATAATCTGGTATACGATAACACCGGTGGTATTTTAGTTTTTATCACTCCTGGATTGCCTATCAAAACTACATATGATGTGATTGTTCGCCATAATTTTGTCACTCGCAATAACCATAAAAACTTTGGGGCTCCGGGTTCCACCGTAGCCGGCATCCCTTCTGGAACCGGGATATTGGTGATGGCCGCAGACGATGTGATTATTGAAAACAATATCATCACTCATAATAAAACTGCGGGTATCCTGATTACTGATCATGGCCATGCTTCTAATATTACTGCAGATGATGGGTCAGAGCCCAATGCAGATAAAATTAGCGTGCTTGATAATACCATGGACCATAATGGTTATGACACCATTCCCGATATTAAAGCCCTTTTGCTGACTGAATTTAAAAAAGGTGANCCGGATATCATTAGAGTGGGTAAAAGTCGCGGTAGTTGCATTAATAATCGTCATCGGTATGTGACAGTGGGCTTGGATTCTTTTGCCAGATGTAAGTTTACCAATACTGATAGCATTGTNTCCTATCTGCTATCGGAGCCGGTGCCTCCAAGAGAAATCGATCCCAACGCTCAGGGGAAACTAACCTACATGGGAGTTTGTACTGGCTGTCATAGTTATACTGGGCGTTTAATTGGGCCGCCNATGAAAGAAATTCAGGCGATGTATCATGANAATCCAGAAGGTTTGGCGGCTTTTATTGCCCATCCGGTGAAGAAACGAGAAAATTTTCCGGAAATGCCACCGCAGGATTACTTGTCACCAGCAGTCAGGTTGGCTGTAGCNAAATATATTATTGCTCTTAAACAGTAAACACTGTCTCCNTACCCAGACAAAAGGTTGTGGTGAAGGTTTTTTTGCAGTAAAAATGANAGCATATTGTATTTTGGGCAATGACTTTTGTTGTCTTTACTGACCTATTAAGACTGGTAATCGCTTTACCTGTGGAAGCTTTCGTATACAGGTAAGTAACCTAGGGGTGATAGATATGAGACATGCTTTGCTGCTGACTCTCTTGAGTTTTGCTGTGCCTTNTTCGCAATTAGNGNCTGCTGCAGAAAGTAATTTCAGTCCNGTGGATCTGGTGAACATATTCATGGGGACNAATAATGAAGATGCTCGTTTTTCCCGGGGCAATCAATATCCTGGAGTGCATACCCCTTTTGGGATGAATGCCTGGAGTGCAGCCAGCAGAGATCCTGATAATCCATGGTTCTATCAGTATACGGAAAATACTTTTACTGGCATTAAACTGACTCATCAGCCCAGCGTCTGGGCGCGGGATCANGGTTCTATGGTGGTCATGCCTATGACGGGTAAACTCAAAAATGANCCTAAATCNTGGTTTTCGNNGGTAAAGAAATCCAATGAGACAGCCACTCCNTATTATTATGGTCATTTCCTNGAAGCCTATGATACGGCTATCGAGTTTGTGCCAACCGATCGTGCTGCTTTCTTTCGTTATACTTTTCCNCAGACAGAAAAAGCCTATGTGGTTTTNGATGCTAAATCCTCACCCGACGGCAGTATTTTTCAGGTAAGCGAGCAGGTGTTATCGGGCTTTACNGAAAATAATGGGGTAAAACTATTTTTTTCCATAGAGTTTGATCATCCTGTTGTCTTNGAAAAAAGGGGTGAGATTCTTGGTGCAGCCCGTTTAAAAATTTCTAAGCAGCATCAGGTTCAGATGAAGATCGGGACATCTTATATCAGTATTGACCAGGCCCGNTCCAATGCCTTAGTTGAAATTGGTGATAAGACCTTTGAGGCTTTGACNCAGGAAATCAAACAACGATGGAANACCGTTTTGTCCAGGGTTGAAGTGAAGGGCGGTACCGAGGAAAACCGTCGGACTTTTTATTCTGCACTTTATCGGACTCATGCTTTTCCGAAAATTTTCTGGGAGCATCAGGGAGAANACACATCATTGTTTCAATACCGGAGCCCTTATGATGGTAAGGTTCATAAGGGACGCAAGTTATGGGCTGGAAATGGTTTCTGGGATACCTATCGGGCGGTATGGCCTTTCTTTACCATCCTGTATCCTGACATGGTTGGNGAAATGCTGGACGGTTGGGTGAATAGTTATCGTGATGGNGGCTGGACAGTACGCTGGAGTAATCCAGGTTATTGGGAATGTATGATCAGTACCCACAGTGACCTAATTTTTGCTGATGCCTATATCAAGGGTATCCGTAATTGGGATTATCATACTGGTTATGAAGCATCTCTCAAAAATGCCATGACTAAGGGNGGTAGTCGAGGCAAGGGNCGTCGNTTTATGGAACGATACACATTCTTGGGTTATGTGCCTTGGACTGGCCTTAATATTGATGATGAAGTTGGTGCCCGTACTGTTGAGCATGGAATCAATGACTTTGGTCTGGCCCGCTGGGCCCAGGTTATGGGGCGTGATTTAGACCATCGCTACTTTCTCAACCGNTCNCGGGGTTACTTGCATTTGTGGTCACCTGAAACGCAGCACTTTCGGGTAAAAGATGATCGGGGGCGATGGCGGACGTCTACTGCAGCCTATGATCCCTATGCNTGGCGGTATGGCTGGACTGAGGGCAATGCNTGGCATTACCGTACNGCGCCGATGCATGATGGTCATGGNTTGGTNAGTNTATTTGGTGGTCGAAAGGGNTTAGAGCAAGGNATTGATGAAGTTCTGGGCGCATCCAGCNGGTTCGAAGTGGGCGGTTATGGGCGNGTGATTCATGAAATGCTTGAAGCTGAAGTGATTGGNAAAAAAGGTTTTGGTCAGTTTGCTCTTGGCAATCAGCCTATTCAGCATATGCTCCATATGTATAGTTTTGCCGGGCGACCGTCTAAAACTCAGAAATGGACCAGGCGAGCCTTGACGGAACTTTTCAGTTCTGGTGTTGGTGATGGTTATGGCTATCCCGGGGATGAAGATAATGGTCAGACTTCGGTTTGGTATGTGATGAATGCTATGGGCTTCTATCCGGCTAGTCCCGGATTTCCGGAATACATTTTAACAAGTCCTTTGTTTGATGAAGTGAAGATCCATTTGTCGAATAGCAAAACCTTCGTGATCAAGGCAGATGGGAATGATCAGGAGAATCTTTATATTCAGCAAGCCCATTTAAATGGAGAGACATATGGGAAAAACTATCTGAATCACCAGGATATTTTGCAAGGGGGGGTATTAAAACTCCAGATGGGCAGTGAACCATCATCATGGGGTGAACGGCTTGAGGATGCTCCCAGCGGAATTACCCCACCAGGAGTGATGCCTGTTTATTACCCTGATCTCAGTCGCAAGGAAGGAGGCTTTGCTAGCGGTGAGAACCAACCACAGGAAGCTGTATTGGCTGCTTTTGACGATGATGCCACTACCAAATGGTTAACCTTTGCTAATCAGAGTTATCTTGGTAATGACTTGGGCGATAACTACCTGGTTAATACCTATACTCTCACATCTGCTAATGACTTTCCCGAGCGAGATCCCAAAGATTGGGTTATGGAAGCTTCTTTGGATGGGGAAAATTGGCAGATTCTTGATANCCAGAAACAAATGAACTGGCAGTATCGGTACCAGACGANAGTCTTTGCTTTGAANAACCAGCAGCNTTTTCGCTATTACCGCCTGCGAGTGACAGCAAANCATGGGGCGGCGGCAACTCAGCTGGGAGAAATGGAGCTGATTTTTTTACCNTAGTCTTTGATAAACCTTCTTTGCATATGTGACGAGTCGAGGTAAGTTACCTCCACTTGAAGCAGAGTATAATAGGAGGNTGAGTCAAATGGACCAGTTCGCAATTCCCGGTATTACTGTCAAAAATCATAAGTTNAGGGTACCTCTGGATCATCANAAACCTGCCGGAGAGACGATTCAGGTTTTTGCGCGGGAAGTAGTGGCTGTCTCAAAGTCTAAGCAAGATTTACCNTGGTTGGTCTTTTTTCAGGGGGGGCCAGGATTCGAAGGCAATGCTCCAACCGGTAAGTCGGGGTGGTTGAAGCCAGCATTAAAAGAATTTCGGGTCTTGATTCTGGATCAGCGAGGCACTGGNCAAAGTCAGCCTTTTGATCTTTCTCTGGTGAANGATTTTACTGATGATCAGAGTATGGCTGATTATCTTTGTCTGTTTCGCGCTGATCANATTGTTAAAGATGCGGAATGGATCCGTAAAGAAATGGCCATCGATCAATGGTCTCTATTGGGNCAGTCCTATGGTGGTTTTTGTATCTATACCTATCTTTCTTTCCATAGTGATGCGGTGCGTGAAGCTATGTTNACTGGTGGTATTCCTCCGGTTGGGCAGACTCCTGAGCAGGTTTATCGNGCGACCCATCAGAGGATGCTCGTGCGCAATCAAGATTATTTTCGTCGCTATCCNGNGGATCGGAATCTTTGCCAGAAAATAGTAACTTGTNTGCAGGAAAATGAAGTGGCNTTGCCCTGTGGAGCTCGCNTAACNCCCCAGCGCTTTCAGCAGTTAGGCCTNTTGCTNGGGGGGAGCGGAGGCATGGAGACGGTACACTATTTGTTAGAGCAGGCATTTCCGGATGAGCGTTTTATTGAGCCNTCATTCAGGTTTTTGCAACATATAGAAACTGCTACTGATCAGTATCAAACCAATCCTTTTTATGCGATCCTGCACGAGTCTATCTATTGTGAAGGTCAAGCAAGNCAGTGGGCTGCTTGGCAGGTTCAATCGAGTTTTCCTCAATTTGATGCCTTGGCTAGTGATGAATTTCACTTTACTGGAGAGGTNATCTATCCCTTTATGTTTGATCAGTACCCCGGTTTACANNCGCTCAAGGGAGCGGCTGAAATTTTGGCGAAGAGATCGGATTGGCCGNAACTTTATGATGTAGAGGCATTGAAAAAATCACAGGTTCCTTGTGCTGCTGCCGTATATGAGCACGATATTTATGTGGAGAGAGAGTTTTCGCTAGCATCAGCTAAGCTGATNGAAAATATGANAGTTTGGACGACCAGTGAATATGAACATAATGGTCTTCGTGTGGATCCNGGGCGNATTTTTACCAGGTTATTGAACATGAACCGGGGCGAAATATAATAGAGTATTTTAGTTTTTTTAGTTCCCTTGCGAGATCTCTGACATTAGTTCAGGTTTCTGCTAAAATAGTTTATCGTTAGCNACTTTAATACTTTTTAGTTTGTAGCTATGGGAACTGATGCAAGAAAAAAATAATAACACGAGCCTATTGGCTTTTGCTTTTTTTATCGTTTTTGGTCTAGTNGCTGCCAATATTAGTTATCTGGTTGAAATTTGGCCAGATTGGTCGCCGTTGAAGTCTGAAGTGCCTGTNTCNAGGTATATGGCAGAGTACGACGAGAAAAGAGTTGAGGACCCTTCTTTGCCAGCAAGGCAGTGGGTCCCAGTCTCNACTAGCCGCTTGCGTTCATTTTTCAAAAAAACATTTGTACTGGCAGAAGATAGTAGATTCTATGCTCATCATGGAGTTGACTTTGAAGCACTTTTTGATGCTATTCGCCATAACTGGAATCGTGGTCGCATGCGCATAGGGGCTTCCACTATTTCTCAGCAAACGGTCAAGAATTTGTATCTTAGCTTTGATCGTAACCCTATTAGAAAGNTGAATGAGATGATTCTTACTTTGAGTATGGAAGAGTCATTATCGAAAGATGAAATTCTAAATATATATTTAAATATTATTGAGTTCGGTTCAGGAATTTTTGGTATCGAAGCTGCAGCAAGGTATTATTGGAAACGCAGTGCTATCAATCTTCGCCCATGGCAGGTGGCAGAATTAGCGGCTACATTACCCAGNCCNNTAAAGCATAATCCCGAGACTAGAACNCCTCAATTTTTACGTCGTGCNTGGAGGATCAAGCGTGCGATGCGTTTGTATTCTCGTTATCTAGCTTCAAGGCACAGTCGNCCACAGTCGGTGGTGATTGATAACATTATTCGCAAGGTTATGAATACAGACTTAATGGATGGAATTAATATTGATGATTTGAAACCATCGGCCTTTACTGATGAAGGTATAAAGGAATTAGTGTCATCAAGAAAAGCTGTTGAGTCCTTTATTAAGNAAACAGAGAAATCTTTGTATCGACGTGCTGACCAAACCCAAGAAGCNGGCGATAAGGCTATAAAGTTTATTCAAAAAATGAATGCCCGCCTCAATGAAGGTNTAGATGATATTGCAGGCCAGCAAATNCANAATAAATAGGATTCCTTACTCCAATTCATACCAAACTATATTGTTTCAATGCCAAATTCGGCTATAGAAAATCACATAGATTGCCATATCCACCATTCTTTATTGTAACTTGTGCCATACAGGTTATTTAATTAATCGGGTTAGCGTGTCTCCAACTGATTAATATTAAAGTAGAAATAGTTTTTTTTTATTTATATTGTATGTATGAAGTATTTTGACCGATAGAGTCTTTAGGATGCCCCGTGTTTAGAGGAATATTATTAATGAACATTAGAATTAGTAAATTTTTATGCTTACTGCTGATTCTCGTTGGTTGTACCGAAGAAGTTAATATTATAGATTCCTCCCGTACCCAGAAAACGTCTGATAGCACTGAAAATGTGGATGTCCCCACGAATATTAATGGTATTTATTTGGCAACAACTGTTTTGCAGAAACCTGCGGACGATTCTCCTAAGGCAACTGTTGGAGTCGCTGCCTTGGATAATAGTGGTCAGAAAATTAACTTTGGCGATAGGCCCCCTGTATGGAACTATGATTTGCCGGCAAGTTCTGCCGTCAGCGTTAGCCAGTTGCAGCCTAACAGCACATCATATGATGTATTGTTTAGTCTTGAAGGTGAGAATAAAGAAGAAGTTCTTTTTGCTCTGAGAAACATTAAGTTCGAAATTAATTACATTGGTGAATCGAAATCAGTTGGGGTTGGAGTTGAAGAACTTGCTTTATTAGCTCATGGTATCCTAGGGCTTCAGTCATGTAATGATGAATTAAAGCCTTTTAAAGAGATTCAAGGCAATAATACCGATCTTACTTTGACCATTGAAAACCGTAATAATATTCAAACTATTACACCTAGTTTATACAATGTTTATCGGGTCCGCGGCGATCTTGAACGAGAGTTGGTTAGTACCTTAGCTAACTCAGAGACTTTGGACTTTACCGTTATTGGTCAGAACAGCTACGCAGGAGAGTTATTTGAAGCTAGAGACTCGAATGGCGAGTGTGAGGCTTTATATGGTGTTCCGAATAATACAGCAGCGCAGCCTTTTGTGTTGCCGGCATCCAATCGTGGTGGATTTCATGATTGTAGCAAAGAAGGTAAATTGTGGGCTCTAAATGGTAACATTCCATCGGCTTTGGAAAGTATTACGACTTCGATTCCGAATTCTAGAATCTTTTGGCTTAATTACGAAGGCGAACGGGAAGAATATCCTGATGGCTTTGTATCTTCATTTGTAGGCCATCCATGGGTGATTACTGATGCTAATGGTGTCTGCCAAGCTATTTATGTCACTGAGCCTAATATTCCATCTGTGGTATACACTCCTTAGATTAGATCTATTTTTATAAAGCTCTTCTCCACTTTTGATCGATATCGAAAGAACTACTGTTGTTGTTTTAGCAGTATCCACTATCATTTCTCTATTGTTTCAAGCTAATTTTGATATCATTTTTTTACTAAGTAAATAAAATGGTGTTAGCTATGTAACTAAAATAAAACACACAAACGGACTTATTAAAGAAAAAACAAAGTTACACCGATAGTGTAATTAAGACTTCCTTAGAGGCAACAGGTTTTATATGGTTTTAACTTCCATAATATGGTTTTTTATCGCTTTGCTATCAGCTTGCGTCGAAAATAATGAATTTCGCGGAAGTGTTAATCCTGATAGTTTTGGCGATGTAGTGCCTGAAGAAGAAGTCGATCCACCCGAGAATATCCATGGTATGTATTTGAATTGTCAGGTTATCCCTGAGCTTGAAAGACCTACTGAAAAAATTGTAGGTTGTAATGCTATGGCTAGCAAAGGTGAGAAGGCTGATTTGTCTGCTATAGCTAAGGAATGGAAATGGGGATTCGAAGAAAATCCAGCTATTTTAATTGAGCTTATTGCAACAGATGAAGCCGATTGGCATGCAAAGTACAAAGTGAATCAATTTCGTGAATTTGAAGCTCAGATGCAAGCTGAACTTGATATAGTATTCAAGAACAATACTACCGCTAATATTCTGGAACACATTGATCTCCTGGTAAGTGGTTTATCTTATAAGCCNATGGTTAGNGTTGTAGTCTCATCTTTACATAGTCATAATCCAGAATATCCTATGATTACNTATGATAAAATCGAGTTTAAACTTAACGGAGTGTGGCATGAGATTAAGCCCGATCTGAGCCCTGGATCTGTGATAGGTCTTTCGGATTACGAGGTCAATATATCTGGTGCTAGTTTTTCTGATTTGATTATGTTCTTTAATTTAATGACCGGTCGAGAGCCTGAAATAAATAATGGTAGTAGTTATTCTAAAGCTGCTCCATATAACGCCGAGGATGANCCTGTCTTTTTCACTATCGACTTTGGTGATGATGACGTAAGGGTGGAAGGTATTCGCTACAATGGCGGACAAAGCTTCAAGGCAGAGAACATGCCTACAGGGTCTTTTGACATTTATTCCTTTGAGTATTCGATGGATGGTGATGTATGGGTTCCGATCCCAGGTACAGAGATTAATCTAGAGAAGAACCCTCTATTTATAGAAGAATATACTCTTACCATTTATTAANTCGNAATTTAAACTTCAATGTCCGAAGATCTTCGGAATGTCTCCATCTATTTTTTTCTCCTTTGGTTAAACCANAGAAAAGTCGGTCCAGGGAATACCTTGATTTAAAGAATCTCTGGTTTCCTGATCCATATCTACAGGGAAGTGNTTAAATAAGTTTATTTCAATAGCTGATCTAGGAAGACCGCGAAGGACTTTTTTGAGCGGATCTCTTTCATGAAAGTTGATGAAGATAAAGTGATGCTTTTTTCTTTTTCGAATATGCTCGACCTGGCTCCGGATCAGATGTTTTAATGCTTTGTCCTCGCCAGCGACACAACCAGGAAACCTGATATAAAGCTGTTTAAACGGTTCTCCCTGCTGNGGNAGTTTTGGCATGCCTGTTAATGGTCCTACTAGNTTAAATCCTCTGGTAGCCCACTTTGTGCCTTTAGAGTACTTCATNACAACTGTTCTGCGAAACTCTTCCTGGTCCCATAATCCAGCACAGGCNACNATTCGNCCGNTTTTAACAGCCACCCACATAGATTCTATCGAAAATGAAGGNTGCNTGTTACATTGACGATCAAACTCATCCATAAAGTCAGGGGTGCCATTATAGTCGTGATAACANTGGGTTAATAATCTTCTGATAGCATCGGTATCATCTTTTGTGGCTTTTCTATATTCATACTCGGTACTTGCCATGATGGGAATCAGTGGGAGGATTTGATAGAGTTTTACTGTCCCATTTCTCTCCACGTCACAGACNCCTTTTAGGAATCTTTGGGTCAGCTCAGCNCCGATATTGCCTTTAATCATGTCTGCTACACCATGATGATATCCGCTTTCCCNCAGGCTTTCGATCCACATNTCTCGNAGCGCNTGAGCCACTGGTCTTTGGCGTCGATAATCAGGNTGTATCCGTAAATCGCCTCCATAGACGACTTTTACCATTTTNCCGTTCCAGCGTTCTTTNCGTAAAACATGNCAAAAACAACCGATGATCTTATTTTCNTGTTCAGNCACATATACCTCAAACTCTTCCCCTTGAAGNTCTNGAAATGTGAAGTAATCTGGAAATCGATCCATATACAAGGAAATCATACCTTTCATCGGCGAACTTTTAATGAGTTCGATAAGATCAGCGTTATCNGATTTTACTGCTTTTCGACGGGTGATATTCATTGATTTTCCTTGGGCTGAATGNCGATGTTGTTTCGATCAGCCAAAAATTTATCAGTTGAGATATGTATTAATGATGGCTGTAGGTATAGCGATCGATAAACTGGCTGTACAGAATTTTTTTACCTAACATTGTACAAGTAAAGNCTCCNATTAGGCTAAAAAATGGAAAAGTACTGTAAACTACTTTTTTTATAGCACCGAAAAGCTCNTAGNTATCNNNNTGATTTTCTTTTGACATTGTAAATATAATTGATGGAAAACTATGAATAGAAAACGATTGTCTCATTTCGCTGACAGCTTTAATTTAAAATATAATATTAATTGATAGGTTATTTGTAGTGTAATACGACTTTTTTCAATTGANNNATNTCTATNTTNATTGNTATCTGGATTTACTTTTTGCCCTCAAATAATTCAATGTAGCTCAATAATACTTATCNTATAGTGATTATCTCTAGTTGCTTAAGGNTAATAAATAGATCGATAACGAGATGTCATTATTCATGCTATTGAAATTTGGCATACATTTGCAAACGATCGTTTGTACTGAGACTGTNTTCTAANCAGAANTCNTCTATAGGAATAANAAATTCNTNNGANAANATCAGAGTAAAAAATAGGCAACTTNTTGTGGGNACNAAGNTTCAGAATCAAGGTCATAAAATCGATNGTGGCGATNGGAGAAAGANNCANTNGTTCGTNAACCAAATTGATATTTACCGCCGATTNAAGCATGTGTTACGATGGGANTAACACATAGTGAATATNNNTATTANATAGCAAGCAGAAGNCTTNTTCTTTGAATTTTGACAATACTCATANTACTAGCGANTNTCTAGTTAACCNNTNTTTNAAGGAGATCAGGTTATCGAAATTTTTGGTCATCGTGGTGATTTCAAATTCTACGCAGAAAANACNCTGCGANCTTTTGAGTATGCTTTTGCTAAAGCAAGAGATAATGATCTGATAAANGGGGTTGAACTGGATGTTCAAGTTACCAAAGACGATCAGGTGGTAGTTCTTCATGATATNANCTTGCGTCGGACTGCTTCTCCATATTTTCAAGAAAAAGATCAAAGTATTCTTGATTGTCCTATCGAAAGTTTGAACTATTCTGACATCAGCAATATTTTGGTTGGTCCGCAATCAGATGATACCCTACCGTTACTTAAAGATGCTATCGATTTACTGAATAAATATCCGGGGCAAAAGTTTTTGGTTGAATTGAAATCATATCAAAATGCCCCTGAAAATCATATAGATTCTATGGTTAAAGGCTTAGAGAAGACATTTGTCTCTATGAGTGAAGCACATCAACATGCAGTTACTTTTATTAGTTTTGAGCCGGAAATTTTGAAAAAAATTCTTAAGAGCGGCATACTTTCAGATAGAGAATGCTTTTGGATTCTTGAAGAGGAACAAATTGCTCCCAAATCTAAAAAAGAGTTAACGGAAGTTGTTGCTACAGCCAAAATGCTTGGTTTTAATGGTTTGGATCTGGAAATGGGGGAGTATTTACGTAAGTCACTTCTGGTTAAAATAGCTAAGGAAGAACAATTGACAATCATTTCTTGGCCTAACTTTGGAAAAAGAACCGATGGTCCTCGGTTTGAAGCTCTTGCCTATTCAGTTGGTATTGATATTTTTACTTCAGATTTACCTGTGGATACTGTTATTTCAGCTCGCTTCGATCAGAGGGTCAGAGAGACAGCGGTTGCTTATGGCGAATATGTTTCGGACCATATTCGCTTGAATAATATTAGTTGGGAGCCTGGCGAAGCTCATTTCGTAGTTGGGTCTAATGTTAAAGTAAATGTCTATGCTCCTAATCAAAGTGATTTTGCTCGAGGTGCTAATATAGCAGTAGATCAACCTCCCAGTTCAACAGATTTGAAAAATGGGATCAAAATTGATTTAGAGCGCTTAAGTAACGGTGCAGATATTATCGTTATTAACATGGTTGATGCCGGCGAATTAACAGACGAGATAAGAAATTTCATTATAGATTTTGTTGAAGACTATAAACTAGTTCTTATGGATCCGATGTTACCTATAACTAATTTGAACACAATCGATCGGGTTAGGAAGCATTTACAATTGCCTATGAAAAATGATTTATTTCGTTTCGTGGAGCTTTGAAATAAACTTTATTCTCTGATCAGTTCTATATAAATTTACACTATGCATCAGGATTAAGGGCTCTTAGCCTGCTTTTTTGTATCCTTTTAGTATCATTAGTGTTTCCAAGTCAGCAATGTGGTCATAAGCACCTGAAAGTCTTTTTCCAATGAGTCTGGCAATATTTAAAATTAGAATCCCAAAGATTTTTGGTTTTTTCTGATAGAGTCCGAAAATAGTATCGTAAGAAATTTCTAAGACAGTGGTTTGTGTTTTTGCGATGACACTTGCTTGTCTCAGTTTTTGCGCCATAAGTGCTACTTCACCGAAAACATCTCCAGTTGTCACTGTCTGGACAACGATATCTTTATTGTTGCGTGACCTTTCGATTACAGCTTCGCCTAATGTTATGACAAAGAGAGATTGCCCGCGATCACCTATATTGAGTATACAATCACCGGGCTCATAGTTTATGACTCGGCAATGTTCAATTATTTGCATTATTTCAGCCGTGTGCATCTCAAAAAACAGCGGGCTACCGGTTATAAAATCTGGAATGTCCATATCAACTCCCTCCTTCCCGACTACTTCGGTTGATGGTTGTAAATTTCTTAAGTAAATTCGCAAAAAATATATTTATCAATAATTTCAATTGGTCGTAAAACTTTTCTCAGGAAGCTCAATAATGATCCGAAAGTCTTGGCAGGAGGTAATAGGTGATGAGGTCATCTACCAGAAGATTAAGTGCCAATAGGCAGCATGATTCAGGGGGGTCTGTCTGGACATCTCTATCTGATTTATTTACCTCTCTTGCCGTAATCTTTCTGGTTATGTTTGTTGTTGTTGCTATCAAACATAACATTGCCCAGTTTCAAAGTGTCGATATGACGAAAAAATATAAGGACTTTATTGCAGGTAAAGTTTCAGATGAACAGATTAAAAAGGCAAAACGCCATGAAAATCAGTTGGAATCTTCTCTGCAGCAGATGCATTCCATGAAAAAAACAATTATGGATAGATCTGCAGAAATTAAGATGTTTGCGATGCAAATAGATAGCCATCGTAGCATGATGGAAAAAATCTTAAAAGATCGAGAGATTAAATCAGCTGCATATCAAGCCATGGAAGATAAAGTTGCTAGTTCAGTTGAACGTGTCAGTGCGGCGAATCAAGAAGTTAAAGTTATGGCCAAAACAGTTGAAAATAAGGTTAAAGTGATCGAACGAAGAGATACAGAAATTGCTGAACTTAATCAGAAACTTTTGGAACTCCGGAAGACGATTGAAACCAGAGATCAGAAAGTGGAAAACTTGATGGCTCAAGTAGCTAAAAAATCTCAAGACGTGGTTTCTGAACAACAAGTAAATCAATCTTTGACCCAGGAGATAAATGACTTTGATAAAGTCTTGGCAGGCCGGGATGGTGAAATCAATCAACTTAACAAGGGCATAAGTGAAAGGGATGGTCGAATTCAGGGTTTAAAATCTGAAATAGATAATCAGTCCATGAAGGTTGCATCTGGGTTAGCAGCTAATGGAAAATTGAAAAATGAGTTAGATCAGCTTGGAGCGGCCCTTGGTGGTAAGGATAAGGAAATAGGAAAACTTAAAAACCAAGCCTATCATAAAGAGATCCGTAAAAAAATTGCAGATAATATGGCTAGTCGATTCAAACAGTTGGGCATAGATGTAGAATTAGATCGAAAGACGGGTAAAATTTTCCTAAGATCAGATCAAAATTATCTTTTCGCTAATGATAGTTTTGCATTAGAAGAGGCTATGCAGGAGAAACTGAGAAAGCTTATTCCGGTTTATGCTGATGAATTATTGGGCGATCCCAAAATAAGTCCTTTGATTACTGAAATAAGCGTCGTAGGTCATGCCTCTCCTCGATTTGAGGGGAGGCCTCTTGATCCTGTAACGGCAGAAGGTCGGGCTTATAAGTTTAATTTAAGACTGAGTATTAATAGAGCTAATGCAGTGGCAAATTACATTTTTGGTAGTGAATCTGTTAGTTTTAATAAAAAATTAGAATTTCGGCGTCTTTTGACAGTTTCTGGCATGAGTTTTTCTAACCCAATTGCATCAGATAATGTTGAAGTAAATAATAATTCTGCCGATAATGAAAACGGTTTGTGCGGAGCGTATGATTGCGAGCAATCTCGGAGGGTTGAGGTTAGCTTCGGGTTACGTGAAGATATATCAGGTATGAAAGATTTCTTAGTCCACTAGGAAGATATAGCTATGTTTGAATTAGTATTAGATTTTATCTCTGAATATTTAATTTCGGTAATGACTCTGTTGTTTTTCTCAGCTTTAGGCATAAGATATATTATATTTATGTCCAGTAAGCACGATCTGACTTATTTTTCGACTTTTGCGAAAGAGATCGAGAGAATTTTGACTCAAAGTGAGTTGGGAGCTGGTCGTCATCTAGGGGCCGTAAATTATCTGACGGACTTATTTGACAAGGTGTCTTCACGGTTACCATCCAGATCTTTGAGAAGCGGAAAAAACTATCGTGATAAAAGCGACCCGCAGGTAGTCACCCCAATGGCAGATGGGGAAAAAAGTAGAAGCTTAAGGGAGTATTTAACCAGTAGTGATAGTATATTAACAGCATTTCGATCTGAATCTAATGCTTTGGCTAGTCCTCATCGTCCTAACTTTTATGAGCTAACTCGCAGAATTCTTTCTAGAGATCCTCTATGGAATAAAGTTCTGCGTGTCGTCCCTATCGATAGTATGGCTCGCTTTTTGGATATTTTACCGGGTATTTTTATTGTTTTGGGAATATTTGGTACTTTTATTGGTATCACTCTAGCCTTGCCGCAAATAGCTACAATGGATTTGAGTAGAATGGAAATGTCAGACTCGGTTTTGAGTCTTTTTATTGAAGATATTGCTTTTGCAATGCGTTCATCTATTGCAGGTATTTTCTTTTCGATGTTACTCAATGGTATGAATGCTTTATCACCAATTAATGCTACTCGAGAAGTGATTATGGAAAAGGTTGAACTGTGTTTGGAGAACCTGTGGTTCTTCCTGCAGGAGCATGAAGAAGGTGAAGACATGATTCAAGCTCAGAAAGAAATGGTTCGTTTGTTAGGTTCAATTGATGGCCATCTAGCTAACCTTCAGTCTTCTTCAGAGAACGAAAACACACATAAAGTTGTCGCTTAGCCCTNTAGCTNCCTCAATAATATCATTTNNAGTTTTANTNGTCGTCGCCGCTCGNTTTTGATAAAATCGAGCTGACNNANNCTTNTNATAAGAGATGCTTNTTTGGTTAAGTNTNGTATAGCTANGCNGNTCNCTTGACTTTGTTGTTCTAAGAAGATNNGGAGGTNANATGNAAAANTTAAGAGCNCGCTTGCAAACTAAAACAGAAAAGACAATCGCAGGTGGCAGTGTTGTGGGCCTTATNCTGAAAACCTACGAAACGAGAAATAACCCCGTCTTAATAAAAATGAGAGATGCTGCTGGTGACTATACTCGCNTNTATCGGGCCTCTGATATTTTGAGTAAGGGGTACCACTTTAGTCAAATNNTGAAGTCCATTNNCGGTCATCATGTGGGTTATATTTCGGATAACCATATTGATATAGTTGGAGTCGATGTTGGTACNTGGATTAACCATAACTATACAGTAGGCTTTTATAAGACNGANCCAATAGAAGNTCTTAATTTCAAGATTAAGGACTCTGAAATCGACGTTATGGTTGTCAATCANGAAGGNTGGGATAAGATATCCCAATTACCGGNTGAGACAAAAGCAATTTTNAAGAAAATATTTTTGTTGGAAGGNACTNCATTACCACCAGATCANAATGGTTTTGCGGCAGTAGAGANNNTGAANCTGGAAGCAGATGAATCTAAGGTTGNGNTGGTGAANTATGATGACCCTGAANAGGTCGCCCGAAATATTGTAATGCTTCTCTATACNTCTGGATCAACAGGCAAGCCAAAAGGTGTGCCACAAACCAATAAGAATATTCTNGAGTCATGTTTTAGNTTTATTAGANGTATTTTTGGCCNGAGTTCCGNAACAAAAANCACGGCATATTTTCTGCCGAATGCTCATGTCTTTCAGAGGTCAGTATATGTCCTTGGTTTCACGGGAGCTTTTGTGGGTTATATNACTACCAGAGAAACCTTTATGGAAGACATGCCGAAGATTAGTCCGCAATTTATGTTTGGTGTACCTCTACTCTATCAGAAAATAGCAAATCAAATTGAACATAAGTTGATAANNATGACTAGAGGTTATCTGAAAGAAAAAGATTTTATTNGCNCNACTATGAAAAATAGNCTGNTGNTACGACCAGTATTGGCCAAATTAGTGAAAAAGAAATTGGGATTTTCTAATCTGGAGTTNNTCTTATCNGNTGGTGCTTCTCTTAATAATAAAACCTTTGATTTTTATGAACATACGATAGGTATTAAGATTAGTGGTGNCTATGGTTCTAGCGAGTCTTGTTCCAGTGGCACNGCTTCTNGATATGGCAGAAGGGGAGCCGCAGGGCAAGTGGCATTAGTTAATCAGGTAGATATTAGAAATAGAAATAAAGATGGTTCAGGAGAAATCTGGATGAAAGGTGAAAATATTTTTTCTGGTTACTTAAATGCAAATGAGCAAGATTGTTTTGACCAAGATGGTTTCTTTTGCACAGGTGATCTAGGATATTTTGATGAAGATGGATTTCTCTATGTTAAAGGTCGAACCAAGAACTATCATAAGGCAGCAGATGGACGATTTTATAACACTGACACCATAGCCGAAAAAGTCCTTAGTAAGCTCTCTAGTATTCAACAGGTTGCTATTCATGTATTGGATGCAGATTTTCCTATAGCTCTAGTGACCTTGGGTGAAGACTTCATTGACTTTCCTTCTTATCAAAATGATGAACAGCTGATAAGTAAGATAAAAGAAGAGTGTAAGCGGATGGTTGGAAAAATGCAAAAGGAAGGATATCATCCCATCCCGCAGAAGTTCGTATTTACTCCTGCCTATACTGAGACTAATGGTATGCTGACTCCGACTAAGAAAATAAAGGTTAATAAGGTTCTAGATTGTTATGAGGTTGCTATAAATTCTCTAAGGCAAAGGCAGGACTGTGATTTTATTATTTGCGACTTACAGCAGGAGATTACCTATACTTAATTTATCGTTGTGGATTACATTTTTGCTCCCATGGGAGCTATTGGCCAAACAATATAGTTTTAAAAGTAGTGACGGCTTAGTTTCGGAATATACAGTGCTAACTCATCATAAGAAAGCAACTGATCTATTAGTTTTTTTTCATGGTTCCGGTGGGGCTGCAGGTTATGCTCAGCCAATGAAAAATCTTAAGACTATTGCTGATGATTATGGCTTTCATATAATGAGTATTAAAGCTCCGACGGGTAATAATTGGCCCAATCCTGATTTTGCTAAAGATAATGGCCATATTACTTACGCTCACGAAGCTATCCAGCAGCAAGTGAAAGCCCTTGGTATCAAAAAAGTTGTATTCTTGGGTTGGTCTGCAGGTTCGACTTTTCTGGTCGGCGACTTCATTCCGGTCGTGGGTTCTTATTATNAAGGCGGTGCTATTATGCTCTGTGGNGGAGGGNGGCCTTACTTCGATCNGTTTTATCGGCTNAGTTTAATTAGGAAAAATATGCGGTTATATTTTCGGGTTGGCAGCAAGGATTTCNTGTATGACCAAGTGCGAGAAGTGATTGCNCACTATCAGANGGCTCAAATAAAGCTTNNTTACANNCTAACNNANGANAAACATTGTGGTTTTTCTNTGNNGNNGGCTACNAGAGAGGGGTTGCAGGCGCTTNATTTTCACCCGATAAAGAGANACTAGGTCATGCATNCACCTCTCAATAAACTAGGGNTTTTGATATCAGACTTATAAGTCTTGCGTAGCTTCATAAGCTCTNGTTCCAGCNAGTCTGCCACTGGTGAANGCCCATGTTANGTTATACCCCCCGCANGGNCCATCCATATCAACTAGTTCNCCGCTGAAAAATAGGTTTTCAATTTGCTTACTCATGAGGGTCTTNGGGTTGATACCCTTCAGATCTACCCCTCCTTTTGTAGCGATGGCTCTGACATAGCCTGCGGTNTCATAAATCGTTAGTGGAGTTTTAGTGAGAAACTGTGCNGCANCTAATAGNTGTTTNTTGCCTGTTTCTGCTATCAATTGANTNTTATCAAATTCAAGTTGNTGCAANAGTACTTCACGTAAAGATGNNGGAGCAAAAGCAGATAATGCTTGATCCAGGNAGTNTTTAGNTTTNANNTTTTTCTGGTTNATTAAGCTCTNGTAGACNGTGCCTTCAGANTGTCCATGAACTAAGTTCAATTCAATCGGNACCTCTGGATATTTNGCTAATACTGGAGCTAGTTCGCGGGATAGATTCAAAGCTAGCGGCCCGGCAATACCTTTGCGACTGAATATCAAATCNCCNGTAGCTTGGATGCCCTTAACGCCCTTCATCGGTTTACCGNCATTGAGTTCTNTCGCACTGTTNATATTTACTTTGGCTTTGACNCGGGGGATTGTNTCCGCTGTGCACTTTGCTGTCCAAGANTCCNTGGCAAAAAGAGGGACTCCAGAAGGAAACGTGGGTTTAATTTTGTGACCAATATTTTTCGCCAGAATATAACCACTGCCGGTTGATCCAGTGGAGGCGAGGCTTAATCCTCCGGTGGCTAAGAGAACAGTACGGGCACTGAATGTTCCACGAGTGGTATTTACTCCCAGTACTTTTTGGTTATCCACTAGAACTTCTTTAACTTCGCAGTCACATATGATGCTGATGCCAAGTTCCTCGGCGTGTTTTAATAACGCAGAGTGAATACTGGTGGCGCGATGAGTTTTTGGCCAGACCCGAAAACCATCGGGTGAATGAGTGGGGACTCCCAACTGGTGGAAAAAATCCCGGAGTAAACTATTGTCAAATAGCGCCAGTGCAGGAGCCATAAAACGTCCATTCCGGCCAAAATCAGACATGATGGCTTCAGGAGATTTAGTATTGGTTAAATTACACCGCCTGCCGCCCGTAGCTAAAAGTTTCATACCCGGCTTTTTCATTTGCTCGAGAATGGTGACTTTAGCGCCTTTTGCTGCTGCTGCGATGGCTCCCATCATGCCGCTAGGGCCGCTGCCGATAACCAGGAGGTCAGGTATAGTATTGTTTATTTGATTCATCTGTATCAGGCCTGTGGTAGTTTCCTGCGAAGCAAGACCTACCCCGTACAGAGGTTTTTTGCAAGCGGGATCCCTGGGAACCCCGCTGGTTGGGTTTGATTTTGAATTAATCCAATAATTTTAAAGGCTTCTAAGAATACTGTCTTCGGGTATTTTGGACAAACGAACGCCTGAATTTCGACCACTGCCTGCTGATCGACACCCGCCATTGGTATGAACCGCCAGGATATCACCTGATGTATCCAATACTCCAGACCCCGAGCTACCTCCTAGGGTATCCACCATATAGTAGAGATAGTTACCTCTGATGCTTTCTACTGGACCTGCGTCTATTTTTTTAGTCATGCCTTTAGGGTGTTGGATGATAACCAGCTTTTCTTTGTTATCAGCATCACTAAAACGCATATTGCTATAACCCAATGTGCTTCCTGGGTCGTCTGCTATTTCCAGCACAGAGTAATCTAGGCGCCCGCCATTTTCTACTTCTCTTAATACCCGGTAAGCGACTTCTTTCGGAATCTTACCATTTTTGTCATTCTGGTAATTAAAGACGACGTAATCTTCTTCGATATCGGTGCCAATGCAATGATTAGCGGTAAGAAATAAGTTTTCAGAAATAAGGGTTCCAGAGCAGAACTTTTTACCATTTCGTTTATGCTGAAGGGCGCCCACCGGTATCGCTTGCTGTCTAACCCATTCAATTTCAACTCCTCGATCCCCTTTGTAGTCAATGATATCTACAAGGTTGTTGTCACGGCAGATCGTTTTCGACTTATCCAGCCATTCGCTGGGATCGTAGTCTTCCGGGGCATTTAGTTTGGCTTGAAAAGCGGGGTGAAGCTGTGATTCTGTGTCTGATAACAATCTGGTTTGATTTGTCGGGCTGTGGCAGCCAGTAATGAAGATTAGAAATAGTATCCATGGGAAACGGGTCATCCTTGCCTCCTGAAGGTAGCGATGATTCAAAATTTAAAATTGATCGGTAAATGTATTTTAAACTCTTGTCATTTACTCAGCAACTTAGAGAAACGAAAGTGGAGAGCGTTTGACGGCGAATGCAAGGGTTCGAGCAGTTATAGAATGAAGGTCTTTATTTGGGCACTACAGTCCCTTTGAAATGTTATAGTGGTTTCATTACCAATCAATTGCATGATTGAAAGATTGAAATTCCAGTAGCCTGTCCTCCAGATCACGAGCGAAGAATTGATAGATATTATATTTTTCGTTGTTTTTGGGAGGCTCTATGGCAATATCCTGGAGCTTAAGGTACTCGTCATCTACTTCTTGTTTGCTAGGGTAGAATAACGTAATGATGCCTTGATTTTCAACTTGATCTGACCCAATAAAACCGAGCATGAGGTTATTGCATTTGAGAATGGTGCAGTTGGGTTGTTCCAGCCAAATTTCAAATCCAAGCTTTGACTCATAAAATTGACAGCAGCGCTTTAGGTCTGTTGTTTTGAGGAAGATAATACCACCTGGATACATAGATAACGACTCCATGATTGACTGATCTGATTCGTAATTAGGTTTATACTAGAGCAGCAAGAAAAGTGATATAGACATAGCGACATGCTTGATAACTAATAAATATGCTTAAGGCTTCACATAGAAATGCGAATATGTTTTGAAATCATTTGTATCATCAGGGTTTAACCTTTGCTTTAAAAGATCGATCAAGCTATTCTCCGATCAATTGGTAATTGATGATTGATCGATATGGGTAATTCTTATGAATGGTAGTGTTTGGATTACAGGAGCTGGGGGCGGACTCGGATTAGAATTGGTCTCCTACTTTATTGGTACCGGCCAGTACTTGGTTTATGCAACTGATATTGACCAGTCTGCCCTAGATCAACTGCATCAGCGTTTTCGTGATAATGGGCGAGATGGAGGTCAGAGACTGCTTACCCAGCGTTTAGACGTTTCTGATCGGGTGGAATGGAAAAAAGCTAGAGAAAAATTAATTAGTGAGAGTGCGCAGCCGCTTACAATTATGATTAATAACGCCGGCTACTTACAGCCAGGATACATAGCTGATTGTGAAGATGAACAGGTTGATCGTCATATTGATTGCAATGTGAAGGGCCTTATTTGGGGCTGTCGGATGGCCGTTCAGATGATGGAGACATATGGAGCAGGGCAAATCATTAATATTTGTTCCCTGGCTGGCATTGCTCCCGTTGCTGGTATTGGGCTTTATACAGCTTCCAAGTTTGCTGTGAGGGGCTTTAGTCTGGCTCTTGCTCAGGAGGTAAGAGATAGCAATATTTTTGTCAGTGTGGTTTGCCCTGATGTGATTGAAACGCCAATGTACGTAAAACAAATAAAATATAAAGAGGCCGCAATGAGCTTTTCGGGTAGTCGCGTGTTACAGCCGAAAGAAGTGGTTAACCAAATTATTCGTCAAGCTTTGAAAAAAAAGAAGCTAATGGTTTGTGTGCCTAGATCACGTGGCTGGTTAGCGTTGTTACCCAATTTGTGGCCAGATGGCTATATGATGATACTTGCTAGATGGCTGGGTGCAAAAGGAGAAAAGAAACGACGATTACTCGCTTCTGAGTAGTCAAGTTAAGAGGCGATCGCATGGTATTTGGTGGCCTTAGGGATGGATATGATAATAGATACTCCTTCATTAGGTTTGGATGAAATATCGATTGTACCTCCTGCATCCTCAATACTTTTCTTGACGGCAACCATACCAATACCGCGTCCGGATATTTCAGTAGCACTATCCTTACTACTGAAGCCAGGATGAAAGATTAACTGACGTACCTGTTCCGGGCTCATTTTATCTAATTCACTTTTCGAAGCTATACTATTTTTTGCTGCAACTTCCTTCACAGCTTCTTCGTCGATACCCTGACCATCATCCTCGAAAATGATGGTCCACGCTGTGGGAGTGTCATCAAAACTAATAAATATTGCCCCCTTTTTTGCTTTGTGTTTGCGGGCTTCTGGTTCTTCGATCCCGTGGTCAATGGAGTTTCTTACGAGGTGGATCAAGTTTGCAAAAATAGGACCACTTGTCTTTGGGTCCATAAGAATCTCACCGCCGCAGATTTTCATTTCGATGTCTTTATGCATTCTTTTAGCGATTGATTGGGCCTGNTCAGGNAATAGNCCCAATAATTCTCTTGCNGATTNNTATGATATTTCTNTAAACCAATGATTCATGGTTGCTATAGCTGATTTGGAAACTTTCATNGAATGCAGTTCCTCAAATAGATNGCTTAATTGCTNATTGGTATAGNTAATACGNTTTAAGTTATAGCGNTCTAAATTTANTATTTTGTTGTTTGAGTTAATGAATCCATCAAGTCTGTTCTCNATTTTTTTGATATCTTTGATTTCGATATTNTNTTCATTTTCAATGANATGGATTTCTTTAACCATATCATCTAAACCATAGACCATTGAATTACCTTTGATCGTGTGAAGTTCTGTTCGGACTGTGGNTTCATCAGTGAGNNAANCCTTCNCTTTATCAATNCCAGTTTCAGTTTCTTTTAAAAATCGCATAAAACTTTCACGNTGAGCTAGAATTGTTAGCAGNGANCGATTACTCCGATTTTCNTTTTCAGCTTGTTCAAGGTCTGTGATGTTGACAATAGAGAATAGTAGAGATTTAANATTACCCTTTTCGTCNCGAATCACATCACCCGAGGCACTATAAGATTGATCATTGATANAAAATTTTGGTGGTAATAAACGAAGACTGACAGCTTGAGGCATCATATCGTCAAATACTTGGTGAAGGGCNANGCTATAGTGAGTTCTTTGATGTTCAGGCATTGTNAGTTCTAAATAATCTTTTCCAAGTAACTCATCTGTGCCAAATATTTCTAGGCATGAGTTGGTNTATCCAGATTGAATCTTTTGATCGGGGCCGATGAGAAGAAAGCCATGTCTAACATGGTCCAGAATAACTCTTATCTGACGGGTTCTCTCTGCAACAGTGTGTTCCAGTGATTCATTAANTTCTTTAAGATTACTTAGNAGTGTTTTATTTTGCATAAACGTAGCGGCTAGTAGATTACTNCCACTCCAGATAATGGTAATTGACGTTAGCATTGAGCCAAAGAANAGCATGGAGGTAGAGGTTATNATTCCCAATGCTAACATGATATCGTGGCTTGCCATTAGAACGAAAACANAGTGACTGATGAGAAGTGGTAGGGTTTCTTTTCGTCTTAATTTTTGGTCCTGATACCCTCNGAGAAAACTATAGGTNGCTTGACTGATCATTAGTAAGCAAAANAGAAAGGTGACCGTTCTCAGNGTTTGAAAAAGGTTAATGTTAAAATCAAATACNAAATANAGATAANTCAAGCATCCGGATGCAGCTATNACTGATATTATCTTATTATAGAATGGATANANNCGGTAAAACTGCTGGGCATGAAAATTGACGAAAAATGCCATTAGAATAATGCCCCAATAATGAAAAATAATTAGATTTTNNNNGTGGAATATTTGTAGGAAAATGTCCATTGGTAGCGCATAAAAAGGCAGAATAGTGTATATACAAAGTGAAGCGATCAAATATTGTTTGATTCTNGTCTTAATGAAAAAAAGTATAAANATTGATCCCCCTAGAACACATAGATAAGTAGAAATGACTCTTAGTTCTCCGGAGAAGAAGTGCCATGCTGTTATTGTGGTNTCATGCTTCTTAAAAGATCGNAGCTGAAAAGGTAGCTGATAGATNCCATTCATTAAAATGGTTTCAACTCTAAATGCGAAGANATGCTTTTCTTTAGTTATCGTNAAATGCAGTGGTATNGCCTGTATGGAGAAGTACTTTTCTCCAGATGCAGCCCCTTCACGTTCGAAAATTTTTTCTCCATCNACATATGCGGAGGCTCTCGACATATATGCATCTACAAGCAGNGTNACTTTTTGACCAATGAGCTCTGGTGCAAAGTTAAAAACCCCCCGGTACCATCCGATCCNGAAGTTTTTTCCATCTGCGTATGCTTTCTTCCAGCTGCCGGGGGTTTTAATCACAACCCAGTTGCTGNTATCAGTGTCGATATTTTTATTGGATGNGTCATCATTTTTTGTAAATAGCCATAAACCAGANAANGATAATGGTTTGTCNAGATTATCTACAGNAATATTGCAGGAATCGCATGATAGATTGTGGNTTTGACNAANNGCNNAGCCATAATCGNATAATATCAAAGTAAANATTAGGTATATTAATNNTTTCATTAAGTNGNCCCTGCCTCTNTNACAAAACTTCGGTAAGTTTTTCGGTAGAATGCAGANTTTATTTAGTTTANTAGGATTCAACTTTATGATNTTGGGATGGNGAGGTTAATTTTGTTGTGCTATATGANTTATTTTGCTTNGGTTACCATATCGATAAATCGATTTATGATGNAGCAAGACGACTGATGATTATAGGCTGAATCAGCAGTCGTCATNTACCNGATAAAATGTGGGCTTTTGCCTTTATGGAATTTTTTTGTAGGTATCTTCCGGGCCCCATGTCGTAGGTCGTGTNTCANTGGAATTAGCGTTCTGAGTGGCGTTAGTATCACCAAAAACGAGAGCNTCATTTTTTATTTTTACAATATCGAAGATTTGAGTAGACTTTAGACAGGTGTCACTNCTTATGACGTCTTTTCCTATNCCTGCNACCCAATCNTCGTAGCCGCAAATGTTATTGTTGTTAAAATAGTTGACATTTGCAGCCTCAGATAGAGTCCACATAAATTTAGTAATAACTTGATTAAATTGGTAACCCTCGTCAAAGGCTTCACCTATGGAGTATGTTCCAGCAAGCTCAACTCTGATTGGTGATTGCAAATCGCANTTTGTTTCGGTAATNCCGGCATCCATAGTCACCTTAAATTCAGTTTCTGTATACTCATCTGTGCGGTTAAATGACTCTATTAACCCATCTTTATCTTTAACACATCCGGATTGCCACTTGCCAACAAGGGAAAGTTTCTCAGNAACAGCNGGNTGAACAACAGGNGGTATAAGTGGCTCGGTTTCTTTGATATTTGAGAAATCTCGTTTAGGCCTTTTCGTTCCTTCGCAAGCAATAAATATCGGTAACACAAAGAGAATAGCTATGAGTTTCCCGGGCAGTTTTTTATTAACTGTGTCATGCATTTTTACAGCTCCTACATATCAAGTACGGTATCACTTTTCAAACTATAGCATTGAGTCCTGCAAGCTANGTGCCAAGACGCAAACAAGCTTTGAANANGGTTNGAGCCTTATTTGCTCGAAGTTTGGAATGCAACTTNCANTTAACTTCAGAGTTAGGTTGAAATCGAAATGAATTACGTTGCAAAAATTAGTTACTGTGCACTTTTAGTGAGGTANGGAATCAAAATGAAGTCTTTATATGCATTATTGATAGGGTTTACCGTTNTTGCCTCTGGCTGTCGGCAAGGAGAGAGNAGTAATGTTGCTGCTCTGGATGATTTTTTAGACGGAAGTAAATCTAGTTATCAGTGTCAGGGTGGGTACTCTGACGGTGGGGAAACNGTNAAAATCATCNCTGATAATAGCGAGTTAGTAGAAGCCGTAAANACAACTCTGACTGCGATACCAGATAATATCAAAACTTATTTTACTCAAATAGGTGGGCATATCGAAGTTGTTGATAATGTTAATGAAGTTTGCTCTAAGAACCAGACCGAAGAAGACCTCGCTTTAGCAGGTAGAGGTGAGGCAGAGATTTTAGGTTGTTGGGCTCCCAGTGAGAGTGTTTCAGCCAAGGATGAGGGTAAGGTAGCAGGTGGTCTTGTCATCTATTTACAGGCAGATGCAGCAGCCATATCTCAGACGACAGTTAGAATCTTTGGTTATGTCTTTAGTCAAGTGATTCAAAAGACTTATTACAATGAAGAGGGTGCTAATCAAAGCTCTCAAAAGGTTCTCACTGACGATTCCGGGTATAGATATGTGGCGAATGAGTTAGTCATTGATTTACTAGCTATAGATGGGTTGAATGAAAGTATTCAAGAATATGCTCAAGACAATCCTTCTCAATTTGCTGATTCTGTGTTCGCTGAGGCTTTTGACTCCTGGTATTGTAGCGAAGCTTCAAGGAAGCAGATGCAAACCAAATTTTCACCCCTTTATGCACATTTTCTGGCAGAAGCGGCGCCAGTTATTAGTCAGTATGATACTCTTGAGCACCTCGATCAAGGCGTCCAGAGCGTCGACAGTGACCAGAATATAGAGGGTAACAATGGTCTCATGTTGGCTGGAGCACTTAGCCTTCGTCAACTTCTTCAGGCACAGCAGCTACTTTTACTAACTCAGGGCGAATATCGACAGGATGCCACTGATAGCGGTGCTAAAGGAAAGTGTGGTGGTTTTTTCGCAAAATTAAAGGCGTTTTTCAAGAAGTTCAAACAAAATAAAGGCCAAAGCTTAGTTAATAAAATTGCTGGTCGACTTTCAACAGAAGGACGCTGTGGTATTTTCTGTAAGGTCAATGGAACTGAAGATTCTCTTGTAAGTACTCAAAACGCAGGCGAGATTCCGGTTTGTCAGAGCAGCAATCATTCTTCTAAGATAGCCATTGAAAATGGTTCTGCCTGTAAGGTGCCTGAATAATTTTATTATGATTTCTTTATCTGTCTGTACAAATACATCTGATGTTTGTACAGACTTTTTTTTAAGTTGATTCTCTTGCCGCATTCAATTTGTATTTGTCAATATGATCACTTCCATGGTTCAAAAGGCAGTATTTCTTCTGGTACATTTTGATTTAGATTAGCAGGCCGCTTTTCTAGGAAAGAAGCCACCCCTTCTTTGCCATCTTGAATACTAGTATAAAACATTGATAGTGATTCTAATTTATGAGCTTCCTCGGGGCTACTTAAAGCCGAGTTCCGATATAACATTTTTCTATTCATTGCCACCGAAACAGCTGAGGTATTATTTGCAATTTTTCTTGCCAAATCCATCGCAGTCGCAACTAGGTCTTCGGGCGCAGTTATGGTTCTTACTAAGCCACCTTCGAGTGCTTCTTTAGCATCAAATATATCACCAGTCATGGTCCATTCGAGAGCCTTGGAAATACCTACTACCCGGGGCAAGAACCAGCTAGAGCAGGCTTCGGTCGTGATTCCTATTTTTGCAAATACGAATCCAAATTTTGCTTTTTCGGATGCAAATCTTATATCCATAGCTAATGTCATAGTTGCCCCTACACCGATGGCTGCGCCATTGATAGCTGCTATGACTGGTTTATTACAGTTATAAATTGCCAAAGATACTTTGCCACCAGTATCGAGCAGGTTTGCAGGAGCATTCTTCAGATCTTGCACATCAGTCAAGTTAGGTTTCAGACTTTCATCTAAGCCGAAAACATTACCTGGCTTTGATAAATCCATGCCTGCGCAGAATGCTTTACCACTTCCAGTAACTACAATGCATCGCACAGTAGCATCTTTACTCGCCTTATTGAATGCACTTACTAATTCTTCTGCCATTGTTAGGTTAAAAGCATTTAAATGATCTGGTCGATTGAGAGTTAGTATTAATATAGAATCCGTAACTTGGTATTTTAGAGTTTCATATCTCATAGTTTTATCCCGTTCAATGATGAATGATCATTTGGTTTGTTGTTCATACTGATTTAACGGCCTATACCATACAAGTTTCTTTTGTTTTTTGACAAATAGCAATAAAGTATCTCAGATATTCTAATGTGATATCAAACTAATGTATGAAGAGGAGACGCAGAGAATCTTTTCTTACAGACAAATTTTCCGATTCGTTTGCTGACCAAATATGAAAGAAGCGTGCTATAATTTAGGTATTTAGTTGGTTACTTGACGGAGTGGAGAGGTTTTCATCCCTCAATATGACAAGGAATACTAATGACTAACTTTGATCATAAAACAGTCGACCTTTATAATCTCTTCAAAGATCAAGACTTTGAAATGGATTTATTTCGTAACAAAGAACTCGAAGATGATGTCAAAGAGTTATATCAATATAATTGCCAGTTCTGTTGTATTAATATGGAAGACGTTGCCGACCTAGGGTTGGATAATCAGGAACAATTCAAGATAGCGCATTTGTGGGATTTAAAGTTTAGCGGTCCGGCTGAAATGACCAATATGCTTTGTTTGTGTGCTGAGTGCGAAATAAGTTTTGCCGTTGGGCGCTTTATTGTTCAAAAAGAAGGATCTAAGTTTAAATGGTTCAGCTACTATCCTGATGAGATGGACTGGTTTGAAGGTGGGCTTGTCGCTCTGCAGGACACTCATAAACTAAGCGAAGAATGCGTTTTATGGCATAGTATTTACAATAAAAAGCGCACTATTGATATCCGAGAAAAAGGTTTGGAGTCTTGGAATCAGCAAGCAGAAGATCAATGCTTAACTCATGCCAATCAGGAGTTGAAAAAAAAATTCCCTGATCATGTCAGTAGCCGAATAAAGCATGACTAAACTGTTGTTATTTCAGTTCGTATAAATATGTCTTCGCCATGGGGTCGAAGACTTTTTTTTAGGAAACTCTGTTCTTACTATAGGGCTATATTGTTTAGCTATCTTTGATTTCACTTGCTCAAAATTGCGGTAAGATTAGCTACCTCATTTATAGCTGCGGAACAAACCTATATCTTCCCATTGCGTAAATTTTGTTCAAAGGCCTGAAACTCTTGTCAGTTAGTTTTTCGGTGGAACAACGGTTGATTTTAGTACTACTTGGCATGGTTGTTCTTGGGTGTATGAGCTTAACCTCATGTAAGTTTGTCGTTGTTCTTAGTTCCTGTTCAGGCGTCCAGCTCTCAAATTTTTTAACTTGATTTGGGTCAATTCGTGGTTAATGTTGTGACGAATTTGTAGCTTTATTGGCGTTGTCGGAAAACAGGTCGCTTAAAAATAATAAAGATTATAGTTATTTGTAAATATGCAGTTCTGGAATGCTACTGATATGATGGGGATTAGCTCTGTTGCCAAAAACCTGTTCGGCTATTTAATCAGTATAAAGATCTTTTATTATTGCCTCATTTAGATAATGATAATGGAAATCATTATCGCTGGGTGGTACTGTTATCGGATGTGCAGAGTGATGAGGTATGAGATATGAGGCAAATTGATATAGAGCTGTTTTTTTTGTTAATTAGAAACCCAGAGATGATACCCTTTGAGTTGAAAGGTACCATTAAGCCAAAGGAAGACGTGATAAGTTCAACAGAGATAGCAGAAGAGTTGCAAATCATATCATAGGTTTTTTAACGCATGTTTGATCGATAATTTTTGAAGTAAATGGCGAGCTTTTGTTAAGACACTTTTTTTGTCTTGAGTAACATATTGACCACTTTGACTAGATTCGTTTTGTCAATGGGCTTCGATATAATGCCTTGTACCCCCGCTTTTTTTGCTTGCGCCGACAATTCAGTGTTCGTATCCGATGTCAACATGGTAATAATGATTCCGGCATTTTCGGGCTTTTCTCTGATTCTCTGAACCAATGAGATTCCATCCATACCTGGCATATTCTGGTCGCTTATCACTAGTTCTATATTTTTTTCTTGGTCCATAATTTCCAGGGCTTTTTCAGCATGCGGCGCAGTAATAATGTTATGCCCAGCTTCGGTCAGGGTAGCGGATACGAGGTCTAGCATTAAGGGAGAATCATCGATATAAAGTATTTTTCCCATGTTTGAGTTGCACCTATGCAGTTTATTTTTTGTTTATATTCTACACCTGAAGCTTTGCTTATGTATATCTCTATAAATCTCTAAGTTAGAGCTTATTTTTGGCTCAAAAATGATTTTTGCGAAAAAAGCTAAGGTTGTTATTCAGGTACTTGCATTTTGTTAGTTTCTCATTAGAATCTTTATCATAAATATATAATCGACTTTTAACTTAATATCACTGCAATATTTCATAGTGGGGTTTAGCATGACGACTATTGTAATGACAGGTGGTTCATCGGGTGTTGGTGCGGTGTTATTGTCAAGATTGTTAGACATGGGGCATGAGGTCTGGAATTTGGATATTCGGCCTGGGGACAGTTCTACTGATAAAGCGACGTTCGTGCATTGTGATTTAGGAGATCAGGGTTCTATCGATGGTATTTTACCAAGATTGCCCGAAAAAATTGATGCCCTACTTAATGTGGCTGGGATTGCTCAGGCTAGAACCCCGGAGCAGCTGATAGGTGTGAACTTTTTAGGCTTAAGGCATCTGACTGATGCTATTCTTGAGAAGATGCCTCCAGGAGGGAGGATTGTAAGTGTTTCATCAGTTGCGGGGCGTACTTGGCAAGCCCGCTATGAGAACATATTGCCTCTATTAGAAACAGTTACTATGGATGAAGGTATTTCGTGGTGCGCAAATAATCATAAAATAATTGGTAAGGATCCTTATACTTTTTCTAAGCGATGTTTGACTGCCTATACCATGCGCATGGCCAAGCAAACGATGGAGAAAGGTGTTGTGATTAACTGCGTTAGTCCAGGCCCTATTGATACTCCTCTTTATCCTGAGTTTGAGGCCTATATGGGGAAAGATCAAAGTGATTGGTTCATATCACAAACGGGTCGTATGGCCGAGCCTTCTGATATTGCTCAGGTGATTGAGTTTTTGGCAATAGGGCATTGCAAATGGTTAAATGGTGTTGATATCCCAGTGGATGGTGGTTATAGCGCCGGTGTAGACTCTGGTTGGATTGATGTAGGAACGTCTCCTTTGATGCAGCAGATAAAGGCGAAAAAGGCAGTGCAGCATTCACCAACTTCACACTGAGTTTATTTTTCACTCTCTTCTAATGCAAAAACCTATAGGGCTCTGTTGTTAAAATATCATCAGTCCCTATACGGTATCTATCTATGTAGTTCTCTTCAATATTACATATGTGACTTTTGTATATGTGACTTGGTTATGTGGCATATAAAGACTAAAAATGTTATCTTCAGTCTACAGGTTAATAACCATAACAAAAGAAAATTGATTGAGGATCATTAAGAACACTAGGTGTCCTTTTCATTGCTGTGATTGGTTTATAACGGCTGGTGGTTAGAAGTTTGATTTATTGATATTTACTAGTTGTCCGGTGCTGATGATTAGGGATAAATCTATAGTTTAATCATCTACGAATGGTAAAAGGGAATGAAGATAACATATGCTAAATTACCTTAAGCGGTATAAACCGCAAATCGGTTATGCTCTCTATGATTGGGCTAGTTCGCCTATACCTGCTTTGCATACGACGTTTATATTTGCTGTGTACTATACTTCAACGGTTTCCCCTGAAAATGGTAGTGCTGAATGGGCCTGGATGAATGCTTTAGCGGCGATTACGATCGCCTGTATTTGCCCATTTATGGGAGCTATCTCGGATAGGGCAGCCAGCCGGAAAACATGGTTAGCTGTATTTTCCGTGGTTGGTGGTATTGCCACTGCTTTGCTTTGGTGGGTAGAACCTGACATTTCATGGTCATGGTACGCATTGATTTTTTCATTTATTTCTGTTGTTGCGTTGGAAAGCTGTTTCACCTTTTATAATGCACTGCTGTCTTCAGTTTCTACTCCAGCTAATATCGGTAAGGTTTCTGGTTTTGCTTGGGCTTCAGGGTACTTTGCTTGCATATTCTCATTGCTGATCTCACTGGTGGTTTTTATCCAGCCGGAAACGCCGCCTTTTGGCTTAGATACGGCATCGGCAGAACATATTAGGGCTACCATGCCTTTTGCAACTCTCTGGTTTATCGTCTTTGGAATACCCACTTTTCTATGGGTTAAGCAGTCTCATACAGTTGAAAAAAGTGCGTCGGTACTAGACACTCTTAAGGCTGGGGTGCGCACCGCAAAGTCAGTACCAGGATTACTAAAGTTTCTGGTCGCAAGGATGTGTTACGCTGATGCTTTAGTTGTTCTCTTTGCATTTGGTGGGATCTATGCTGCTCGTGTCTTTGGTTTTTCTCAAAATGAAGTGATAGTGTTTGGGATTGCTATGAATGTTTCTGCGGGACTGGGGTCGGTAGCCGTGGGTTGGTTTGATGATCGGTACGGTAGTTTTAGAGTGTTAAGGTTTTCCTTAATATGCCTTATTTTTCTGGCCTTTTCTATTGTCATGGTTACAGACAAATATTTGTTTTGGGTAGGCGCTCTTTGTTTGGGCCTTTTTGTGGGGCCGATCCAGTCGGCTAGCAGAACTCTTGTCGCATCAGTGGTGCCAAAGCACCAAAGTGCATCGATATTTGGGCTATATATGATTTCAGGTAAGGCTACATCATTTGTAGGGCCATTCCTTTATGGGTTAATTTTTATATCATTTAAATCAGATCGTGCAGCAATGGCTGTTGGTTTGGTTTTTCTTATCTTTGGATTGCTGCTCTTGGGTAAAAAATCGCTAGGCCCCAGCGAGCCCAGTCATCAGAATGCCAGTTGACCAGTCATCAGATATCCCCAGTTCAAAGTTATTTGTCCGGCCGGTCAGGAGCATGTTTAGCCTGGCCATCTTGCCTATAAAGTAAGTTTTTCCTTACTCGTTCTGCGGCAACTCGTAAGTACTTAAAGTAAAGTCCGAAAAATATAAGAGATAGCCCAAATCTATTAGATATATTCTTGTTATTCCAAATATTTATATATGATTTCTAACTGATACTTGTCTATTTACCGAAAGAGTAGGATAGAGCGTGTGGCTCGTCTAAGTAAGGAGAAGCTTATATGAAAACTAGCAAGAACACATTGATCTATATGGCAGTGTTGCTCATTAGTGTGTGGACTTATGTTAGTTGTTCATCTGGGAAGGAGACTGCATCCTCTAGGGATGCCCAGACTGGAACCCTAGCCTTACAACAAACCTTGACTACGGATGTGGTGGTGGCTTTACAGCAGCCTGTTGCTCAGGGCGGTGCAGGTATGACTGAAGCAGAAACCGCAGCGATAAAAACGGGTGCTTTGGCGATCCCATCTTTGGCCTTGGCAGAGGAAACAGGGGAAGAAGGGATTTCAAAGGCAGCTACTCGTGTTGCCAAAGGTGCTATAGCTGCTCTTAATGGTGACGGAACTGGTCTGACCAATGATATAAAAAAAATTGCTGCCGCCAAAGTCATCTCAGGAGCTTTAATCAAATCAGCTGGTGAAAATATGGGAGGTGCTGCTGCTGATATTAAAACTAAGCTTCCGGGGATGATTACAGGTGCTGCTATTGGCGCTCTGGATGATGGCGGGATTGCTAAAGATTCTCTGGCACGTGCCGTCAAGGACGTAACGGCAAATGCAGTAGCTTTTATGGATGAAGGTAAATTTACTGAAGGCGAGGACTTTAGCGCCACCATGTCCTATATGATGGAGCATTCTGTCGGTCAGTTTGATGAGCTTGGGCTCGACTCTGCGGGTGTTACCAACATTATGGATGATTTTATGAGTGGAGCAGTTAGTGCCATAGACGAATTAGGTTTCGCAGGTGGTGCTGAGGATTACAAAGTTTTTGTGGACGATATGTTAACTGGTTGTTTTGCTGGCTTTGACGATATTCAAATGACTGAAGCTGAGATGGCTGGGATGTTTGATGATGCCATGGCGGGAGCCGTTGGTGCTCTAGATGATATTGGTCTTGATAAAGGTGCTGCAGGCGACCTTGTTAGTCATATGAGTGGCAGTGCCGTCGCTCATATGGATGATCTTACTTTCATTAATGCGGCAATGATGGATGACGCCTTCAAGGAAGTGGCCAGTGGTATTGCCAGGGGCATGGATAACATGGTTGATGCTGATTTTATGACTATGGCTGATATGCAGCTTGAGATGAAGGATGTAACAGCAGCCACAGTAGATGCTATGTTTGAGATCTACGAGGATCCTGAATGGGATTTGGGAACAGACTTTGGTGAACTCACAGGCCAATTTACTGATGGTATTGAGCATGGCATGTATCAGGGAGGCATGACCTATAGCGAAATTAACGCCATGGATGCCTATATGGATGAAGGTTTTGATCATGCGATGGAGGGAGAAGAAAATTTCGATCCGGCATGGGCAGAAACGATGGATCGACATGGTGGTATGGATGAGAGTTTTATGGCTCAGGATTGTGTTCTGAATGGTGGCAGCTGGAATGATGCTGAGAAGTTTTGTGAGTTTACAATGTTTGGTCTGCCTTGTTGGGAATTTGCTGAAGCCGAATGTAGCAATCATGCTGCTTCTTGTAGTTGGGATAGTCAGTATGGGGAGTGTTTTGAGAGTGCGATGTTCAATGAAACTGATCCGGCAGGTGGTCCTTTAGATCCTCCAGGTGGTGAAACTGGGTTACCCGATCCTCCGCCTCCGGGTGGTGAAACTGGGTTACCCGATCCTCCGAGTGATGGAGGCGGAGCCTTACTACTTTGTCCGACTCTAGGGCATTCGGAATGCATGGGCAACTCCATTTGTAGCTGGAATCAGGGTATGGAAGAGTGTCAAGCCGCAGAAAATGATTCTGGCAGTGGAGGTGGAGCTTTAGTTTGTTCCGACCATCTCACTGATTCAGCTTGTAATCAGGCTGGAGGCAGTTGCTATTGGGATCCAACTCCAGGTGAGTGCCTCGATGATTCTGGGGGGAGCAGTAGCTCCGGTTCTAATGATCCAGCAAATTTTTGTCCTACACTAGCAGACGAGTCGCAATGCTTGGGCGAAACTATGTGTTCCTGGAATGCGGCATATAATCATTGTCAAGAAGCAGATAGTTCCGGAGGATCTGGCGGCAACGGATCTGGCGGCAACGGATCTGGCGGCAACGGATCTGGCGGCAACGGATCTGGCG
>PBRN01000129.1 GCA_002725955.1 Pseudobdellovibrionaceae bacterium
GTAGCCATTGGACACTAACGTCCACTGACAGACAACCAATTTCAAAACCTTGCGTATCATTAATTGAATAAGAAATGCCTTTATAGCCATCGCTTTCTAGAGAATCTTCATATGTGGTTGAGGAATTTTTTCTTCTTTTGTTGAAAATACGAAGGCGAACGACTTAGTCGTTACTTATTTCCGGAATCAATTCTTACTTTCTCGGATAAATAGGCAGTCATTCATATGCTTGGGTTAATGATAACATACTGTCTTTATGTCTTTAATTGCGGACAGAAAGGTTTTCTAGAAACTGCTTAAGAAGTAATTAAAGTGGTTGTCCCTGTAAGCGACATAGAAGAGGTGAGTTCCGGTCTCCTGCTTTATTGGGGTTACATACTTGAATCCTCCAATAAAGAATAATGATCGGATCGCAGATTGATACTAAAAGTACTGCAGGAGGTTAGAAATGGGAGAGAGCCTGAAAATATTACTGATCGATGCTGACTCAATGTTTAGAAAAATTATGGAAAAGTATGCTAATGAACATAAGGTCCATTTAGATTCATTTCGTAGTTTTGATTCTATAAACGAGCAATCTCAGCTGAATAGTTATCAGCTAGCAGTTGTGGAATATGATCAAGAGGGTGAAACGGGCTATGACGTTGCAGTCAAATTAAATGAACTATGCCGTGATTTACCAGTATTATTGGTTAGTGCAACTAATCGTCCATGGCAACACGGTGATCTTGAGATCAATAACATTAAAGCCCTAGCAAGCAAGTGGATTGGGTACGATAAGGTGTTTGATATTTTGGTAAAAGGAGCTAAAGGAGATTTCGATCAGGCGAGCTTGACCCAGATGGAAGAGTTTTCTCCCGGAGAAGAGGAAAGACAAAAATTTCATAGTTGGTCAGAGGACGGCAAGATCACCCAGATACCTCATCATCATTGTTATGCAGCTTATTGACGGGTTGCGCTGATTATAAGTAACTTCGATCATAGATAGTTTTTTGATTTTATGCTTGAATATATATCAGTAAATACTGTTGGGGACTCGTTTTCGTGGTGCTGGGTCTGTTATCAATATAGACTTTCGTTTATAGATAGCAGTTAATCCATATCTTGTAGGTGAAGAAACTTTTAATGAACCGAATTTCGACCAAAATCAAAGTGAGTCGCTGGTTGGCTGGTTTGTTGTTTTTTTTGCCGGTGTTATCCCTACCATTTATATTTTCTCAATATAATATCTACTGGGATGACTTACTCAAGTTTCGTTGGCTGGAACTTTCTTTAATTAGCACTGGCAGTGTAACTTTTTTCACCATTATCTTAGGTCTATTTTTAGGTTGGGTACTAGGACATGAGGATCGGGCTAGCGCAAAGTGGTTGACGATTTTATCTCTGTTACCTTTGACAATACCTGGCTGGTTTCAGGGTATGATCTGGAGCCGTATTTTTGATCTTAGTTCATTCGCTCTTTCACCTTTATTCCAATATTTCTGGGTCCAAGTCATAGACCTCACACCATGGTCTTTTATGCTATTTTATAGCTACTTCCGCTTTCAACCCCGTTTTGAAGAAGAATTCTTATGTTCTTTAGGAATAAGTAAAAAATGGAGGCTGATAAAAATTCAATTACCTAGACTATTGGTGCCAATTCTGTCTTCAGTTATCATTATTGGTCTTCAGGTTTGGTCAGATTACAGTGTTGCAGCATGGCTGGGTTTAAGAACATTATCCGTTGCGGTTCAGGATTTGTGGCTGTCTTTTGATCGGCCGGCAGCTGCATTAGCGCCTGCAATTGTTCTGCTGGTAGGGGTTATACTGTTATTGCTTAGTTGCAGCCTATGGCTTAGTCGTTGGCCCCGTAATCATAATCCCAATATCATGTATGGTTCTAAGAGAAATATTTCAGATATACAAAGCAGTTCAAACTTTTGGCTTCTTGGCTTATGCTTTTTTTATCCTTTAATTAGTTACGTTATTCCTATTGGAACTTTGGTCTTTTGGTGGATAGATCATCCCCAGGCTGGTGTTCAGCCTTTGGTGTTATGGCCGCAAATATATATGCTTTTGCTTCAGGGTTTTGGGACTGTGATAGGTGTGGGCTGCTTAGTCTATTGGGGACATCGATTCATAAATCATAGAGGTTTTCCTTCTTTTTTGCAGGTGATGGCTATTGTTTCATTCGGTGTGCCAGCAGTGATGGTGGGCATTTCCGTACTTTATTGGTCATTAAATGGTATATTCGGTTTAGAATTGCTATTTAATCCTGTGTATTCGATATTGCCGCTAATCTGGGCTTTGATGGTACGCTACGCTGTGTTTCCCGTTTTTTTTGTAACCAATGGTCAAAAGCGTCTGTCTAGAGGGTATGAACGGATGGCTAGCGTGTACGGTCTAAATCGCTGGGATCTTTGGACTCGTTTTCAGGGGCCTCTAGTTTTCCCTTTCTTATTCGTGGGACTCTTGCTGACTTTTTTAGGAGCTATTCAGGATCTGGATCTAGTATTAATGTTGCAACCATATGGCTATGATACCTTGACACTAAATTTGTATCAGATGGCATCTCTTGATCTGTTACCTGCGACAGCTTTGAGGGGTGGAATATTCGTCTTATTTTCGCTTTATCCTGTGCTCACTATTGGTCGATGGCTCACACGAGAGTTATAAAGTTTAAATTTTTTGGAGAGATTGTGATTTATGCTAGATATTGACAACCTAAGTGTTCACTTGGGGGGCAAACATATAATTAAAGACGTTAATTTAAGAATTAAGCAAGGTGAATGGTGGTCTGTTTTTGGTCCTAGCGGTAGTGGCAAATCTACCTTCCTTAATGCGTTGATGGGATTCGTTTCACCTTCTGCTGGTTCTATAGCATTCAATCAGCATTTGCTGAGTAATAAAGGAAAGGTGTTAGTTCCTCCTGCCGAGCGGATTTTTGGGTTTGTACCTCAGGATGGAATTATCTTTCCACATCTTTCTATAATGGAAAACCTTACTATTGGCTTAAATCATCTACCTAAAAAGCAACGTTTGAATGAAGGTCGCGAGATGCTTGAACGTCTTGGGCTTGGCGGACGTGGTAACGAAAATATTAGTCATCTTTCTGGTGGTGAGCAACAAAGGGTTACGGTCGGGCGAGCTTTATTGATCAAACCAAGGATACTTTTACTGGATGAACCTTTTAACCATCTGGACCGTATTGTCCGAGAAAAGCTGTGGCTTCTTGTGAAAGATTTATGTGTCTGTGATTTAGTCACTGTGATTCACGTGACTCATGATCCAGATGAAGCATTTCAGTTAGCAGATGAAATGGTGATTTTGGTCAATGGCGTTCTAAGTCGTCACGGTAAGCCTCAAGAGATTTTTAATCGTCCTCAGTCGGTTACAGTTGCAAGACTATTAGGTCCTATTAACTGTATTCCTATTCATGTGTGGGAAAATGAATGGCAGGGGCAAGTCGTATCTCACGACGTATTGTTACGACCCCATCAGATGATTATCAAAGAACAGAAAGATGAATCTATTTTATGTATAAGGGGTACTATTAATGGCATGTTATTTAAGGGGCCATGGCTAGAGTGGCAAGTTCAGGCTGGTAAACATACCTATCTAGTTGCTGGTGTGAATGATCAAAAATGGGAAATGGGTGCTGAGGTATGGGTTTGCACCGGCACTAATCCTGTAGCATCGGTTTAATGGTGATTTTCTCATAGAGTGGTGGTGGCTGGGGGCTATTGAAATACCAATATAGCCAGCCAGCAGAGATTCCAATGATCAGATAGACTAGCAATGAGATTTTTTTTGTTTTCATATCTGGCCCCCTAGGACTTGTGTTTACGAATATAGTAACAGTATTTAGATCGATTGAGGAGTTGTGTTTGAAATTACTTAGAAAACGTAAAGGTTATACGACCAATTCCTCTGCATCTAATGAGTGGCTGCCATCAGCATCAGGATCTTCTCCTATTAGTCAAACTCAGCAAACGAATATGATTTCTGTAGGTATTATTATAGGTGTTGTTATAGCATTGTTTTTGCTCGAAAAGTTAGTACGAACTTTATGGTCGGTTTTTAAAAAAAGGAACCCCGATGACTAAAGAAAATACATCCGGTCATCCCGGTGCCATAGTATTTAGAAATGAGCCTTTTGGCGGTCTTGTCTTTGCACCAGATGATGCCGTGCATATGGAATTAGATCATGAAGCGTGGGAAGTTATCTTGGGTTGGTATCAGAATCGACGGCGTCCTCGTACTTGGCAAGAAGCCAAATTATTGATTTCCATTGCGAAGGAAATCGGTCTATTCCCTAGAGCAAAACGATTTTATACAAATAAAAATCGTAACGAGGGTGCTGTACCTGTATACGCCGCTCCGACATTAGTTGATTTTCAGATTACTGATAAATGCTTCATGAACTGTCCTCATTGTTACGCTTCCTCAGTGCCGGAAGGAGAGCATGTTCCTTGGGCACAAATTATTAAGGTTTTCGATGAACTTGAAAAACAAGGTGTTTGTCAGATTGCTATCGGAGGGGGGGAGCCGCTATTGCATCCCAGGTTCGGTGATTTATTAGCCTTATCTCGTTCTAAAGGCGTTGTACCCAATGTGACTACCGCAGGAACACATTTAACACCAAAAAACTTAGCTGTGTTGAAAAAGTACTGTGGAGCAGTGGCAGTCAGTTTGGAAGATATTGGTGATGGTTTTATGACTCGGCGTAAATCGGGTTTCACTCTTTTTGAAAAAGCNATACAAAAGCTATTAAANGCNGAAATACCAACTGTGATTCAGGTGACTTTAAGTGATGAAAACTTAGATCAATTACCCCAAATNGCNGATTACTGCCAACAGGTTAAAGGTTTGTATGGAGTAATTTTTCTAGCTTANAAATCNGTGGGGCGTGGAATNGGCTTTAATCAGCCACTCGCAGTGAGNCCAGCNGGCGAAGTTTTTAAAAGGCTTCGNTCTACTTTTTTGAAGCTCAGTNAATATACTAGGGTAGGATATGATTGTTGCNTNGCCCCGGGNATAGCAGGTTTAGATCGAGAGATGGGNTTTGAAGAACATGATATGNTGGAAGGCTGTTCGGCTATGCGNCATAGCTTTGGTATAGATACNAGTTTAAATGTCATCCCTTGTACNTTCGTTCAAGATAAAGTGATGGGTAATCTTAAAGATGGTGACTTAGGTACTATCTGGGATGGTCAGAATGGTGAAGCTTTTAGATCCCGGTTTGCAAACCAGGTTGCTGACAATCGTTCGTGTTCAACNTGTCGTTCCAATCAATCTTGTCTTGGTGGTTGTCCTGTTTTCTCACTGGTAAACTGTTCCCGTGATTATCTTAACAATAGAATAANAAAAGATANGGCATCGGGTGAGAATTAGGCNTTCGACCTTTTTNAAAATAAAAAACCCTCTCTTCGAAAAGAGAAGGTTATCTGGAATGAAAACTATTTGGGNGACAGTTTAATTGCTCCCCATAAAGTTTTTATTCAGCCTGGAGATAGGTCCAGATCATATCATATGCTTTTTCTGCAGCTTTCCCAGCAGTATAGACGCCCGGAGTTGCCATAGACATTACGTAGATAATTTCTGTTTTNCTTCCTCGGACATTTGCACTGGAGTTTCGATCGTAGAATTTNACGATCCAGTAATCACCCAGNCCATACATACCGATTGANAATTTTGTTGCACAAACTTTTACTCTAGCTCTGGCTGGTACAGCACTAATTAGCTTTGGGTAAGGAATGTANCTATTAAATGGTCCCTCAAAGCTGTTACCACACTGACGCTCGAATATATCATCGACTTGGCCTTGACCAATATTATCGTCGTAGGCGTTGATNACGACGAGCTCNAATTTCTCAAGGTCATAGCTCGCAGGTGTTCCCATTGCGAGGTGNTTGATACCATACTTATTATCNGTCTGCTCGTAAAAGTCCTGAATGGTTTCGAGTTGNGTATTTCCATTGGAAGAAACATAGTTACGACGGCAGTAGCGTAAAGATTCNCCAGTTGGTTGGAAGATATCGAAATAAGGAGCACCAAAGTAAGCTTCTGGCTTACAAGCTTCAGATTCGTAAACATAAGACCAGAAAGGCGCATCAATTTGATAAAGCTCAACGCTGTTATTGATGCCCCAGTTAGTAGTGTAACCTAAGATGTTCATGTTACAAGGGATGCGGACAGTCCAGTACTGGGAGACAAATCCGTATACCGGGTTTGTACTGCAGTTATAAGCGTTTCCACCGTTACCAGGATTAACTGGACCNGGTGGTTGNCCTGTGCTGCCTGTGTCGAAAAGGAAAGGNGCAGCAGCNGATGAAACTGTNCTNCCATCTTCCAAGTTAANAGCTTCAACTTCNATGCCCCAGTTTGCATTTGGGGTGATATTTTCAACNGTATGTGACTGGTTNCCACCAGAACAAGGACCAAANGATATGTTGCCTGAATCTAGTTCAGATTGAGGTCCTGCTTTACAGTTTAAGGAAACNTTATCTGCATCACCTTCCAGNGAGAAGTANACTGTGAGGGTGCCTTCATTAATTGAGCTTGAAAGCTGTTGTGCATTTTGAATNAGAACTCTCACCGCCTTCGTTTGGCCTGCTGGAGGTGGAGGTGTATACGTAGGTGCAGATTGTTGTGGTAATGGCGCTAAAGGTTGNCTGGANTTCCCGGATCTAGTGTTGTCACAGCTTTGCAAGAGTATTAATGCAGCGCTGGCTATTATCACTCCCTTTATTTGATTAATCATAGAATTCACTCCAAATTCGTAATAATAACTGAAAACGTTGTTAACAATATGGTTGGAAAATAGACTAGCCATATTTCTATGTCAATTATTAATAGTGGTATTTTTTTTAATATTGTTATGCGTTTTTTATTAATATGTATATNCTTGTTTTAAAAGAAGAATTCATTTTTTTTATAAAACACTCTTTAACTATTTAATGGCACGATTTGGTTTACATTGAAAATCTGGTGCAATTNTTTATCTCGTTTATTGATCTGTGAAGATGGTANGGTCGTTGATTTTATTGGATATTAAATGATTTNCTAATTTTCACGGCTGGCGATAAAGNCAGAGGTTNAAGGGNGTTTTTTTANATATTTTTAGAAATCTTTTTGTAGGGGGGGAGATACTTACAATCAAGTATGAAGGTTCATNAATATACTCTATTGAGTAACGACTTGAGTGAGTCGATGTAATACCTGTTAAGTTAACAGGATACCTTATGATAAATGGTGAAGAAAAAAAAATGCTTACTTGGACTGTAGCATTGGGTCTGCTTGTAGGGATTATTTTACTTTTATTTTTCTTGGTAACCAAGAGTGATCTTGGAGTGCTAGCGTCGTTNGATGTGATAGTCGCNTCTGGCTTAAGTTATTTTCTTGTTAAAATCAAAAGAATTAAAACCGCATTGGCTTTATTCTTTATCGGACTTTGGATCGGTCTTTTACTCATTGCTGATATATCCGGAGGGCTTTCATCACCNATAGTTTTTCTGATTCCTCTCAGCTTTTTGGTGATGGGGCTTATCATAGANCGTAAGTATTTTTTAATGATATCTTNAGTGGCTCTNGTCTTTTTTTCAACATGGTTCATTGTTACCGCAAATCAGAAAATGGATGATGATTTAGTATTAGATCTGGCCTTATTTCTTGGGTGTTTACTGGTGATAATGCTATTAGTATCAAAAATCAGCCAAGTCAGTGAACGCTACTTTTTGCGTTTACAACAGTTGAAAGTAAATTTACAACATGAGCTTCATCAAAAAGATCTTTTTTATATTAACCAACAAAAGATTATAGAAGAAACTGAAAAAGAGATCGAAGTAGGACAACATAATATTCGGTCAAGAGAGGTGATGATTACGGCTAGGAATCAAGAGATTGCAAAATATTCCAATCGCTTACATATCAAAAATAAACAACTNGAAGTANTAAATTCTGCAATAAATACNGCCTGTATGGTGGCCGAGACCGATACTNAAGGCAATATCAGGTATATTAATGAAATATTTTCCAATGTATCGGGATTTTCGGGTGANTCTCTTATAGGAAAACCTTTTTCAGTNCTTAAATCCGGTTTTCACACTGGAGAATTCTATGCTGATATGTGGCGTACTATCAATAAAGGTAAAGTTTGGTACGGACAATTTAAAAATAGNGATAAGAGTGGATCTATTTANTGGGTGCAAGCCAGTATATGTTCGATCNTGGANGAACATGGTAANATTGAGAAGTTTGTTACGATTCAATTCGACATAACTAAAGAAAAAGAAAAGAGNCTTGAAGCGATNAAAGCAAAAGAAGAGGCGNTNATTGCNTCNNGGTNTAAAAGTCANTTTCTNCANGGTATGAGTCATGAATTAAAATCTNNNTTGAATACGATTCTTANCTANAGNCAANAGTTAATGAGTAATGAAAATGATAAATCTAGTCCGANNNCAATTNCAACTATGGGTATTATTAANTCGNCTAATNATTTGTCGAAATTAATCAATGATGTTTTTGATATCTCAAAGTTGGAAAANGAAAAAATNATGTTGAACATTAGTGAAATTTCAATCAGAGAATTCATAGAAANTATACGTGNTATTACTTTATCAATGGTNCNCGAGAATGGTAATCANTTAGTNTGTCAGGTCGATGACGATNTAGTNNTTCCTNTAGATGAGATNAAGGTAAGACAATTGGTNGTNAACNTAGTTGAAAATGCNGCNAAATTTACTAAAGAAGGTAANATCCTTTTGAAAATANCATATGATCNNGAAANTCGAGANGATAANATTTTATATATAGAAGTAACTGATACGGGNCTNGGAATACCAGAAGATAGTTGGANTGNCATNTTNGAACAGTTTACACAGGTGGNTAAAAGTCANCAAATTCCTGGTGCTGGNTTAGGATTGTCNATATGCAAACAGTTAGTTGATGCTATGGGNGGAGTCATAAAAGTTGANAGTCNGGTTGGNGNNGGCAGTAGNTTTAAGGTTCAAATACCNGTTAACTTAGAAACGAAAAAAAATAATGCTAATATTGCTTAGTATCANNCCTTTGACTGATCAATAGANTGAGANAAATTTANGTTCTNTCTNNGNGTTCTGTTGATTTCATTTTTAGTNNCCATTCAGTGCCCATCTTGGAAACCCAATTTTCAAATTCTTTTTNATTCTCAGGTANTATTTGTTTATTCTCGTCCCAATTATAGAAAGACAGAAAAGTAAACGATAAAGGNGCTTTNNTTCCTTGTCCTGCTNGCTCTTTTTTTTGATANATAGCAAGTTTAGGGGTCATGCCTTNTGGTCTTTCTATCCGNCCATANCCAAGATTTTCAAGTTTAATATGAATATGGCTNCTTTGCTCNGATCCAGCNGCATTTTNGTGAAAAATNGTNAACCACTCACCATTTTTTGAAATNTTAAAGACTAGATCATCGCCNTTTAATTCCATAGTACCTAGATCATTCCTTAGTAAAATCCTGGAGCAAACAGGTATCATTGCTTNAATAATGTCAGATGTAACGATATGGCCGATGGTCATNATTAGGTTCCNTAAAATGATNCANACAAGGATAATATNGATAGCATACGGGACTCNGTGATTCAATAGTGATCGTTTGGTAAGAAATAAAATAAAAGATAAATAATTAGTTNATCAGGCCGAGAGCACTNTAGTAAGTTNCCGTGTGTTTTACGTATATTAAGTTTATTTTTACTGCTNAATAANTANGCGTGATTTTTTTCTGGAAGTGATCTTTAGATATATTTTTACTTAGCAACTNTATCTAGACATACTCNNANTGNATNATCGCNCTANTGATCTNNTTTTGAAGNTATTTTCACGGTAGTTTATATGGATACTCGAATTCGNCTTTATCTGNTATTGATCTCTGTNGGGCTATTACCTTTAGGGATTATGATTCTTATCGCCTATTCTCAAATCTCTTTGAATAGTCAAAATAAGAGTATTGAAAATATTCAAACTAGCATNGCNGTGATTAGTGAGCTAATTGAGAAAGAGTTGAATATTAATCAGGANCAGTTCAATTTTTGGGTTGGNATNAANGACTTTCAGNTNGCAAAAAAATCTATTACGCCNTTTCTGAAAGGNAAATTAACCAAAAATACNNAATTAGTNAGATTATGGTATACCACACAGGAATCTGAAGTTGTTCATGGTAAAGACTNNGGTTTTTCNCCTCTTTTGTTTTCAGAGCTGGANAGTAATGGAGCTAGCCATGAATTAATCTTCTTCCANGAAAGATTTTGGCTTAGATTATTTGCTCCAGCTCGTGATCAGAAATCNATAGCCTANATTGAAGTNATTTATTCATTNGAAAAAATTCATGAATTTATACATAATCTNAGAATTTCGATGATGGGTGGGGTTCATGGNATAGCTCTCCTAGATGACCANGGAACTGTAGTGGTCGAAAGTCATCCTAGTACTTGGAATAGAAGAGGTTTGAATTTTATAGANGAAATAACNAAATTTCGCGATTCTAAGGANCATACNCTAAATTTTCAGGAAACAAGTATTCAGATCTTNCTTGGNAATAGAAATGTTAAATGGCCGCTTCTCATCGGAGCAGATAACTATTATTTAGAGCAATCAGCTAAAAGACTATTATTGATATCTTTTNTGATGTTTGTGGGAGTCGGTATTGTNCTATTCTACTCAGTNTATCGNGTTTCAGATAAGGTTATGACTCCNTTGNAGCANCTTGCNGCAGTTGGGCGTCAGATNGTAAGCAGAGAGCCNATAGATAAGATTGAANCTTCNAGNCTTNCTGAGTTAGANAGTTTAGCTAACTCATTTAATACNATTATGGGNATGGTTGGGAAAACNCATGAAGATAGTGAAATGAACAGACAGAGGATGAAGACTATTTTAGGTCATCTCGATATAGGTATTGTAATATTTAATAGCGATTTAANAGTNGGTAACCTAGCTTCCTTTTATTTGGAAATATTATTTGATCGAAAATTAGATGAAATTATTGATAAAGACATTGTTGATNTAATCTTTCGTGACAGTGAATTATCAAACAATCGAGTGACTCAAATTCGTGAGGTATTGCGCGCTTGTGCAAACAGNGATGAGTTGGGTTGGGATATGAATTCTCATTCATTGCCTGANAGGNTCGAAGTTACAATCAATGGNCATGTAAGGCACTGGTCGCTGAAATGGGGNCTTTTTNTAGGACTGAAGGAAGAGATAGATTCTTTTTATCNAATCATTGACGATCTGACAGAAGAAATCTCTATGCGTGATACCTTTAAAGAAGANAAAAGAGCACAGGTAGAAAACCTAGTAAGAGCAAGGGGTTTAGCCAATATATCGATTGATCAAACTAGATTNTTTTTNNGCCAAACCGCTGCCGGTCTAGATNNGTGTCGTGATATTGCTGAAAACTCNGGGTCATCGGCGCATTTGTGTTATTGGTTGCATATCTTAAGGGCCAATTTATTGGTGTTGAATTTAGGAGATTTGGCATCGATGGTATTTGATTTGGAAAGGAAACTCTTGCCTAAAGGTGGTATTGGTTTTTCTGACCTTGAGGTCCAGGAAATCTTCCTACTCGTGGATAGTTCTTTGGTCGAAATCAATCGCAATTTTGACAAAATTTTAGGACTATCGCGAAAAAATAGCATAATAAGTTTGCAAGAGAATATGATAATGATCGTTGATTACCTTAAAAAGTCCCTATCATCAGGTGATTGCACTTTATCAAAAATAACTTGTGTCGACGGAGTTATCGGTTGGAGTGCAGAAGGTTTTTCGGTGGTTACAAATATTGTTATCCTTGCTTTAGAAAATAGCGTACGACATGGTTACCTTCGAGACGGTTTGAGACCAAAAGGAGCCCAGATAGAAGTAAATGCTAAAATAGAGAAAGGCACTGTAAGTATAACGATCGCTGATGATGGAGCAGGGTTGGTTTCGCATGAATCTATTAGCGGAGCTGATGGTGGCGCCGATATCATTCATTTGATTTTTGAAGATGGAACGACATCAGACGCAGGTCCGGATGCTAGCAGTTTGGGCATTGGTCTTGGGGTCATCCGGATGCTTGCAAATTCTCTTAAAGGTTCGGTTGAGCTTAAAAATAATGCTGGAGAAGGGATGCTTATGATTGTTCGATTCCCAGTCACTTCAGTTTGTGAGCTTGATTTCTTTAGGGTGCTTCGTCTTTAACACCTTCTAGGTAATAGTTCATTCATTTAATAGGCATCCTCGCTATCGGTTTTATGAAAGCTGGGAATAAAGTCAAAATTCGTAAGCTTAAAATTCAGTGGTGGAAAATATAGCCAGTCCTCTAGGTGTTTCGATAAGTCACTTTTAAGATTGGGTGTGTAAAAGAAATCAAAGTCAGTTTGTTGGGTGATTTGTAAGGGAGCAAAACCCTCGATACATGACCCTGAAGCGGAGAAGCACCTTATTTCATTTGTTGTGTAACTTTCCAGAGTTCTATTATTATCTCCAATATATGTGATTCCTAGTAGGCCTTTTTCAGTTGAACCTCTGAGAGTTACGATTTCCTGATCTGTTTGGATAATTCCTTCCAGTATATCAATTGATTTAAACGTGTTGTTAGGGGCATTGCCAATGCCTTGTGCCATAAAGCGGACATGTCGTTTTATTGAAGGCACAACAGCCTCATAACGGATTGATCCTGTTTCGATTTCCCATGAAATACTTAGTCCGCCAGGTCTTGGGCGTTCTACATTCTTCTTTGCCTGAATGGAAATGCCTATCAAGTCTTTCGATGTTGCTATGCGTATGACCTGACTAGTATTTATGCCTTTGAGGCTCTTTGCTGGAAAATTTAATGAAATTTGATATTTCCAATACGGGTCGTTAAGCTTTGTCGTTTCATAAGATAAAGTTTTGCCATGTAAATTCTTATATACGTCGAGAATGCGGTATAGTTCTGGTAGGCAATCATCATTGATATTGATTGTGATATCTGCCGATTGATTCTCCCAGCTAAAACTATCAGAGTTACTTTTGATGAGGCACAAGCTAAATTGACTCATTCGATAGCTGCCTCGAAGAGTCTTTTGATCATGACTATTTACTGTCATGAAGCAGTATAAGAACTTACCTGCGTAGTCCTCATGCGTGTTAAGCATTACATTATTGTTTACAGCATCCCATGGCAAACCTTGTGAACTGCAGCGAAGGTCTTCACTGCTCACATCGACCAAATTATTAACATCAACACCGGATCTAATGATTTCGCCAAGATTGATTTTACCAGGATAGGCTGCATTTAGGATTCCATTCAGAGCTCCGTCGATCATGTCTACTACTTGAAAAGGAGTCGCTTGAGTTAGCAAAAATCCTTGTGTTGGTAAAACCTCTTTTTCTATCTTACTAGGGCTACACTGGCATATTAATGCCGAAATTAAAAAGATTTTTACATTTTTCAAATACTGCATCGATGCCATTCCAATTGCTTGTTAAATCCCACAGGCTTTTATTTAATTAGATTAATAATTGTCATTTTGATTCAAGTTAACTCCTTATAATTATCGATTGTTTGTTCTTTTTTTTCAATACTTCTTCAATATTAAACCATATTTATTTTAACCACTGGTAATTTCTGCTGCGGATGCTCTTAACAAATAGGGAATATATCCGAATATAGAACTTGAAAAGAGACGATATGGCGATGCTTCAAGAACCTAAATTAACCTTTATTCAGTCACAGTTGGTGGCCCGTGTGTCTTTTTGGCCCTTAGAAATCATGAATCAATCATGGTCTCCTAAAGATTGGTACCACCGAGTGCATGATAAGTTTGAGTCACTGAAGAAGGCTGGTGAGGTCGTTTATTATGAAGTCGACGAAGAAATTTTGGAAAGGGTGTTGCATCGTATTCTTTCAAACGAAAAGGGTTGTGTATTAAAGGATACTTTTTTTCAAGCTAAGTTGGCATTAGGCTGTCCTGACTTGCCTGGTGTTTCTATTGAATCCTCTCAGATATCGACAATGGTCTGTCGTTTAACTATGACTATTTCTTCTGAAAATATTAGAAGTTGGGGATGGGATTGGTTAGAGCTTTTTGTGCGTTATCGATTGAAGGAATTAGCTATTTCGAAGGTTCCTGATCCCGTTTTCTTAAGGATGGCTTGGTATAGCATTTTAAATGGAATGGAGGTCAAGAACTTCGAAATTCCAGAGAAACCTGAAGTGCCACTATTTATCGACGGTCGGGAATCTTTGGTAAAGGTGATGGATGATAGTAGAGCTTTATTGGTGGAAGTGTGGGATGCTTTTAAATTGTCCACCGAAGAAGGAAAGCTAGAAATTATGGCATCTGTTCAAGCTGAAGGAAGTCAACTGGTCTCGGATGGTAGTAAGCTCAAGATAATGAGATATGACTTGCTCAAGAACTTTACGGAAATTTCCCATGGGCCTGAAATGCTTGGTTTGCATTTACCTAGAAGAGTTTTAGCTGCTATCTGCGTCGACGGTGGAGAACAAAAAAAGAAAAATAATGTGACGACATTTACCGAAAGACCTTCTATATCTAGCCGACAAGGTCCTATGGCATCGGCTTATGACTATCTAGGAAAGGGGCTGTTAGAGGTTGAAATTAGTTTAGATGCCTTAGAAGCGACCATTTCAGTTTGTCCACTTGATTTATATGACAGGAATTTTTCTGTTAATAAGTCTTGGTTGGATCAAGAAGCTCAAAGATTGGGTTTGATGATACCGGATGATGAATGCTTATTCTATCTGACGGATGCAATTAAGCATAAGAGAAATTTAGTGGGGCTAACCTTAGTCAAAGCTTTCAAGGGTCAGCCAGCATCGCTTCCGCTCATCAGGTTGTATAATGAATACAAACCGAATGAAGAAGATGACGAATGGACAATAGAGAATCTGAACTTTCATGTAGTTTCGACTGGAGAATTATTGGCGGAAATAGAATATAGCGATCTTGGTAAACCTGATATCGATATTTTTGGTAATAAGAAGCCCGTGGATTTCAAAAAGCCGGTGGAATTAGTTGTTGGCAGGGGGGTTGTGGAAAGAGAAGGTGGAAAGTTTTATGCTGATTGGGATGGTATCCCTACCATCAGAAGAAATAAGATATTCATGAATAGAGTCCTGAAATTTGAAGGCAATGTGAATCGTCAAAGTGGTAATATCGAATACGATGGGGCCGTTCATATATTTGGTGATATTGAAGAGGGAGCCAGAGTTTTCGCAACTGGTCCGGTGACTGTTGAAGGTTCNATTCGTGGAGGTTCTGTTAGGTCNGGNTCTGATATCATAATACATGAATGCATAGAAACGGGTATTAGAGGGATNGTATATTGTCAAGGTCGGCTTGTCGCCAGTATTGTAGAAAATTCNATTGTGATNGTGGAAGGTGATTTTTATGTNCAGACTCGGNTAATNAATAGTCAGGTNGTTGTAGGGGGNATGCTGCGAACTTCTGCAAGAGGAGGGNTGATAGCTGGNGGATCNGTAGTATGNAGNGGCTCTCTTATTGCTCACAAAATAGGTAATCCTAATATTCAGCCATCTGAAATTTTCATCGGTAGTGAATATACCATNGAGCGTGCTATTCAAATNAAGCGGNGACGGATAAAACGTATTTTAAGGTTACGTGANCGAGCAGAAAAAGAATTATCTCANATAGACACTAAAGAATACTCAACNGTTATGTCACTGAAATTAAANTTTAGGGTNCGTCAAAAAATTAGGAANTGTAATCGTTTAGAGNCNAGGATTAGGAGACAAATTAATCACTTGAGAAAACATCGTCTTTTTGACGAGAAATCACTTATAGTNGTTAAAGANACGTTAATGGCAGATACCTATGTCCANGTNTGTGACTATAAGGAAATCATCCAATTTGAANTATCTGGGGCTGTTATTAGTTGTAAAAAGGTNGATGGGAAACATATAAACCCACTTCGNAGCTGGNGGGANGTCAAAAATGAATTGCTTGATGATGAGTTAGCATCTGGTTTGGCTGCTTAGGNTTTAGTTAATTGNCNTTCTNTGGAGTCTTCNTTTGTTGNTNTGATCTGGAATNCATTTTTTTTGGNTCTATTCTTATCAGATNANTAAAAATTTAGCGCACTCTCNTGACCAATCTGTTAAAATCTGATCTAAATAACCATGCTGGAGCTGCTTATGTCTCATCAGGAGTCATTCGAGATCACTTTTAAGGAAGGTATTTACTTTCTAAAGGGNACTTTAGATGAGTTNTCTGATTTATCNATACTTATGAGTNTTAAGGGCNATGCCAAGCTCGATATGGGNGGGNTCAAGTGGTGTAATAGTATNGGNCTCCGTAATATTACTTACATATTAGGNCGNTGGTCAGCAGACTCATTTGTTTATTTGAACTGCTCCACTAGCTATNTTGAGCANGTCAATATGGTTCCCGCTTTNTTAGGAAATAAAGGGTGTCCTGGCCGTATCGAGAGCNTATATGTTCCTTATTATTGNGCTGCCTGTGCTACTGAAGAAGAATTTTTNTANGATCTCAGTTATTTTAANGATTATTTNTCAGGTGGTGCTCAGCCAAAACGNAAGTGNCGCATGTGTCAAAANGANATGTCTNTNGAAAAACTATTTTTTCTTTTTGCTCANACCCCATAGGGGCTTGAGGTAATTGNCGAATGACATTATAGTTTACCCNTGAAATTTTGTCTTATGGCAAAANATAAAAAATNGAATCTTTCCAGTGATCTGTNTTTCTTTGAGGAGTTTTAAGTGTCTGAAATNTTTGATGAAGATGAATTCATGAGAAAGCGTGATAAGNNGATGGAGCCCGCTATGTGGCTTTTAATTTTTCTGTTAACNGGNGGCGCTATCTTNATGAATATANTNACCATTAAAGAATGCAACTCNCGAGATTATGGATACTGCGAAGACGANCAANATGGTGGTCANCANTGAGTGATTNTGCTGTCNCTNNGATGTGAGCCNNGGAGTNCTGNNTGCNTGTCTTAATGGCNTNNNNTGATTNCNTTAGTNCTCNTGGCNCANNCCGNNTCAATATCTAGCNNANCCTTTANNAGCATTAATTATTTTTAGGATTTNCCGATNCAGATCTAGAGTGGTTCACTACNTNNGGNTCTGTGAGGTATTNTCTTGAANTNNATTATTTTATCTATTNTTTTNNCNGATNTCTCAATGGCGAGTAGTGATAACCTNAACNATATAGCTAGCTCTTACCTNAAAATTCCNTATCGGGAAGATGGTGTTCTGGATACCCGGGGGCGNTATGTTACTTTCAGAGATCAGAATAGAATATATNCGACTCCAGGNTTGAACTGCAGTGGTCTTTTAGTNGATTTTTCTCGNAGGACACTNAAGAAAGATATCACGATTACCAAGGCTAAGTATGATCGGCTTGGTGATAGCGGGCCTNATGCNAAAAAAGGAGAGGANTGGGATTTTGGGCGNGATTTAATATTGAANGTATCGGATGGNNTTCCTAAGCACTTAGTTGGTCCAAAAGATGATATNGNTNGAGATGGTTTACCCCGTCGTGGTTTCAATCTCCACGATAAGGATTTGTGGCCAGAGGTNTTGTCTCAGNTGCGNTCTGGGTATGTATANTTTGCTAGTATTAGTAAGCCTTGGTCTAAGGTCAAACCTTATAAGCTGATTCATTATCATGTTGGTATCATTATAAAGCAGAGTGATAAATTGATTTGGTTCTATCATACTACCAAANTNAGTCATACCCACCGCTANAACTTAGCATATGATAAGGGGATGGAACAATTTCACTATCAGTTCGCTCGGTCNAAATATGGGGACAAGTATATCTTATTGGTGGGAGTNGAGCCCCCACTGTAATTACTTNCGTAAATATNTGATGNTGCNCCTATATATCAACTATATTTCTATCAAAGCCTCTAGATCTTCATCCATCTGATCTTGAGGNCCCAAGTAACTTACNANCAAAAATATCAAAGTTGAAATAATCATAGCAAATGCACTNCCATCAAAGCCAAATGGAATGGTTATTCCAAATACTTTAAGTACTAGATTTAGAAAAAGACTAATGATTATTGCCGTNCAGGCAGCTGTGGAAGTTGCTCTTTTCCAGTTGAAGCCTATTGCAACCACAGGCACCAGAGCTGAAGCAAANGTCCCCCANCCAAAGGCTCCCAAGATNCCGACTAGCTCTTTGCTATTGTAGTAGGTATGCAACGAAAATATTGCTGCNATCGANGCTAGAATCAAGGTGGCTAACCGAGCCATTTGTAATTCATTTTTAAGCGGTCTGCCTATNATAGTCTTTGGGATGTCATGAACTAANACTGCTGATCCAATATTCAAAAAAGCATCAGCTGTTGACATNATNGCAGCAAAAAGTGCAGCAAANACAATTCCCGCTAAGATAGGNTGGGTGAAAAACTGTAAGAAAGCAGGTGCNGCTCCATCTGCAGAAGCCAGCTCAGGGTGTTGACCAGAAANGACTAAGGCCCNCATGACNAATCCAATACTTATCCAAAGTAGAGCAGCTATAGAAAATGTCAAAAANGCTAAGGGCATACTTTTTTTACTATCTTCAATAGATTTGGTCATCATGAATTTTGTAATTAGATGTGGTTGGCCTGCGCCACCTAACCCAAAGAGTAAAAACCAAGATAGACATCCTATGATGCCAAAAGTTCCNAATGCGTTGACCGATTCNTGATCATCTTCGAACAAAGTCATNACNACTTCAGTGGGNCCACCATCAAAAACAAATAATGTAGTGATAAAAATACCGATAGCGGCAAATACCATAATTGTGCCTTGCACTAGNTCAGTATACAAAGANGCTATCACNCCTCCAGCAACNCAATATATCACCAAGAAGACAGTTGAAAAAATTACNCATGCCATCATNGTTGCTTCGGGAATAAGCTGGGTACTTTGCAAGATACTTTGCACCACTGCACTCATTGCTAAGATTTGGGTTGCCAGATAACCGAGGACCCCCAGCAAAATAGCGATGGCAATCAACCCGCCGGCAGCAGTGCTATTATATCGTTTTGTCACTACGTCGGGCAAGGATATACTGTCAAAGTATTCAGCAAATAGTCGAAGTCTTTTGCCGTTAAGAAACCAAGAGACACCATAGCCGATCCCTGCGCAAATAATCATCCAGATCGAGCTGAGACCCATAGAATAGACTAAACCAGGGCCACCGACAAAGCCAAAACCGCTGAGTGATGATGAAAAGACAGCAAGAGCCGTTACTATAGCGCCAACATTTCTACCTGCCATGAAAAAGTCTTTGGCGCTTGACGTGCGCTTCATGGCCCAAACGCCTATGCCTAAGCATACGACCATATAGAAGCCAACGAAGCTGAGGGTAATTATATTTCTGTATTCTTCCATTACATGTCTCCTCGAGCTTGGGTGCGCTTAGCGAGAATAGCTTCAAATTTCTTTTTGTCGGCAGCGCTATATACAAGTTTGTCAAATCGGAAGTAATAAATACCCATAAATACAAGAGGGGTAAGCCAGATTCCGAACATAGCGACGATCGTTGGCAAAGGGTAGCCGGACCAGTTATTTTCCCAAATACCCGAAGCTGCCAGTCCATATGCGGCCGCTAAGGTAGTCCAAATTCCTAAGTAAAGGATGGATCCCCAAACAAACCAAGGGCCTAGCTTTCTTTTTGGGCCAGCTCCTAAAAGAATAAGAGCAAGGTTAAGAAGCTGAATCAGCAGACCTAACACCCAACCTACAGCCAGTATTCCGTCGTGTCTGCTGGCATCTCCTCCTTTTAACATCTTTCCTATTTCCGGATGAGGAAAACCTGTTTGCCCCGGAGATACGTCGAAAAACCAGAAGCTACCAATCACACCAGTCATAAGTATGACAATAAGCAATACTAAACGGTCTGCTCTGACCATAACTATGCTCCTCTGTTGTTTATGGCTCTAATGTACCTATGTTTTGTTTAATGGACAAGAAACCAGTATTGAACTTCGTGATAGATTTTAATTATTTTTTACATCACTAATTCGTTGAAAAATTAGCAGTGCCTAAAAATAGCCGTATTTTAGTTTGGTTGATGCTTTCTGGAAAGCTCCTGTCCTTCATAGGTTTGGGCGTTGGTAATCCATCTGCTACATGTCTTAAATCATATGTTTTAAAGTATTTAATCTGTTGAAAATAACCTTCAGAGAGATAGTGAGATTTTCGGAGGGAAAATTAAATTGTTAAAGGCCGGTTCAACGCGCTGTTTTATTTAAAGTAATAGGGATCAAAAAAAAAGTTTATCTTTTCAACTAAAGGGGCCGAGTTCTATGTTGGAAGCTTATTGACCGGCTGATAGGAGGTTGCCTTGCTAATTGGGTTAAGCACTGCTGGAGGATACAGTTCTCTCATCAAGATAAGTTTAACTGTTTTGATTATGAGCTGTAGTAACGCTCGTTTTGATATTGTTGGACAGGCTGAAGATACCGATCTTAATTCAGAGACTGCTGATGTAACCTCTGTATCAGAAAATGATTTAAAGCTCCCGGACATAAAGCAGCCTGAAGAACAAACCGAGAAAGGTGAGGTGATTATAGAAGGGTTTGAAATAACGAGCCAAAAACCTATTGAAATAATTATAGCCTTGGATAGCTCCTATCATGCAGCAAATGTAAAAATGCAGAACGAGCTTCAAACAGAACTTAGTCAATTTATGGAAAGCGCTAGGCAATCCGGTTTGGATTATAGAGTCAACATGATTATCA
>PBRN01000130.1 GCA_002725955.1 Pseudobdellovibrionaceae bacterium
GACAGGAAAGTGGATTTAAATCTGTAGCTAGAAGCGGAGCGGATGCTTTGGGATTAATGCAAATTATAGAAGTTACAGCGAGAAAGCTGGCAGACAAAAAAGGCTTGAGGATTGACGACTTTGATATTGATTTGGCAAATCCCGATAAAAATATTCGCTTAGGTAATGCATATCTCAAAGAACTGAATATTCTATACGAGGGTTCTTTGCCTGCGATGTTTGGAGCATATAATGCGGGTGAATTTGCAATGTCTATATGGCGGTCTAGGCGGTGGCATAAAGACACGTTGTTGGCGGTCGAGATGATTCCTTTTGGCGAAACGCGAGAATACATAAAAAAAGTATGGAGAAACTATTCAGTGTATTTGAACTTGCAAGAAGCTTTGAGCAAAGGACTGAGCGATAAAGGTAACAGGGTGTTAAATACAAATTGATAAAGTTCTAGAGAAACATTTATTGTCATGATAGAAGTTCATACAATGGGTAAGTCAGCCATAATCGTAATTCCAACGAACATAAATAAAACTGAGAGAGAAATTAATGAAGGATTCTAAACTAGAGAGAGATTATGAAGGTGAAGGCAGAGGCTGGATTTTTTTAGTCTTGTGTATGTTTGGGTTTCCAGTGTTGTTTTTCCTCTGCGTATGGTTTCCCATTTGGATTGGAATCGCTGGGCGTTACTGATCTATGCCGAAATAGTGTATTTAGTATTGCCAAGAAGGCCATATTCTTCTAAATAGGTTGCTTAGGCCTGGTTGCGTATGCCAGTTTAGGTTAATTATACTAATCAGATAGGGCTTCAATATGATCCCTAGTAATGATTTAAGTCAAGTCAGTGACTTAAGTAGCAGTGCTAGCTTATCTTCATATTTTAAAATGACAAAGCCGACCATTTCTTTGTTAGTGGTTTTAACGGTTGTGCCTAGTTTGTTTATTTCGTCTCAAGGTTACCCTTCCCTTTTGGTTACTTTTGTAACTTTGTTCGGTACTTATTGGGCTTCAAGCTCAGCTGCGATGTTTAACCATCTAGTAGACTCAGATATCGATGCTTCGATGGTGAGAACTTCTGGTCGGCCAATTCCAGCTGGGGAGGTAAATTCTAAGCAGGCGTTTGTACTGGCTCTGTTATTAGGGATATTTTCCTTTTCGATCTTGTATTACTATACGACCCCTTTGGCTGCATACATATCCTTGGGAGCGAACTTTTTTTACGTTGTAGTATATACAATGTATTTAAAGAGAAGGACTGATCAAAATATTGTAATAGGCGGTGCAGCAGGAGCCGTAGGTCCTCTCATTGGGTCGGCAGCTGTTTCTGGGACAATTAGTCTAGATGCTTGGATGCTCTTTACTATTATCTTCTTATGGACCCCACCTCATTTTTGGTCACTAGCTATAAAATATAAGGATGATTACGCTAATGTAGGGGTCCCGATGTTGCCTTCTGTGCGTGGTGTGAAATCTGCCCGAATACATATACTGTTATACTCTCTTAGCTTATTGTTGCCTATTATTGGTCTTTGCATATACGGCCAAGTAGGGTGGATCTATAGTGTTACTTCTATTGCTGCCACTTTGTATTTTATTTATCTAAGCTGGGTATTATACGATTCTCAATCTGAAGAGAGGGTAATGCCAGTATTTTATTTTTCACTTGTCTATGTATTTCTAGTCTTTATTGCTCTCACGTTTGATCAAGCTTTTTTCTTTATGGCATCGTAAAAATGATTGCTGTTTCTGCTCGGAGTTTCTGTGGCAATAGGATTCTTTGTGAAGACATTAAAAGAGCCTTCCCGACAACAGAGATTCGATTTGCAGAACCAAAGGATGTTGCTTCTGCAGAAGCTTTTATAGGTTTTGTCTCACTTGCGGAATCTTTGATTGTTGGTAAAGAAGTTTTGAGTAGAGAGGTGTTGTCGAAGCTGCCGAGACTTAAGTTCGTCTCAAAATATGGCGTAGGTATTGATAATATCGATTTTGATGCATGCCGTGAGGCAGGAGTGGATGTTACATATCAACCGGGCGTTAATGCCTCTTCTGTGGCAGAATTCACGATTGGTTTAATTATCAGTTTAATGCGGCGCATTGAATTGGGTAGTCATTATTTAAGGTCCGGCCAATGGGTGAAGAATGGAGGGCTAGATCTGAACGGTAAAACAGTTGGTGTGATTGGTTGCGGCAACGTAGGTACTAAGGTCTGTTACTTACTGAAGGCTTTCAATTGTAAGGTTTTGATATGTGATATCGTTGATAAATCTGGGTTTGCGGCAGAGCTAGGGGCTTCTCAGGTTGAGTTAAATCAATGTTTGCGGTCTGCTGATATCGTGTCTCTTCATGTGCCTCTTACTCCAGATACTCAGCATATGATAAACCGGGATTCATTGTCTCTCATGAAGTCAACGGGATTCTTGATAAATACCTGTCGTGGCAAAGTTGTAAATGAGGATGATTTAGCTTCAGTCTTAAGTCAGGGTAAGATTAAAGGCTGTGCGATGGATGTTTTTAACAATGAACCATTCGTGCCTGCTGCCCTGCTTAAGAGTGAGAGATTTTTGGGGACTCCCCATATTGCCGGTAATAGCGTTGAGGCGGTTTTAGCCATGGGGCGTGCATCTATCACTGGTCTTCAGCGGATAGTTGGCTCTTGACAAGTACTAAATCGGACCTAACTTATTATACTAAGATAGGGAGTTGGAAATGATTGAAGAGATTAAGAAAATTATCGAAGAGGAAGTAAATCCTCAGTTAGCTTTGCATGCTGGTGGTTGTGAACTGNTTGATGTTGATGATGGNATTGTGACAATTAGGCTTTTTGGNGGCTGCTCCGGTTGTCCTTCAAGTCATATAACNNTGTTTAANGGTATAGTGCCAATTCTCAAGGATAAATTNCCTGACATTAAAGATGTAATANTAGGTTGAGCTCTNGATATGCATATTTATGATNAATATTTAGACACTTCAAAATAAANNTTTTCCTTTTAATTATAGNGNCTTANANGNTGTGNNGGGTGGCATANAGTTTGCTTTTGCTTATGGGNCAGCTNAGATAGCTGTTTATAANTGATCCCCNTAGAGANCCCGCCGCATGGAACTTGAAGCCACAATAATTTTTGACTGTCCTCTTGATAAAGCAACAATAGAACAAATTGATGACTTGAGACGCATACGTNTAGACATATTACAGGAGCAGTCTCGTNACCCCCAAANGTNTGCAAAGAAGTTGCANACNAGTGATGACCCAAGACTNATCGAGGCCTTAGTTACTGAAATCGAAGGGCGTATCGATATTCTGAAATCAAGGCTCGAAGAGCCGAACATAGTCTATGTTGATGANCTTGAAACTCTGATTAANCTNTTNAATTTAGATTAGTTCAGTGAGAATTTCGACTGTACCATCACTTCGAATTGCTATCGTNTGTTCNAATTGNGCGCTAAGCTTGCGATCGGAAGTAATTGCTGTCCANCCATCTTTTAAGACCTTGGTTTTCCAATGTCCTTCGTTGAGCATTGGNTCGATAGTNAATACCATACCTTCTTCCAGTCGCATGCCTTGACCNTATTTACCGGTATGCATGATTTGGGGGTCTTCGTGAAAGTTAGTGCCAATTCCGTGGCCAACAAATTCTCGAACTACACTAAAGCCCTCTGCTTCAGCATATTCCTGTATAGCNGCCCCAATATTNCCGATCCTGGCTCCTGCTTTAACTTCTTCGATTCCTAAGTATAGAGATTTTCTAGTTGTNTCTACCAATTTCTTGGCTTTTTCAGANGGATTTCCTACGAAAAAAGTTTTGGACGTATCNCCATGGAAGCCTTTGTAAATNGGGGTTACATCAATGTTAATGATGTCTCCATCTTTCAGCTTGGTTTTTGCCGATGGAATACCNTGACATACAACCTCATTCACAGAAGTGCAGATCGACTTTGGAAACCCTTTNTAATTCAGAGGCGCTGGAATTGCATTATGCTTAAGTGTGTAATCATGGCATATATTATTCANCTCTAGCGTNGAAATGCCNGGGGTTACNTACTCTTCNATCATTTTTAGGGTGGANGCGGCTAGCTGACCGCTTTCTTTCATANTATCGATTTCGGCATCTGATTTGAGGTAAATCATTTAGTCCTCATGGTAAATTTTGTTAATTTNTGAAACCANTCAGGGTTTCTAATATAGACCTTTGGAAGTTTTTTNCGAGANCTGCTTTTCAGGCAAACTTGGTGTTGCATNAGTAATGTAATNGGCTCTTGATCGAATAGAATTTTATGAATTTTCCTTAGNTGCCTGAAGTCAGGTTTGCTGAACGTTAGAGACCTAGCATATGCTTCCAGCCCNTTATCTAACTGTTCTGTAGCGAACTGTCCAGGCCAACTTGACTTTGANTTGGAATGNAAAGCATGAATGAGGTTACCATTNGGCCAAGGGAGCGTTAANGATGTTAGTANCCCATGTGCNCCNTGAGGCTGGGATTGAAATTCTACTGTAATTCCAGAAGACTGGAAGGAACTAGCNATCACTTTTNCNGCTAAGGTCTCNNTTGATCCNCNGACTTGTATTTTNAGCACCAGATTAGTTCCATCTGGGCGCATTAATTCTCCGTTTGCCTCTTTATATCTATAATTTTNCTGGGCGAATATTTTCTGAGCNGTTTCNACGCTGTATGATTTAACAAGCAGAGCCTTGGAATAACCAGGATGCGCTCTAAGAAAAGGGCCGGAGAGTAAATCTCCCATATATCCGGCGCCATGACGCAGAAGTGCTCCNCTTGGCATGAGGTGAGTAAATGCTGNGCGCATTTTTGGGTTGTTGGTATCTGGCATATTGGTATTCCAAAATATTCCTGTAATAATNGGNAGATCGATTTTTCGAGAACAGCGAATCCTCTGATCTGGGTGCCTNGCCCAAGCATTTGCTATAGATGNGTGTGGGTACTGAAAGNTCAAGTCTGCTGATTTTTGCGCAGTAAATTTAATGGACATAGTGGATTCAGGGGNTTTGGAAATCATTTCTTCTATATAACCAGTTAATTGNTGAGGCTGCCAATTGCCNGCGCACACTATCTTCCCGTCCTNTTGTTTTTGGAAAGGTATNTGATTGAGAATCCATGGACCAAATTNCGGTTTAGATTTCCAAATTATTTTAACTCCGNNTTTACTATGTTCGATATCAAAATNCGGTATTTCATAGCTGTCCATTGAGCTTTGGCGNAGATTTTGTTCTAGGTTTTTATCGAAGAAGTNTGCTAGATCTTCATGTGTTACTATATCTCCNGTCCACCAATANAGGNCTTTTGAAAGTACGAAGGACCAAACTTTTTGTTCTCTNTCGGANACCTTTATCTCAGATAATAACTGTGNCTCNGATCTTTTCTCCAGCAGGTTTAGACGAGTTAAGGCNGGGCAAATCATTTTGCCTAGTACTGGATTNTTTGCCCAATGAGGACTCTTACTGTCCATTTGTAGCCACTCTTTNGGCCAACCAGAGACCGTGAGCTCTNGGNTAACGCTCNAAGCATTNGAGCTTATTAGCATNATAAGATAGGCGAGATGAAACAGCTTCATAAAATATTCCTTGTTATCNTGCGTTTGATTCCATTTTGCGGCTTATCTGTCGATTATTAGAGTTCAAATCCTAATGAATCTTCAAAGTCTGATTTTTTGAAGCGAAACCCCAAAATTTATCATATTAAAAACATCAGCTAAAATAAATGCTCATCTTAATANCCANTGAAAGTATTGATTTCTATGGAGGTTGGATGGCTGTGATTAAGGTAGANTTAGTAAGTCTGNTGCATAGTTTATAGGGTGATATGCGAGGATCGCTGATGCCAGAGGTGAAAAAATTTGACGTAGTTGTGGTTGGTAATGGAGTTGTGGGTAAGTCTGCAGCTCTTCACTTAGNAAATGAGGGTGTTTCAAGTGTTGCGATATTAGGAGCAGAGAATAGTGANTCAAGGTATTCGGCCGGTTTAGTANCTGGCGGCCAGTCGGATAATTTCAGCAGNGTTTCNCACGCNCATGGATCAAGGTTTGCCGGAGATTTCTGGGATTTTGGCGATTTGGCATATGATAGTCTNATTCACTGGTGTGNATCTCATAATATTCCTATTCGGCAGCGNNGACGGATTCGACTTATCGTNTCTCCAGAAGAATTGGCTGAAGCTGAAATTGCNGTCNATGGACTTAAANCNGCGGGGCTATGGGGAGAAATCTATTCGACNTCAGAACATTGGTTTCGCGGTGGATTCAGTGGNCGAGTTATTGCTGTTCAGGATGATGGTCGCAGAGGGGGGGTTTTGAACCCCATGGNTCTTATGGATNCGTTGAATGGGAACATCCGTGCTCGNATACTTAATAACATGTTGCTNTCGATTCAATCTAGCCACAGCGGGGTGAGTCTCTTTTTAGATTCAGGAGATCGCATTGATGCTGAGTTTGTGGTTTTTGCTTGNCATCTNGCCATTAGAGACTTTATTCCCAATTTGTCTGAAGCTTTGGTCCCTGTNGTAGAACAGTGGAGCTTATATGATTGGAAAGGGCAAGCAGCNCAATTTCCNTACGCTGAGGTTGGAACTTATTTTAGTGTNAATCATGGCTATGAGTGGGGNNCTTTTATTGACAAAGGACGATTGATTTTAGGTGGAGCTCGCTTTTTNAGGCCTGTTGCTGGCATNGGAGTTGAATGTGCTGAGGTATCTACTGTGATCGAGNGGTTCCTGGCCGATAAGGCGAAGTCAACNTTTNGCGGGGTNGATGAAGTTCATNGTGCAAAAACCTCAGCTGGTATTGAATGCCGGCCATGTGATGAGTTNCCGGTTATTGGTCCTATGTTTGGTGAATCAAGAGTCTTATTAGCGTCGGGCTTTATGGGNTCAGGTTTGACTATGGGTTTTTTTGCTGGTAAATGTCTCGCCGAATTTATAAGTAGTGGAGATAGTGATAGNCTACCTGTTGGTTTGTATCCATCACGACTCAGGTCTTTAGGTGACTAAAAAGTAAGGGGAAATGATGAAAGATAGATCGTTTTGTTGTCCGATTTGTCAGAAATCGTCTGTATTTGACGAATCCAATAGCTACCGTCCTTTTTGTTCTGAACGATGTAAAATTCAAGATATTGCTAATTGGTCTACTGAAAACTATAAGGTTGTTAAACCGTTACATCATGAGAATTTAGATTAATGATTTAATTTAATGATCGTTGGGTATCCTTCGTTATCTATAAAGGACAGACTAGAGTTATGAAGTTTTACAGAGTTAAACTTTCCTTTAGTTACTTGATACTGTTTTTGAGATTTAGTTTGTAGTTCGTATGATATGAGAGACCCATCTTGAAAAATATAACGATGGGTATCGGGAGCCCAATAAGTTGCTATTAAGTTTTGATTTCTTTGGACAGGTATTTTTAACGGCTTATCTTCATCTGACGATAACCAGATGAGTTCTTTTTTGCTCCAGGCGATAGTGTAATTTTTTCTGTGTTGTATGCCTAATATATTATTTTTATTTATGAATAGGGTAGATATTTTTTGATTTTGTGATGTTTTTACTTTCCTCCCTTCGGTAAATATAAGTGTTCCATCATTACTTAGGCTGACTTTCGATTTGTCACTTAGTTGGAGATTAAGCTTTTTAGCAGTTAAGCTTAAAGACTTGGTGTCAAATAAAAACATCTTATTTGGCGTAATCCACCAAATGTTTGCATCATGAGATCCGATTCCGAGGATCATGTTTGTTGAATAATCATATCTCTTTATTTTTAGAGGCGTGTTACTGACCCAGTCTATGCTTTCCTCGCTTATAGCAAGAACTCCATTAGCGCATGCTTTAGTAGCGATAAATCTATTTTCATCTACTAAATCTCCGTGGAGATCTATCTTAGTTAGCTTGTTCTTTTTGGTCTCCCAAACCCAAAAATAATTTTTACCATAAAAAGCTGCCGTTCCCGATTTGTCGTCATAGTCTAAATCCTGAATAGGATGATCTGCCTTGACTTGGTTTTGTTGTGAAAAGTTGAGCTTATTTTTGCTAGCAGCATGAGAGAGAGGGGAAAGGCTTAAAAGTGAAATTATAATGGGGATTATCACTGTTTACCTCAAAGATTGCTGGTGCCATAGTCTAATTTGCGCCCTAATCATCTAGGAGCAGTACAAATTATGTTTAATACTTGCCCTAAGATGATCTCAGCTGAGATGGGCGCTGATTTTAGCTTTTGATCTGCTTTTTGGCAGCAGATCAAAGCTGCCCGGTAGTTATTCTCATTTATTTGACGAGCATACTTAGTATAACTTTTTATGACAAACCTTGGTAGTCTAAGGGCTTTAGATATTTCAGTGTCAGATTCCCCTCCTTTTAATAGACTCAGGATTTTCAATGTTTTTCGGCAGTGTGCTGATAATAAACCTAAAATCGATAGAGGCTTTTCTCCTCGACCTAGTAGATCGAGCATTAATGTTTGTGCTTTTGCTTCAGAAAAATTTAAAATGTGGTTTTCTAGGCCAAAGGATGAATCTTCCTTTAAAAAACCCAAGAATGGAGCGATGTCATCTACTGTAAGTGCTGTTGTGCGGCCATGAAAATTCAGAGCGATTTTATTTAATTCGTTTTCAATCACAAATAGATTAGTGCCGACTATATCGATAAATAACTGGACAGCACTTTGATTTAACTTTATTTCAGCATCTTCATAGATAGAAGGAAAGCATTTTGTGAGTTCCCAAGAGGTAGGCTCGGTGCAATTTATGATATCCCCGTCTAACCTGTCTATCTCCTGTCTAACCTTTTCAGAAATAGATTCTTCTTTGGTTGTTATTAGTATCAGGTTTTTAATGTGGCTTGCTCTAGGGGTTTTTTTCAAAAAAGGAAGTAGTTTTGTTTTTGAAGCTAATCGTTCAATGTGAAATAGTGGTGATGGTTCAAAGATATTTTCTGTTTCGCAAAGATCAAGGAAGTCACTGTCATCCATTGTGTGTTCATCACAGCGAAGGTACGAATGATTTTCATGGGATAGCCATTTAGATCGAATATGTCGACAGGTTTGGGCTTTGAGGTATTCGGAGGGGCCTGTTAATATGATCAGTTTATGAGACCCAAGTTTGTTTGTATTTTTATGTTTTTGTTGTAAAAAATCTTTATAGGTATGTCTGGCCAATTTAGCGCCCCATATTAGCTTGTATACCTATATTCAATATCGGTTTCAAACGCCTTACACAAGTACTTGTGCTCTTTCTCTAGACTATATTGTTCAGCAGCGGGAACTTCATCTGATTTCATTACAAATTCGAAGATAATTTTTGCAGAATTATAAAAGCAATTCACGGACATAATTTCATTTTTCCGAGATCTGTTTGCTGCTTTTGCTATTCTCAGGCAGCCAGTCAGAAAGTTTACTAATTTACAGGGCAA